>PASS01000041.1 GCA_002712165.1 Fidelibacterota bacterium
GGGGCTGGAGCAGGTCCCAAGGGTATGGCTGTTCGCCATTTAAAGTGGTACGTGAGCTGGGTTTAGAACGTCGTGAGACAGTTCGGTCCCTATCTGCCGTGGGTGTAGGAAACTTGAGAGGATTTGTCCCTAGTACGAGAGGACCGGGATGAACGTACCTATGGTGTACCAGTTGTTTCGCCAGAAGCATCGCTGGGTAGCTATGTACGGACGGGATAACCGCTGAATGCATCTAAGCGGGAAACCCACCTCAAAACTAGGTTTCCCTTGAGAACCGTGGAAGACCACCACGTTGATAGGCCAGGTGTGGAAGCGCAGTGATGTGTGAAGCTAACTGGTACTAATTGTTCGATCGGCTTGAGAGCCCGTATGCTCAGACGCCGAGATACATCTCCCGCATACGGATTTACGAATTTAGATCTTAGTTTTCTTTCCGCTTCTGGTTTCAGATGACCTGGTGGTTATGGCGAGGATGAAACACCCGATCCCATCCCGAACTCGGCCGTGAAAAGCCTCAGCGCCAATGGTACTGCATCTTAAGGTGTGGGAGAGTAGGACGCTGCCAGGTCTTCTGAAACCAGAGTGGAAAAAAGTGGATATCACCTTGGCAATGAGGTTGAATCCTCCAACCTTTCGCGATTGTCATAGATTTTTCTCCGGTCCTTTAGTTGTTCGCAATTCAAGACCGGATGAAATATCTGTAGAGATTGTGATCTATGCTGCAGATCACTCTGACGCGGGGTGGAGCAGTCTGGTAGCTCGTCAGGCTCATAACCTGAAGGTCATAGGTTCAAATCCTATCCCCGCAACCAATAGGTAAGCCGCTGATTTCAATTAGAAGTCAGCGGTTTTCCTTTTTTATAAGCGACCCCTAGTTTCAGTCCTGCTATTTGGATGCGAAAATCATACTTCATATTTCGCGGTCATGCCTATTTGCGAATTATATTGCTTCCACCGGCATCAACAGCCTTGGTCGCGATGCCTGGTAGACAATCCAAGGCCGAAGTGTAGAGTTCTATATGAACGTCTCTAGATAGGCATGGGGGGCCGAATGAGTTTGAATCTTCTAGCCCACAAACAGGTCGATTTCGTCAAAGCGCTCAACGCGAGTAGCGAATTCACGCGCGAAACACGCTGGTTTGACGGGTCGATCTTGATCGAAGTCGATGCACAGCAGCTTTGGCTGAAGATCTATCGCGGGCAAGTCATTGATGCAATGGAGTTGATTCCCCCGTTCGGCACTACGATTTCCATCTCTGGGTCTACTAAGGCGTGGGAAATGTTGTGCTCCGGCGAACGCACTTTTTCGGACCTCGTGACCGCAGGATCGCGCCACTTGAAGTCCTACGACGATCCCTTGTCAGAAGGTGGGGGTCTTCGCCCACCTGAGATAGCCATCGGCGGAAATGGTTTTGAAGCTGGCCGCATTCACATAGCTCTGCGCGATTTGTGCAGCGTATTCGCATCAATCTATAGATTCAAAGCCGCCTGACGGCACACCAAATTAGGACTGAGGTATGGCAATAGAACAGCTCACCGGACACTACATTGACGTGAATGGAACACGCACCTTTTTTGATGAGATCGGCGAGGGCATGCCATTTATAGGCGTACATACAGCGGGGTCCGATTCTCGAGAATACCAGTACCTACTTCCTGAGATGGCTGCCCGCGGCTACCGCGCAATTGCGCTAGACCTTCCCGGGCATTCCCGCTCGTATCCCATTAACTGGGAGCCAACGCGCACTATCAACGATCACGCAGAGTTCGTCTATGATTTTGCGCGTACGCTGCTTAATGAGGAGAAAGCGGTTGTTGCCGGCTGCTCAATTGGCGGGTGTATCGCGTTCGATTTGATTGCAAATCATAGCTCTGACTTTCGAGCTATCATCCCTATGGAAGGGCTGGCTTGTGGTGCTCCGATTTTGCCCCACCCTGCAGAGCTCGAAGAGCCTTCATGGTCTACGGCATGGAAACCGTTTCTCGAGTATGCTGCAATAGATTCACTCGGAAAGAAAACTTTGGCCAATCCAAGAAAGGTGAAAGAGCTCTGGTGGCAACATCAAAACGCACACCAGGCTGGGAATGGCGATATTCAAGCGTGGGCGTCGCACGATGTTCGCGACAAACTTGGTGACGCGCAATGCCCCGTTCTTGTTGTGAAGGGTATGGATGATTTCTGGCTACCAGAGGAACTGATCCGGCAGTCTGCTGAACTGGTTGGCAAGGATACAGAAGTCGCTTTACTAGATGGGATTGGACACTACCCGATGTTCGAAGATCCCGCCGGTATCGCTAAATTGATAGACGATTTTGTGAAGCGCACAACGTGACTTTGGGTTCTGACATGGACGAAGTTGATGTTGGGCAGTTCTTGGATGGCCAGGACTGGACTTGGCGCCAGCAGTTATACATTTTTCTTGTTGCGATGGCCGTTGTTATGGATGGCTTCGACAATCAAATTCTCGGTCTTACGATCGCTAGCTTGAGTGAAGAATGGGGGGTTGAACGTGACTTGTTCGCTCCAGTGCTTGCGCTCGGAATCATTGGTCTGAGCATCGGCACATTTGTGGGTGGGTGGCTTGGTGATAAGATTGGCCGCCGGACTATGCTGATCGTGAGTGTCGCCTTGTTCAGTATCATGACAGGCGTAACAGCAATGGCAGGAAATATCACCGAACTGCTAATTTTACGATTCTTGGCGGGGCTGGGTCTTGGTGGCACGATGCCGAATGCAACCGCTCTCCTGGCGGAATTTGCACCGGCTCGCAGGCAAGTTTTGGCAATAACACTTGGTATCGCATGTATTCCTGTTGGTGGTGTTCTCGGCGGTTACTTGTCAGCTTTTCTGATACCTGCTTACGGTTGGCAGTCCTTGTATATTTTTGGCGCAGTAGCCCCGGTCTTCGTAATCGCTGCTCTTATCTGGATCGTTCCAGAATCTCCCAGGTACCTGGCGGGCAAGCCTGCGATGTGGCCAAAATTGGTCAGAATTCTCAATCGATTATCAAGTGAAAACAATTTTTCATCTGAGACGAAGTTCAACATAAGCAGAATGGAATTGAAGGCGCCATTCAGTGCAATATTTAGTAAAGAATATCGGCACGACACGCTGGCGCTTTGGGCTGCCTACTTCACCAACCTACTTGCCGTTTACGTATTCTTCAATTGGATGCCAACAATGCTATCGCTGATTGGTCTTGGGACATCCCAGGTGGGATATGGATCGGCTCTTTACAATCTTGGAAGTATAGTTGGTGCGTTGATTTGCGTTTGGTTAGTAGCTAGATATGGCATGAGACTTATCACTTCCGGCCTAGGCGCTGGGGCTGTTATCGGAGGACTGATATTCAGTTTTCTAACTGACAATATTGCAATCATGATCCTTTTGGCTTTCATGGGAGCCTTCACCGCCGGTTTTCAGATTCTTCTATTCTCTATTGCAGCGCGAATATATCCCACTCAAATACGGGGTACAGGCATTGGGTCCGCCCATGCACTTGGGCGTTTAGGAGCAATCATAAGTTCTTTCGCTGGCGCACTTATGCTTAATATTGATCCAACCGGTACGCAGTTTTTCTGGTTTGTGTCGCTGACGATGGGACTTGCGATGATAGCTGTCTTAAAAATTAAATCATTACGCGTAAGCAAAAGTTCTTAGGAAAACGGCGGTAAGGGTTAAGTATGAATGTCCTTTATGGCTGGTTAATTAGCCCCCACTGCGGCAAGCTATATTTAAAATAGGGGGGGGTGATGCCGAGTGGAGGGCTTAAAGTCGTTGTGACAGGCGGGGCAGGATTCCTGGGGCTGAGGCTTGTCCGCAGGATTCTGGAGCGAGGTACGGTTATTGGCAAGTCCGGCCGTAAAGAGAGCGTCAGCGAAATTATCATCGCCGATAGCCATATTCCCTCAGAGTTCCCAACTCTTGGGCCGCTAGTTCGGTTGGCTCGTGGTAGCATTGCCGATCCAGAATTTGTCGGTGATTTGATTGCCGGTGACGATGTATCAATCTTTCATCTGGCGTCAATTGTAAGTGGTGAAGCTGAGCAGGATTTTGATCTCGCGATGCAGATCAACCTTCATGGACATTTAAATGTGCTCGAAGCTGCGCGAAAGTTGAATTCATGTCCGAAATATGTCTTCGCGAGTTCCATAGCAGCTTATGGTGGTGCTAATACGCCCAAATCTGTCTCAGAAACTACGCGCCTTGTACCACAAACTACGTATGGTGCGACTAAGGTCATCGCCGAGCTATTAATTAATGATTATTCGCGGAAAGGATTTATTGACGGGCGGGCAGCGCGGCTTGGGATGGTGATTGTAAGGCCGGGCAAGCCTAACCGTGCTGCGTCCAGCTTCGGAAGCGGCATCATTCGAGAGCCCCTAAAAGGGCTCAACTATAATGTCCCTGTGCCGCTTAACACTTATATACCCGTTGTTAGTTACCGAACAGCTGTTGATGGCCTGTTAGCATTACATGATGTTGAATATTCGCGGTTAGGAGATGATAGGATTATTAATCTTCCTATGATCTCAATATCACTAAATGACATCGTAAAGGGCCTCAAGAGTGTGGCATCAGACCGAGAGCTTGGTAGGATAGCAGCGGCGCCAGACCCATTCACTATGGAAATCGTTGCTGGGTGGCCGGCCGACGTTGGAGGAGAACGTGCTAAAGAGCTTGGCTTACCCATAGATACAAACATAGATGACATAATCCGAGCTTATATTGATGATTACGTCGATGCACCACCGGTCACGAAATGATTGTGCGCTGGAGTCAGACTCTCGATAAACTCATTAGAAGTTTAGGTAAATTGGAGCAAAGCACCAAAAGAGCCAGGAAATCATGAAAAAATCGTTGCCCAAAAAACACCTTAGAAGCAAAGGGTGGTTTGCTGACGACGGTGTCCATGGCTTTATACATCGCGGATGGTTGAAGAATCAGGGTTGGCCCGCTGATTTGTTCGACGGTCGGCCTGTGATAGGAATTTGCAATACTTGGTCTGAACTTACCCCCTGCAATGCGCATTTTCGTGATCTTGCCGAGGCAGTGAAGCGTGGAGTTTGGGAGTCGGGTGGATTTCCTCTTGAATTTCCGGTGATGTCGATTGGTGAGCCACTTATGCGTCCGACATCAATGTTATTTCGCAACCTAGTAAGCATGGATGTGGAAGAGTCTATCCGTGCCAATCCCATAGACGGGGTTGTCTTATTGATGGGGTGTGACAAGACCACACCATCACTGCTGATGGGTGCGGCCTCCTGCGACTTACCGACTATTGGCCTTTCGGGTGGGCCAATGCTAACTGGGCGTTTCCGAGGACAAAAACTAGGCTCTGGCACTGGTCTTTGGAGAATGTCCGATGATACGCGTGCCGGCAGGATGAGTCGCGAGGATTTCCTGGCCGCCGAGAGCTGCATGAACCGATCCAAAGGCCACTGTATGACCATGGGGACGGCATCTACGATGGCTTGCATGGTTGAGGCGCTAGGCATGGCGCTGCCTGGGAATGCTGCTATACCGGCTGTCGACGCCCATCGCACAACGCAGGCTCATATTACGGGCCGGCGAGTTGTGGAGATGGTGCGGGAAGATCTCCGAATGTCTCGCATTCTAACGCGCAAGGCTATTGAGAATGCCGTCCGAACAATTGCTGCGGTCGGAGGTTCCACTAATGCTGTGATCCACCTTATTGCGATTGCCAGGCGTATTGGAGTACCGCTGACTCTCGAAGATTGGGATGATCTGGGTTCCCGCGTACCATGCTTGGTAAATATGCAGCCTGCTGGCGAGCACCTCATGGAGGATTTCTATTACGCGGGGGGCTTACCTAGCGTTCTGAGGGAGTTGGCTGAGAATGGTCTACTACATACTGATGCGGCTTCAGTTAGCGGGCACCTGATTGGCCAACATGTCACCGACGCGCCATGTTGGAATCGTAAAGTCATACATACCTTTAGTAACCCGTTTAAGGATGAGGCAGGCATTGCTATTCTAAAAGGTAATCTTGCAGCCAATGGTGCTGTAATAAAGCCGTCGGCGGCAAGTTCTCACCTCTTCAAGCACAGAGGACGAGCAGTTGTCTTCGAGGACGTTGAAGATTTTAACAGTCGCATTGATGACGAGAATCTCGATATTGATGAAACCTGCATCATGGTCCTAAAAAACTGTGGGCCACGTGGTTATCCTGGCATGCCTGAGGTGGGTGGTATGCCGTTGCCCCCAAAGATCCTTCGCAAGGGGGTGACTGATATGGTGCGTATATCTGATGCACGTATGAGCGGTACGGCATTTGGCACTGTGGTTCTTCATGTATCACCGGAAGCAGCCGTAGGTGGTACGCTTGCGCTTGTAGAGAGTGGTGACATGATTAGTCTTGATGTTGATCGAAGAGACTTAACTCTTGAGGTTAATGAGGCCACTCTTGATGAGCGGCGAAGGGCATGGGTTCCTCCTCCAACGCCAGAACGCGGTTATGCCAAGCTATATGTGGAGCATGCTTTACAGGCTGATAGCGGTGCAGACTTTGACTTTCTTGTTGGGGGCAGTGGAGCGGAAATTCCTCGTGAGTCGCACTGAAATCACTAGATCAACGTAATATCAAGCCGCGGGTTTTAAACCGGCTCTAATTCATTGAAAATACCTCAAAAACTGCGGCAAACTCTTTTTGCGCGGTCTGTTCAAGTCGATAATATTAAGGCAGTTACAACTTCCAATATGACACACAACCGCATATTATTAATTAACTATTTCCTCGTTAGGGGCTTTGCCAATGTCACCGCATATAACAAAACATATATGGACTCTTTATGTAGCGTCTTTGCTTGCGGGTTTGCCTTCAGTAGTTGCAGCTGAACAGGCTAAAAGTTTTGTCGTAAGTTGGTTTACTCCGGCGATTTATTCGCAAGATGATGATTGTCCGGGCCAGAATCCGAGTATAGATGGCATTTACCGCCACGCTATTCAGCAACTTGGCGTTACGCCTGAGGAAGAAGAGAAACTTTTTGCAAAGTATGTAGGTACAACTGGCGGAGCGGAGGCCGGTGATATCATTATAAATCGTGGGCGTATCAATGGAAAACCGGTTAACGCTTATGCTAATCCTCTTGCGGCACCTGATCCCAATTTATTCACGGTTACGGGCAAACTTTCTTTCGGATTTGATTTAGATGGCAAGTCAGGTCCGGACTCTTTTGAAGAGGCCGAAACCCATGAGCAAGGTATTGATAATCAATTCTTCAGAGCGGTAGGCTGCAACACAGGTATGCGAGCCTATTATCCCAATAGGCCTCTAAGCGGTGGCACCTTTCAATGGGATAACATTCGATTAACCCAGCCAGCGTGGCTAGTAACTATTAGGGGCGAAGATCTTACGAGAAACGGTCCTGTCACAGTGATTTTTGATAGGGCGCTCGAAGCGACGCAATGGGACGCCCTATCTAAGACCCGCGCCCATATGACTTATCGTATTGATTCTAATCCTCGCTCGCATAATGAGTTCAAGGCATACCTAAAAGATGGTGTGGTCTCAACCATAGAGCCCGGAAATTTTCATATGGTATCCGATCCCTACTATATTCATGTTTTTAAGTTTCGTGATGCCCAGCTTCGAATCAAGTTACTGTCTAATGGCAATATTGATGGCTTTATTGGTGGCTATCAGCCCTGGATAGATCCTTATCAAGGATTAGCAACAGGAGGTTTGCTCCTAGAATGCTGTCTTGGTACCGACTTCATCGGCATGTTTTACAATCTGAGAAAACTGGCCGATGCCTACCCTGACCCCGAGACTGGTGAAAATACGCATATCTCTACGGCATTTCGTATTGAGGGGGTGCCTGCCTATACGATCACTGATGATGTTACCGCAGAGTCTTTTGCGCGCCGTGTCTTAGAAGATTAGATTATGGCCTGAAATTTGGAAAAAATTCTGGAACAATTATGACTCAATACAAGCTGGCTGTACTTTCGTTTACCATGATTTTCTGCCTTATGGGCCCTATCTATTCCAACTCATGGGCTTCGAGCAATTCTGTGACAGACGAAGCATCGCCTTCGGTACGGCGGCTGACGTCATCACAATACCAAGAAATTATTTCCGACGTTTTTGGCCCCGATATTAAAATTGGTGGCCGGTTCCAGCCCGATAGTCGTGAGGATGGCTTGCTTGCTGTTGGTACCAGTCGCGTTTCTGTCACTGTGTCTGGCCTTACGCAATATGAAGCTATGGCTAGAAGCGTGGCGCAGCAAGTTGTTGATGAAAAGCACCGGACAACGCTCGGTATATGTAAGCCTCAACGAGAGGACGCTGCTGATGATATCTGCGCTGCCCAATTTTTATCTCGTGCGGGTCTATTCTTGTTTCGACGGCCACTAAATGACCATGAGCTCAATACCTATGTAAGCGCTGCAGCGAATGCTGCCACTACCCTGAAAGATTTTTATTCTGGCCTTGGTTACGGCCTTACAGGGCTGCTCGCTTCACCGGATTTTCTGTTCCGCAAAGAGGTTGTTGAACCGGACCCGATGCATGAAGGGCATTACCGTCTTGATGCGTATTCCAAAGCCTCACGCCTATCGTTCTTTTTATGGAACTCAGCACCAGATTTGGCCCTAATGTCTGCCGCGGAAAATGGAGAAATACACACAAAAGCTGGTCTTGATGCTCAAGTGAGCAGAATGCTGGATTCGCATCGTATTAAAGGGGGGGTTCGTGCGTTCTTTACCGACATGCTAGAGTTTGATCGCTTTGCAGCGTTTTCCAAGGACTCGATGATTTTCCCAAATTTTACATCGGGAGCTGCATCCGATGCTCGTGAACAAACTTTGCTAACGGTTATCGACCATCTTATAACTAGGCGTGGCGACTATCGCGATTTGTTCACAACTCGACATACATTTTTGACGCCTCTTCTTGGCTCGGTCTATAACTTGCCCGTGCCGAAGGTTACTGCTAATGGCGCGCCGAATCAGTGGTTGCCCTACAAATTTACTGAAGGCGATCCGCATGGGATTGGTATACTTTCTCACGCAAGTTTTCTAGCGCTTCACTCCCATCCCGGTCGCAGTTCCCCAACCTTACGTGGTAAGGCCGTGCGCGAGTTGCTTTTGTGTCAGCACGTGCCTGACCCTCCAGGTGCGGTAGAATTCACCGTTGTTCAGGACACACAAAGTCAAATCTATAAAACTGCGCGTGAGCGCTTGGATGCTCATGCGAATGAACCAATGTGCGCGGGTTGTCATAAGATTACTGACCCCATTGGTTTGGCACTTGAGATTTTTGATTCAGCTGCAGGTTTTCGCACAACAGAAAATGGTGCACTAATTGATACTAGCGGTGAGCATAACGGTTCTGCCTATGCGGATGCTATAGGCTTGAGTAAGGCACTTCATGATGATCCGGCCGTGATCACTTGTATTGTCAATAAAGTATTCGCATACAGTATTGGTCGGTCAGCAAATAGGAGTGAGAAAGATTGGATTGAGCAATTAACGCAGAATTTTTCTGACAACGGATACCAGTTTCTAGAGTTAATGAGACGTATAGCGGCGAGTGATACGTTTTATAATGTTGGTTCACCGGGGGTCCAAGAAGCCACTATTCGGCATGGAATGCATGCTGTTGCTATTAAATCAAGAGAGGAGAAATAGGAATGGGTGCGGTCACACGACTGGCGAACCGTCGCCGGGTTCTGAAGGGTATGTTGGGAGGTAGCGCTATTGCGGTCGGTTTGCCATTTCTTGATTGTTTCCTTGACGACAACGGAGTGGCTCTAGCTGCTACCGGTCAAACTCTGCCACCTTGCTTTGGTACCTGGTTCAATGGTCTCGGCTTGAATCCTGGTTTCTGGGAGCCCAAAACAATTGGCGCTAATTATGAAGTGCCGCTGCAGCTCCAGCCACTGCGCGAGTTCACCAACCGGATCAATGTTTATAGTGGTATGCGCGTTCATCTCGATGGTCACACCCCTCAGGTTCATGAAACAGGTGCAGTTGCAGTTTTAGGAGGGGGTATACCTGGGGCAGATGGAGAAAGATTTCCCACTGTCGATACGTTAGTGGCTGATCACATTGGTACACGTACACGTTTCCGATCGCTTGAAGTAAATTGCGTGGGTAAGCGCACTAGCTATAGTTGGCGCAGTGCTAGCGCGCGGAATCCGTCTGAGCCATCCCCAGCCGCCTTGTATACGCAGATTTTTGGGGCGGACTTCCAGGACCCCAACGCAACTGAGTTTAAACCTGACCCCCAGATTATGGTGCGTAAGAGTGTATTGTCGGCGATCGGAGACCGGCGTCGGGACTTTGTGCGCGGGCTTGGTGTATCAGATCGTGCCCGGATGGATGAATATTTTACAGCCCTGCGCGAACTCGAAGGCCAGCTTGAACTTCAGTTGCAGAAACCAGCACCGCTCGAGGCTTGCTCTATACCTTTAAGTGAGCAAGAGGGGCCAACAAACCTTGTGATGGAGAACGCGCGTGCGACACACAAATTGTTTGCTGGACTTCTGGCCCATGCGTTGGCCTGCGGACAAACCCGGGTTATTAATATAGTCCTCGAGGCTGCAGGAGGGGATCTGCGCAGGGCCGATAGTCCACTTAATTTTCACATTAATACACACGAGGAACCAGTTGACCCAGTTCTGGGGTACCAAAAAAATGTTGCTTGGTACATGGAGAAGAGCTTCGAGGTTTTAAACGATTTGCTTATGGCTCTTGATAGTATTCGCGAGGGTGATAACACGTTGCTTGATCGCATTGTCATTATGTACGGTACTGATACTGGTTTCGCGAAACTTCATTCGCTTGAGCATATACCTATGTTTACTTTTGGTGGTGCAGCGGGCCGCATTAAGACCGGCATTCATGTGCCATGCGGCGGTGATACCACAAGTCGCGTTGGTCTAACTATTCAGCAAGCCCTTGGTATTCCAATTCAAACATGGGGAACTGAATCTAATGGAACCTCACAAACCATTACAGAAGTGTTGGCTTAGGTGCACTTTTATCCAGGTGATTTGTGGTGAACAAGGCATTCGAGAGTAGAGTTATGCGAACAGCGAATATCCTGAGTGTGTTGTTTATGGTTGGTTGCTCGAGCGTTGACCTCCCCCAAGGCGTTGAGACTCGAAGTACTTATAGCGCACCTATGGCAACACCCCTCGGAGTCACAGTCCAGGCGGTAGGAAAAGAGTTTTATAACGCCGAAACGCCAGCGTTTCTTTCTTTTTCAATGCAGAAATCCTATGCGTTCGCCGATGCGAAGGGTATGACACTCTACACTTATGATAAAGACCAAAAGAATCCCGGCAAGTCTACTTGCGCTGAACAATGTGCAGATCAATGGCCACCCCTCTTGGCGCCTGATGATGTTGCTCTAGAACCCGAGGGGGTTTGGTCTTTGATTATGCGTGAAGATGGTAGTGCTCAGTGGGCATACCGTAATATGCCACTATACAGATACGCCAAAGACACTTTAGTTGGACATGACTTGGGCCGGGGTTTGGAAGCAGGTAGTTGGCAAGTGGCTTCTTTTGACCCAGCTGCCCATATTACACTTCCTGCCAGCATGCACGTTGAAGAGGTGCCTGACGCGCTTGGCCAGGCTTTGTTTAACGAGAATGGCCGCGTACTATATGCTTATGAAGGCGATCTAGCTATCAGTAAGCCACGGTGTGGTGCTCTCGCGTGTCAATGGACACCCGTTCCAGCACCGCTACTCGCCGCACCGCTCGGTGATTTTTCTATTGTCACTAGCGCAGCAGACCAAACTCGACAATGGGCGTATAAGGAGCAACCTTTGTTTACCTTCAGTGGTGATTTCGAGAGCGGTTATGCCGCAGGCATAGGAATAGATGAAAAGATGCGGGTAGCTTTGCTCACGAGGTATTTCAAACCGCCAGGCGTTACTCTTCAATCCACCAAAAGCCAAGGAAAAATTCTAGCTAACTCTCGGGGTATGGCGCTATATCGTCGCGATAGTTGGGCCTTTCAGCAAGGCGGGCATGGAATTCGTCGCGGTGTACCTCCACGCCCCGTCGTTGGTCGTGGTATTGGCACCAGTATGCAGGGCTGCGATGACGATTGTCAGCGTGTATGGATCCCGTTTAAAGCTAGCGAAGGCGACCAGGCATCCGGGTTTTGGCAAATCACTTCTCGTGACGATGGAACGCGCCAATGGGTCTACAAGGGATATGCTCTCTACACTTATGCTGGCGACCAAAAGCCGGGAGATTTACTTGGTACGGACCAGTACGATTTTATTATTAGCCTTGACGCCAAAAAGCAGACTTCTTACCCGGCTCCCCATCATGGCATGGGAGCATTGGCATGGCTCTACGCTTTCCCTTAAAAAGTTTTCGCCGTTGCAGCGCACCATTGATTGGGCATGTACCCTATTGACGGTAAACTATTATTTACATGGTTAGTTGGTGAGCTTTAGCTTAAATCAGGGCTTCGTTTATCGTCTTACTTTTAGCGCTTGCTGTTACTGGCAGTTTGAGTTGTTTCAGGATCAATCGGTTCGACATTTGCAATCTTAGGACCTTTGCTTGTTGTGTGCTCTATGTAGACCTGTGCCATGTCTAGCGTGATAGCGCTGGAAATTGCTGTCATAACACCTTTTGCGTCTGGATATGCATCTGCGTACTTGCGGGTCTGCCAGTAAAACTCTGGTGCTTCCAACTGGCCATAAGATAGGTGGTGAGACGACCAGCTTGTTAGCCACTTATAAAGAGAATCGACATTGTAATAACCTGCGATCAATCCTTTTGCCGAGGTTGGCGATAGTTTCATGCTAAAGCGCATATCGTGTATCTGTAACGAATAGGGTACTCCTGGAAAAATCTGCCAGGGCCACATTCCATCTTTGGCTTCGCTTACTAGTAAGCCATCGTCAATTCTGCCTTTAAACTTTTGAATAACTTTCTGGCCATAGCGTCTATCAATCCGCTGGGTGCCACCGGGTGCGATTTTCTCGCCCGAAGCGTCAAGCAAAAGCGGATCTCGGCCGCGATAGACCGTTACAGTTACATCTGAGTCGTTGATAAGATCATCCACTTCGGTGATTTCGAGCAAAATACGGTTATACCCAAAGCCCTTAATCTGTTTGTTAGCAAAAAGCTGAAGTTGACCTTCGGGACTGCGGAATTGTGAGTTGCAGCCTGTAACGTTGTAAAAGGCATTATCGATGCCTACGACTCCTTCGGGACTAACAAAATCGTCTTTATCCACCCTACCGTCAAGATTGAGCCCATTAGCGATGTTGCCGCTTACGGTTATGTAGTCAAATTTGTTTCCGCCCAAGTCTTGGGGATACATTTTGAGAGCCTCACGAGATAGCTGAGTCTCTGCTACGGGCCCGAGATTCGGAAATAGTTTTTTAAAGATTTCGCGTGGGCCATTGGGTGACAAGCCCTGCGGGCATTCATCCTTGCCTCCTGGAGTTTGGTACATCGTCCAGTGAAGCTGGGTGGTAACGTATCCAATGCGGCGGTCTTTGATAATAGAATCGCCCTCTGCTGCCTGCGCCTCCAAAACAAAGCCGGTAAGGAATGCGCTAGCGGTTACTGCGCAGCTTATTATCTTGGACAAAGAAGCCATGTGTTCCTCCACACTAAATCTTAATAAAGACGCTGCATTAGCCGCGACCTGCAAACTCTTCACGGATATAGAAGGCGCGGAAGCCATTACGTTTACCTTGCCATTCTCCAATACCGTTGCCTTCGATATCACCCGGGTTTTTATCTCCTGCGTAGGTATATACTGGACGGTCCATATAAGCCCAAACGCGTAAAGCACCATCTTTGCTGGCATCCGAGCGGCGACCAGTCTGAGGATCCACATAAACGACGCTCCACAACAAGCTTGGGCTTATTGCGTCTTCAGAAGCTTGAATATAGGGCCACATTTTTATTGCCCGGTCCCAGTCGCCACCGCCCGCAATAGCTATACGATAGACTTGCGGGCTTTCCATGGTGTCACAGGCCAGTTGGTCAAATGAGTCATCACCACAAGTATAATAATAGATAGTTTTGCCTTTAGCATCTGCTAGAACGTCGCCCGCAAGAGATACTTCTACTTTGAAATGTGCGGGATACTTTGGTCCTCGCTGGGTAAATACGTTGTTCCAACCCGTTAGATCGCCTCCGGAAAAACTGGCACTATGTGTATCTTCAGAGAATGAGTAGATGGGCTTGCCGCGAAAAGCCCATTGGCGCACTCCTAAGGCGCGGCTAATGATCGTCCATTCGCCTTGGGGTTGCGCCGACGCGGGTGCCAAAGCGGGTATCCAGGTGCGGGCACAATCGCCGACACAGTTTGAATTCTTATTTGTGTCATTATCGGATGTATAGACTGAGTAACCTGTCTCATTGACCACCAAGCGGCCCAATTTTGTAGTTATAACTTTGAAACCAGGTGGCAAGTTGGGGGGTGGACCTACAGGTAGGCGTGCGGGCTGAGTGCCACTCCCGCGATCCGCAAATGTTGCCGAGCCGCCATTGGTTTCACCGGGGGCTTTATCTAGGATAGACGTGTATACTGGTAGCTTGTCATATGCCCACTGCATTTTCCCATCTGAGCGCTTGATCACTGTCCACCGGCCTATCGGCTCTGCACCTATGGGCGCTAGCACCGGCGGCCATGTTTCTGCACAAGATAAACGCTCATCCAACTCTGGGAGATCCATTCCGGGTGGCCAAGGGCTCATCATTCCGGCTGTCTTAGTTGTTACGTTGTAACCGCAAACTGACTTGTTTTTAGGATCGCCTGCGAAGCCAACGCGCATTGCTTTTTGTGGCCAGACGTAAAGAGTTTTCCCCTGCTCATTGGCAAAGACCGGGCCATCAAGCTCAGAATATAATACCTGAATACCGATTGGCATTGGCACATTTGCGTAATCTTCAAAAATCTGCTGCTCAGCAAAGCTTGCCGTGATGCTCGAGCCAGCAAGAAATAAGCCTGTAATTAAGAATGCCTTGAAGGGTCGTTTCATGCCCCGTGTCCTTTGAGGGTAAGGTGGTGTCAGGTGACGATCTCACTAATTTCTTGGCTGGTCTGATTGCTTTGATTACCCCAGTGCGGAATATCCAGACCCACGGCTTGCATCATGGTGTAGCCTAGGCGACAGCCGGTGGTGCCATTGCCATCAATATGCAGTCCGGTCTTGATCCTGCCACCAGCGCGTCCTGCAGAGAACATTGGTAGGCCGTCGATAGAATGAATCTTCGCAAATGACTGGTCGGTCGAAGCGTAAATCATCATGTTGTCAAGCAGCGTTCCATCACCTTCCTTCACTTTAGAGAAAGCATCTACAAAGTAGGCCCAATTCTCGAAAGCGCGGCGGAGGAACCAAGAGACCATCGGTTGATAGCCGAGTTTTTCATCGACAGACTCTTCGTGACTGGCTGTATGGTGGGGTTTTTCATAGCCAACCTTCGTTGTGGAAGCGAATGACTTCGAGTACAACATATTGAAGACTCGGGTTTGATCGCAGGCGATAGCCATAGTTAGAAGATCAGTCATTATCTGGTGACGGCGCCCTAAGAGGACAGAGTCAACACCACTAGGGAGGTCGTCTGTTATGGCTTGTGGAGCAACGCAAGCTTCGCGCGGTTTAGGCTTAGTGAGTTGTCGATCGAACTGTTTTTCCAGTTCGCGCAAGCTTGTGAGATATTGATCAAGGCGCTGCTTATCTTCTGAGCCCACCATCTTGGATAATTTCTTTGTATTATCCAACACACTTGAAATCACACTCTGCCGGACCATAATTTTGGGATTTGGCTTGAAATGTTTTGCATTCGGGTCCTGAAAGTCTGGTCCAAAGATGGTGGTGTAGAGACCTAAAGCGGAACCTTCCGCATTATTGATAGAGCTTGCGCTTTCGTACGACTGCGTATCACGCGGGTCACCCGTTGCGGTCATGGTAAGGTGAGAAAACGGAGTCGTTGTTCCGATCTTTTTCGCAACTGTTACATCAATGGTTTCGCCAGGACGGTCATTATCATCCTTCGGCGCTGCTCCAGACCTCAGGATCATCCAGCCTGTTGTGTGGCAAAGATTCGGGGCAGCATCACGAAAACCATTGAAATTAGTATATAAGTTGATGTGCTTTTGTACGCCCTTGAGCGATATTATTTCTTCGGGCAGCTCCCAGTGTGCTCCGGTTTGCTTTGGCGTGAAAATTTTTTCGCTCATACCGAGACCCCAACCCCAAGTACCAAACCGCACTGGCAGTCGCGCTCCATTAGCTAAGGCATCGCCATTCTCGTTCAAGAACACGTTTAGGAGTGGCAAGCCTACGGTAATTGCAGAGCCGCCCAGCATACCACGTAGAATGCGCCGACGGCTGAGAGAATGTAGGAATGATTTCATTGGAATCTCCTGTAGGACTAGTTGGCCTTAGCCGCTTGCTTGGGGTGAGCCATCTTTGGAGTTAGTGAGGTTTCGGCGATTCTTGAAAACGCATCACTTAGAGCTATGGCCCGCATAAGCTCTGGCACGCGGTATCCATTCGCCGCAAATGTTTCAATTAGAACTTCTGCTTGTGCTTCGTTTGTTCGCGTAAGCGGTCCGCCAATAGCATAACTATAAAGGCGTCGCACTAGACATTCCGGTGGTCCAGGATGATCATGTAGTGCCTGCGATAACCCAACAAAGTCCATGAAACTGGTGCCATCTAGGGAACCGCTCGCGTCGATAGGTTTGCCTGCTTCTGCAGTGCGATATTGACCTCCGCCATCAAAATTTTCTAGCGCTAGGCCCATTGGGTCGGTGATCTTATGGCAACCGGCGCATACTGGATTTTGCAAATGAAATTGGACGCGAGCTCGAGCTGTTTTTAGCTCCTGTGGAGGGTCATCAAGAGCGGAAAAATCAACATCGGGTGGAGGGGGTGGCACTTTCTGGCAAAGAAACAATTCGCGAAGAGCTTTACCACGCAAAGTGGCTGAGCTGCGCCCAGGGTGGGAATGAACTGCGAGAAAACTAACATGAGTTAAAATCCCGGCTCGAGGACTTTCTTGGGGAAATTGATAGGGTGTCCATCCCGGTTTTGTAGGCACTTTGTAAATGGCAGCCAATGCTGGGGACATGAAAGTGTGTTTGGTTGTGAATATATCTCGGTAGTCACCCTTACGTGCAATTAAGTGGTCAGTAATTGTGCGAATGGTTTGCTCACGCGAGTCCTTGAGCGCGGTCCCCGTTACAATCGGATATACGGTCGAATCTTTTGAAAGGTTGTCAAAGTCCTCGAATGCAAGCATATCGTCGAAGAAAGCTTGCAAGCCACTTTCAAGCCGCGGGCTGGCCAGCATTAGATCAATGAGCTTTGCGCGGCCCTCGGGCGTCATGATCTCACCTGTTTCTGCAAATTTGAGCACTGTATCGTCAGGGACAGTGTTCCATAAGAAAAATGAAAGCCTTGAGGCCAAGCTATAGGCATTAAGGCGTTTGCGACCTGGATTATTGGGGTCTGTCTCGGTGATATCGCTAATCATGAGAACCATTGGGTCCACCAGCATGCCTTCTAGGACCCCCGAGAGGCCGATGTAGAAATCTCCATTGTTCTCTGCTGCGATATGGGCCTTTTCAACATACTCATTAAGCAGGCTTTCCGGCAAAGGTTGGCGGTAAAGCAGACGTCCAGTCGCGCGAATAAAACTGGTCGCACAAGCATCGTCTGCAGCCTTGGTGTTTGTGGGCTTGCACGGTACGAGCGAATTGCGGTGCGAAGATATACCTTGTTCTAAATCGCCATCATCCACCACCTGAGCCGCAACGGTTGCAGCAGCGCGCTGAAGCTTCATCATGTCGCCGGATGTAACACCGACGCTCGAAGCCGTGTTTGCGAGCAGTCCGTCTGTACGACGCAAGGGGGCTATTGGTTTGCCTGGCTTTATATCTACGCCAAAAACGTCTGCAATCATATTCGCATACTGGGTGGCTGTCATCAGGCGCATACGCGCCCGAGACTCTTCTCCCTCCAAGAGAGGGGGGGCTAAATTACTAATGGCCATTGAGGCGTCTTGCCTAGAGCCTGGTTGAGAGCAAGTTGCTAGGGCAAGCGTTGCTATGCCGACCAACAATAAGTATAAAAATTTGGGTACGTGAGCAAACAGAAGCAATTTGAACACCTCCATATGCAGCTTTTGTTTGTGATCTCGGAGGTCACTAAGGGTATCGGGTTCCGATACCCTCAGTAGGAGATGCAGGCCACTGCAGTAGAAATCGCAATCTCAAAAAACAATTAATAACATGACTCAACGATCACAAGAAGTCCTCTATAAAGAAAATAGTCAGCTATTATATAGAGGCTAAATAACTAATTTTGCAGAGAATTTAATGTCACTATCAGAATAAGGTAAATAGAGTGCTTCGTGATTTGATGCTAAAGGCCTACAGTTTGTGCCAATTACAAATTATAATCTAGTCAAGATGATCCAGAGAGGACTGGAGTGGCATATGTTTATTTGCGATGAAGTACGTCTCAGCGATGTNTACCGACTTATAATTGGGCTTTGCAAAAAGATTTGCGCAATCACTGGTGTAGTGTGCCTATTTGCTCCAGCTAGTCATGCTCTAGAGTCCAAGAGTTTCGTCGTTGGATGGTTCACGCAAGCTCATTACACCCAGGAGGGTGATTGTCCTGACGGGATTAATCCCGGGTACGAGGAGCAGGTTCCACTAAGCCTTTCTCAGCTCGGTTTGTCGGAAGAAGAAATCACCTCTTTGTTGGAAGCGCAAGACCAAGACTCGGAGTTCAAGGTACGGGATCTTATAAATAATAGGGCTCGTATAAATGGAAAACCGGCTAACGCATACGCGCACCCAGCTGCAGTTGTTGATCCAATGTTAAGCACTGTTGTCAGTGACTATGCATATGGCTTCGATTTGGACGGCAGGGGAGATATGCCAGGTACCTTTGAGGACCCAGAAACAGGCCAAAAGGGAATTGATAATGAGTTATTTCGAGTTCTTGGATGCATTGATGCTTTTCGGGGAACTTTGAGTAACACACCAACCTACTCGGCGTGGGCGTGGACCATGATGAAAGATTCCACGCCAGCCTGGCTTATTACTATTGTGGGCGAAGATTTAGATGAAGATGGTGAAGTAACAATTCATTTTAATCGTGCTATGGAATTTGTGAAATCAGACGCGAATGGCAAGCCACGTGCTGACATGACCTATCGCGTTAGTCCTGATCCGAGGTCCCAAAACACATTCCGGGGTGAAATAAGCGAAGGTATGTTGAGCATTTCGGATCATGGTGTTCTCAATTTGTTACAAGATCCATTGGTATTTCCTGAGTTTACTCTGCACAACACGCATTTGCGTATGCAGATAAGTGATAACGGAACATCGGATGGTATACTGGGCGGCTACCAACCATGGCAGCCGGTCTACTTTGCCTATGCTGGTGGTGGATGGGCTGTAGAACACGATATTTTGGGCAACATTCCTGGAATTTATCACCTTTTACGTCGTTATGCTGACGCGATGCCAGACCCAAATACTGGGCAGAATATGGCGATCTCGGCCAGCTATTATTTTGAAGCTGTGCCGGCTTTTGCTATGCGCCCTAACGGTGTTGATTTTGAAAGCGCGTCGGTGCGTTAGCGTGCGCGATGAATAGGCATGGAATGGCAAACCTGATGCGAAGATTTTTAACAAACTCATTGGCGGGAACTTTGGGCGCAGCTGGGGTGCTTGGCGTATCAACATTTTTTGGACTTGCTGTGGCGCTTGAATATAACCCGAGCGTCAGCGGTATGCCTGCCAGTTCTGTTGCCACACGACGACTTACGTCGGATCAATATAAAACAATTATTAAAGACGTGTTTGGACCTACCATACGACTGGGAGGTCGCTTCGAACCGGAGTTGAGAGTTGACGGGCTCTTTGAAGTTGGTGCTAGCCTGGTAAGTGTTTCTCCCGCTGGCATGGAACAGTATGATGCGATGGCACGAACGATAGCTTCGCAAGTACTGGATCAAGAACATCGGCATATCTTACTGCCCTGTTCGCCAAGCTTTGAAAATAGACCCGATGACGCTTGTGCCACTAAATTTCTATCTGGGGTTGGTCGTCTATTGTTTCGCCGCCCACTGAACTCTGATGAACATCAAGCCTATGTAAGCGCAGCTCGGGACGCTGCCGAAACGCTTGAAGATTTTTATGAAGGTCTGTCACTATCTCTTGGCGCAATGTTGGCCTCGCCTCAATTTTTGTTTCGCCACGAGACGTTGGAAGCTGATCCAGATCAGCCTGATGGGTATAGACTCGATGCATACTCGAAGGCATCCCGGCTCAGCTTTTTTCTGTGGAACTCAGGACCTGACTTACCGCTTTTAGCATCAGCAGAAAATGGTGAATTGAACACTGACAATGGTGTGGCCCAACAAGTGGAACGGATGATAGCTTCGCCTAGATTCCGGGATGGCGCGCGCGCTTTTTTTACCGACATGCTTCACTTCGATGCTTTGGATACGCTCACTAAGGACACAACCATTTACCCAAAATTCAATGCCAAAGTCGCATCTGATGCTCGTGAGCAGACACTTCGTACACTTGTGCAAACTCTCATTGAGGAGCGAAGAGATTACCGCGATGTTTTCACGACGAAAAAGACTTTTCTGACTCAAGAGCTGGCTTCTCTCTATAAAGTACCCCTTGTAAACAACGTGCCAAATGGTTCGCCTGATACATGGCAATCTTACGAGTTCTCCAAGGGCGACCCTCGAGCTGGCGTACATATGCAAATTAGCTTTGTAGCCTTACATTCACACCCCGGAAGAAGCTCTCCTACCTTACGTGGCAAGGCTCTTAGGGAGATGCTTTTGTGCCAGAAGGTACCAGCCCCACCAGGAGACGTCAGCTTTACTCTTGTGCAGGACTTATCGAACCCGGTTTATAAGACAGCTCGGGCGCGACTGAAGGCACACTCTACCGAACCAATGTGCGCGGGGTGTCACAAAATTACGGACCCAATTGGCTTGGCTCTCGAAAACTTCAATGGGGCGGGGGAGTGGCAAACTAGTGAAAATGGTGAACAGATAGATACAAGCGGTTCATTGGATGGCATGCCTTTTGAGGATGGTGCCGGACTTGGTCAAGCCTTGCAAGAAAACCCCGCGGTTCCTTCTTGTTTGGTTGATCGTATTTTAAGTTACGCACTGGGTCGCAAACCGAGTAAAGCTGAGGATTCATGGGTTGGGGAACTCAAGACCTATTTCGCAGAAAATGGCTATGTCCTGCCGATATTGATGAAAGAAATTGCAATGAGTTCAGCATTTTTTGGAACAGTGAAACCATAAATTAGTGAGTAAAGGTAAGTTTGAATTGGTACCAAGTAAACGCATCTTTGTTTAAGCGGAACTTTAACAGCCGGAGAGAATTGCGGAGATATAAAGATGAGTAAGCAAATTACGCGCAGAAATGCATTGCGAGGTGCTATAGGTGGCACTGCGGTAACCTTAGGATTACCGTTTTTGGATTGCTTTCTTAATTCTAAGGGAACTGCGCTTGCAGCGACGGGAGCGCCACTTCCTCATAGTCTGGGTCTTTGGTGGCAGGGGTTAGGGTTAAACCCTGGTAGTTGGGAGCCATCGACCATTGGGCGGGACTTTGAGCTCCGTAATGAGCTTAAAATTTTGGAACCATTTAAAGACCGGCTCAACCTTTATACCGGAACTAAATATTTCTTAGACGGTAGACCTCTTGAGACGCATACGACTGGATATGAAATTGCATCAACGGGTGGGATTCCAATGGGCAATAGCTCCGGGCCGAGTCTTGATGCGAAGGTGGCTGAGGTCATAGGGAGAAACAGCAGATTCCGTTCGCTTGAAATTTCACTTAGCGGCTCTCGAAACAGTTATAGCACCCGTGGCGGCAGTACTAAAAACCCCTCTGAAGGCTCTCCCGTGGCTCTTTATACTCGCATATTTGGGCCGGATTTTACGGATCCCAACGTAGCAGAGTTCTCACCGGATCCGATGGTTATGGCCCGCCGGAGCGTTCTTTCTTATGTCACGGAACAGCGTCAGAAAATTGTGAGGCAATTGGGTGCAACGGATCGTGAGAGACTTGATAGGTACTTCACATCATTACGTGAAATTGAACATCAATTGGAATTGGAGATGAAAAAACCAGCGCCGCTTGAAGCCTGCACGGTGCCAGGCAAGCCTTCTGAAGCGCAGCCTGGCACCATTGTTACTGACGCCGACGTGAATAATCGTTTATTTGGCGGTCTTGTAGCTCATGCACTTGCATGTGGGCAAACGCGAGTTTTCAGCATAGACGCAGGTTCTAACGGAATGAGAAAGCAAGGTAGCTCACTGACTTGGCATATGTTGACTCATGAAGAACCAATTGATGAAGAGATCGGCTATCAAAAAGAGTCGACGTGGTTCATGAATTGGGCGAATGCGGCATTCGCTGGCTTTCTGAATGAATTAGATTCGATTCCGGAAGGAGACGGCACTTTATTAGATCGCATGCTTGTCCTATGGCAAACTGATCACGGTGACGCCCGTATCCACAGCATGGATGCATTGCCGATCATGACGATAGGTAGTGCAGGTGGTCGAATGAAAACCGGTCTACATATTTCTTCACCGGGCGATCCAGCAACGCGAGTTGGCCTCACCGTACAGCAAGCAGTGGGTGTCCCAATCAGCGCATGGGGCGAGCGGTCGAATCAGACATCAAAAACGATAACAGAGGTGCTGGTTTAATCACGCTATGTGGATTGGAGATTCGTCTATGAGATTAGGGAAATTTTGGCTTTCATTGATTGTCGCAGTGCTAGTTAATCCAGCCTTCGCAAGCGAGGAGCTTCTTGAAGAGCTTGCGTCCATCGCAACACCTCCTGGCATTACGCTTCAACCGCTCGGTAAGGCGCAAGGCTACGCTCTCGACAAAGATGCTGCGGCGCGATTGGTTCGTGAAAGAATTGCCTACACAGACATTAGTGGTATGACTCTCTACTTTAATGATTTCGATTCAGATAAGGTCATATTTTGTGTCGATGAATGTGCAATCAAATGGCCTCCGGCTGCAGCCCCTACTTATGCCAAGCCTTTTGGCGATTGGTCAGTTGTAGACCGCCCAAATGGTTCCAAACAATGGGCATTTAAAGGAAAGCCACTTTATACTTATTCAGAAGATATAGGCGTTGGTGCAATCGCAGGGCACAGCGCCTATCTCCTTGCTCGTGGGCCAAATGCAGGCCCGCGCGGTGCCTACCGCGGGGAACGACCGAAAGAGCAGCCGTTGCCTGATGGGTGGCACGCAGCACTTTTATACCCTGCTTCAGATGTAATCTTGCCACCCGGCATATCCATAAAGGATATTTCAGATGCACTAGGCATTGTATTAGTAGGTGCTTCTGGCCAGACCCTCTATGTCTTTGGTGGGGACATAAACAAAGAAGAAGAAGTATGTGGCGACCCGCGATGTGATTGGCGCCCACTAGCTGCACCCCAGCTTGCAGCATCGATCGGAAATTTTGACTTTATTATTAGGGAAGATGGGATACGTCAATGGACGTATAAAGGGCTCCCACTCTACTCTTACGGCAAAGATTATGCTCCTGGGGATGCGTTCGGTATAGGAGTTCACAGTGATTGGCATGCGGCTTACACGGTACGGTATTATAAACCATCGAATGTATTGGTTGGGCATAACCCTATGTTGGGAAAAGTGATGTCAACCACTAAAGGGCAAACGCTATACAAGCGGGACGGCTACATTTTTGCATCGGGGGGTGGCCACGGGCTTAGGCACGGCGCACCAAACCGGCCAGCTGTCGGTCGTGACATAGGGATCAATGCTCGTTGTGTTGTGGAGTGCGAAAAGTGGAATCCCTTTTTGGCTCCAGCAGATGCAAATCCCAGGGGAAATTGGGACGTTACGGAGCGCGAAGACGGATCTAAGCAATGGGTATATCGTGGGTTTGCGCTGTGGACATATAGCGGGGATCTCGAGCCAGGCTCTGTGAACGCTCACGATAGTTACGATATTGTTCTCAGTAGCCATCCGTCGACTGTAGTAGATATTGGGACTCCATATGATGGCGTTGGAGCTCTTTACTGGAGTGCTGTTTTTCCCTGATAGCTAATCTCTCAGGCTAAGCAATAAGATTCTTTAGGCTCAGTTTCTACGCCTATTAGGATGCTGATTTGCCGTTCAAAAGGGGTCATTGCACTATGACTTCCCCAAAGGACCATGGATGATCGTCACAGTAATAAGTAAATCTACCTGGTCTTTCGAATTTTACAGTTGCAGATTCTCCTGGAGGCACTTTACCTGTTGTCCAGGATCCATCCATCGCTGCAGCTACATGCGGACTAGTCCCCGAATTAGTCCAAGTAACTTTATCTCCAGCGCTTATTCTTATGCGTGCCGGTGAGAAAGCGTGCTCGTCAAAGGCTAGACGCACTTTTTCAAGGCCCATGTCCTCAATTGTAGCGCCCATCGTTACCTTATTCGTTGGTATCGCTCGGCCCGAGAATCCTCTTTCTAGTGCCGGTGGTTTGGGTGCTGGATAAGGCTCCACCGTTCCGCCAAGCTTGAAAGCCCAGAGATTGGTAGTGGAGATAGTAGCGATGAACTGTTCGCCGTCGATCTCATAAATAGAAGCAGGGCCTGTAGCATTAGCTCCCGTTTGAAATTGCCAGAGAACTTGTCCGGTTTTGGTGTCTAGGGCCTGGAATTGACCGTCCGGCTCACCATGAAAAATGAGGCCGCTAGATGTAGTCGTTGCTCCGGAGCCGTTATGCATATCGTATGGTGTTTTATTCTGCCACACTATCTTATTGCTCTCAGCGTCAATGGCTGCCATTAGGCCTCCAGATAATTTCTGACCTGGAATTGCTGCACTAATGAGTTGGAAGAAACCAGGATCTTGAAATCGACGAATCCACAGAGGCCAGCCTTGGGTTCCCGCAATAATGAAGGTATGTGTTGTTTTGTCATAAGACATTGGCGAGGACCGCGCATTCATCAATGGATACACACCATTGGGTAGGTCGTAATCAACAGGTTCGTAGGTGCATAGACGCACGAAACCTTCGGGTACGACTCCCTCCTTTACACAATTTGGCCCAAATTGGTCTGCCCCTACAGGGAACGGCTGTGTAGGGTGAGTTTTTAATCGCTCGTTCTGGGGTACAGGGCGTTCTTCCACTGGGTAGATTGGTTTGCCGTTGGTTCGGTCAAGAAGAAATAGATAGCCGTCTGTGCGCATTACACCGACAGCGGGTACAGTCTCACCACCAATTTTGGCCTCATAAAATACAGGTGGTGTCCCTATGTCAGCCTCCCAAATGTCATGATGTACAAGCTGGTAGTGCCAGCGGTAATCACCGGTCTCAAGATCGAGCGCGACAACAGAGTCTGTGAACAAGTTTTCCCCTTCTCGCACTTCGCCACCCCATTGCGGCACTGGGTTACCTACAACAAAGACAACAAGGTTTAGGTCCGTGTCTACATTTGGCGTGCTCCAAACCGCACCGCCGCCTCGCTTCCAGGAGTCATTATAGGCTGGCCACGTTTCATGACCCTTCTCGCCGGGACCGGGTACTGCAAAAAAAGTCCAGGCAATCTTTCCGGTCTTTGCATCTAGAGCTACAACTCGCCCGCGCACCCCCCAATCACCGCCAGACATGCCACTAATCACCGAGCCATCAACATACGTGGGAGCGGCAGTAATTGTTTGTCCCGTTGTTGTTATGTATTCAAGTGGGTGTGCTGCGCGGTCTGGAAGCTCGTCCCCAATTAGTGTACTCCAGCGCTGCTTCCCCGTATTTTCGTCGAGCGCTACGAGATGAGCATCTACCGTTCCGTAAAATACTAAACCTTCTCCTACGGCAACACCCTTAAAGAGGGCTGATGGCCCTACCTTAGGTGAATGCTCCCATAATATCCCTCCGGTTTTTGCATCCAGTGAAAAAACGCGGGACCCTGCGGTGAGAAACATACGATCATTTACCACTACTGGTGTAGCGCGACTTGGCATTCCATCAAACTTATGTACCCAGGCTGCGCCTAAATCGTCTACATTTTTTGGTGATATCTGAGTTAGTGGAGAGTGGCGTTGGCTACCTAAGTCGCCTGCAGCAATGGGCCAATCGTTTGCACTTACGTGAGTTGGTAACACATATAGTAGTGCCATTATTAGGAAACGAATCATTTATTTTTTCCATATCAGTAGTACAAAACAAGTCCAAATATTGTACTTGAAGAATCTAGTCTATTACATGTCAGAGTTTGTGGCTCTGATTTCAGTGTCTAGAAGAATTCTTCACTATAATTTATCAGCTCAAAATAATTTATCAGCTCAAAGTTTTGGCCTCAAATTGTTGTATGAAATGATTGTGTTCTGCGTCTATCCTGTCCAATCTTTTGTCGAAAGCCCAACGCTGGCTTCTCAACTAGGTACCAAGAAGCTGCTGCGAAACAAAGTGTCAGAGGAAGGGCGAAGAAGAGCAATCTAATCGGTCCTATATCTCCACCATGAGCTGCAACAACAGCCTGCTGGATCGGAAATGCGAAGAGATAAGTTCCGTATGATAAATCTCCAATTTTATCGTACAGACGCAGACGAAATTGTTTTGCGAATGCTACGTAAATCACGAGGTAAGGTAGTGCTATATAAAAGGCAATTAAACGATATTCGCGGTAGGCGAAGAGCGTGAGTAACAAAACGCTCGCAATGGCGAGATAGCCGTTCAAAGGAATTCGATCACGATGCACCCAGAATAAGGCTCCAATTAAGAAAAAAAGCGCTTCCTTAGCCACGTAATATGCAGGTCCCCCTGGAAAAAGAAGTCCTCCCTGGTTGGCCCAACTCCAGTTAAGCTCTGTGACACCATAAACTAGCCAGGCAGCCGTCAAGACAGTGAGGGCTATGATTCGCCAGGGCCGTAATAAGCCTATGAATGCTAGACATGGAAGGGCAATATAAAATGCGGACTCAATTGGTAGAGTCCATAATGAGCCGTTAATTGAATACGCTTCAGGATTCTGCGCGAATGTTTCTGGCAAAACCTGGCGAATCCAAAAGACCGAAACATTTTTAAGGTGATTATAAGTCTCGCTATTTGTCAGGTACTCTTGCAGTGTCAACGTTGTGAATACAGGACCAATCAGAAATGATTCTACGAAAGCCACCAGAGCAAGGGCAGGAATAATCCGAAAAATACGAGATCGGAAGTAGGTTCCAACTGGTCGACCCAACACGGATCTTGTTACCAAAAAGCCGCTAATCACAAAAAATATGGAAACACCCCAACCACCTCCGGTGTCGTACTCACCAAGGTAATTAGCAAATGGTTCTGTCACCTGGCCGGTTAATGGATAACAGTGGCTCACAAGTACTGCCGCAGCTGCTAGGAGCCTGATTAGATCAAAATTATTATCCCTTGAGACAAACGCGGTACCAATTGTGCGAAATTGGGATTTAGTGTTCGGTATTTTTCTCTCAGCATTGTGCCAGATTTTACTGCTGCGGTTAGCCAAAGATCGCACTATTAGAACAAAATTTTGGGCAACTACTCTCCATTTGTAATTAGTTTTCAGAGTGATTCCCCCATGAGGTAAAAACCAAGGTATGATATTGAAAATATCTTCGTATTGGTCCTTCTTCAACCTTACAGCCCTACACTATAAAAGAATTGGAATAAGGCTACCGTGCAGTTTCAGAAGAATGATCATAATTGCCCCATAATACAGTACCTGTGTCCACTACATGTTAGGGGCGCAATTAACGACGGATTTTGCTGTTCTAATGTATACTAAAAATTGATAATTTATTAAAATACTATCTAAGATTGATAAATAAATGATTGTGCCGATTCTGAGAGCCAAACTGTATAATGTAGAAAGCGGAAGGATTAGGTTTTTTTGCGTTAGTAGAACGATTGTCAACTTCGCGAGAAAGGGAGTCTCTTTTGTACACTGTATTTAAAGCTGAAGTTACGCGTACGGAAGTTTCGCGCACGAATGTGCGCGTTGGAATCGCATCTCTTGGGAGTTTGGTATTTTTTGTTGTTCTGATGCTGGCCAGTTGCTCTGCTCCTTCTCCAGATAAAAGTGCATCAAAGACAACTGAATTACTGACTACACATTCTGATTATGCTGGCCCGCCCGCCCGCGTGCGGCGCATGAGTGAATCTCAGTATAAAAATACTATCGCTTATGTCTTTGGCGCTGACGTCAGAGTAGGCACAGTGTTTGCGCCCTTGCGGAGAACGGACGGCCTGTTGGCATCGGGCGCAGCTGTGGCTGGAGTTACATTGGGTGAGCTCCAACAAATTCAACGCAGCGCTTCCTCAATAGCAAATCAAATAATAGATAAGGGCAGCTCTGAACAACCATCCCGCCGCGATTTTCTGATCCCTTGCAAACCAGCTGACTCCACTTCTTCAGATGACATTTGCGCAGCTAAATTTATTAAAAATACCGGTCGATTACTTTATCGCCGCCCCCTAAGTGAAGAACGGGTCGCTGAGTTTGTTAGAGAAGCAAAAACTGGAGCTGAAGAACTGAATGATTTTTACGCTGGGCTAGCACTGGTTATTGAAGGTATGCTGATAGACCCCAAAGTCATTTTTGTGGCAGATACGACAGAGCCTGATCCAAATAATCCTGGGCATCGTCGTTTAGATGCTTACGCTCTCGCATCGCGCCTTAGTTTTTTTCTCTGGAACGCTGCTCCGGATGATGCCTTGTTAAAAGCAGCGGAAAGTGGAGAGATCCATACTAGACAGGGTCGTGCTCGGATCGTGGACATGATGTTAGCGAGTCCTCGTTTAGAAACTGGTGTTAGAGCATTCTTCGACGATATGTTGGGATTTGATGATTTTGTTAATCTTGCGAAAGATCCTTCTATCTACCCAATGATTACAGGGGCTACGCTAATAGATGCCCGTGAGCAGACTTTGCGCACGATTGTTCATCATTTGTTGGTGGATAAGGGCGATTATCGTGATCTCTATACTACCAGGGAGACCTTTATGTCACCCGCATTGGCGACTGTCTATCAAGTGGCGACAGAGCCAGGGTGGGTTCCTTATGAGTTTCCTGAAGGCAGCCCCAGGACAGGTTTGTTGACACAGATCAGTTTTCTTACGGTGCATGCGCACCCGGGCCGCAGTTCACCCACGCTTCGTGGCAAAGCGCTTCGGGAGCTTGTACTTTGTCAGCCTGTGCCTAGCCCGCCGCCGGATGTAGATTTCGCACTAGTTAACAATCCTGATGCGGATTACCCCACACAGCGTGACCGAGTTAGCGCCCATCTTGAAAACCCTGTTTGTGCAGGCTGTCATAAGATTACAGATCCCATGGGTCTCGCGCTTGAAAGTTTTGACGGGGCAGGCAGGTATCGTGAAACTGAAAAAGGCAACCTGATTAATACCAGTGGGAGTCTGGACGGTAAGCTATTCGATAATGTAGTTGGTTTGAGTAAAGCTCTTCGCGATCATCCGGCGTTACCGCTTTGCTTGGTTAACCGCCTCTATAGTTATGGCGCTGGAGGTCCAATGTCGCTTGTTGGTAAGGAAGCAATCAATATTCTAGGTGAGAAGTTTGCACAGACCGGTTATCGTCTTCCCAGCCTATTACGCATGATCGCTACGAGTGATGCATTTGTAAACGTTTTTGAGACTCCAGTCCTGTCGTCATCGTCGATGAATATAGCAAGATAAATAGGAGGATCCTATTATGACAAACTTTAATAGACGGCGCGTACTGCGCGGCATGCTAAATGGTGGAGCTGTAACGGTTGCTTTACCCCTTCTGAATTGCTTCTTGAATAGCAACGGAACCGCACTTGCCAATGGTACGCCATTGCCCATTCGTTTTGGCACGTGGGCATGGGGCCTTGGTATGAACAAAGATATTTTTGTTCCTAAAAAGGTGGGTGCAGATTTTGATTTGCCGGAAGAGATATCCATGTTGGCGCCTATTCGGCAGCACATAAACTTATTCACTAGTTTCAATGGATTCCGCGATTCTGCGCCTAACCTGTGTCATAAGACGGGGTGGATAATTAGCCGGTCCGGCATGGCTCCGATGAACCAAGACGATCTTCCGGGCGAAACAATCGACGTGACTATCGCTAAAAAAATTGGTGGAACTACTCGCTATCAAACGTTGACAGCAACAGCCACTGGCGATGTTCGCGATAGTTTCAGTTATGAAAATGTAAATTCAGTGAACGTCGCGGATTGGTCACCAATTCAGTTCTATACCAAATTATTTGGCGAGGATTTTCAAAACCCTAATGCTTCGGAATTTAAACCAAATCCCAAAGTAATGGTTCGTAAAAGCGTACTGTCTGGAGTTATGGAGAGCACAAAAGATCTTTCTAGCTCAATCGGAGCTGAAGATAAGCAACGTCTTGATCAGTACTTGACAGGCTTGCGTGACTTAGAACGTCAATTCGATCAGCAACTCACCAAGCCAGAGCCGCGGCCGGCCTGTGTAGTGGGCCTGGGGCCTAAAGAAGACCCAAAGACAGGGCTGGATGTGAACCTTGTGGGTGAGCGCCACAAGTTAATGACTGACCTTATGGTTATGGCGGTTGCTTGTGATCAGACCCGCGTCTTCAATATGGCGTACTCCCAGTCAGCAGCTGCGACTAGCAAGGTGGGTTACGACAAACCCCACCATACAGCTTCGCATGAAGAGCCAGTGGATGAAAAACTTGGCTACCAACCGCAAACATCATGGTTCATTCGCCGTGCACTGGATAGCTGGGCCTACTATGTTGATGCGTTTTCTAGATTTGAAGAAGGTGACGGATCTTTATTGGACAACATGCTAATCTACGCCACAACAGATCAGTCGCTCGCTCGTGTCCACTCGATCGATAACCAGCCGATGTTCACAGCTGGTAGGGCGGGTGGCCGTGTTAAAACAGGCTTGCATGTTGTTGGTGATGGTAGCCCCAGTACTCGTCTAGGTCTTACTGCTATGGAGATATTTGGTTTGGAGGTGACTTCTTGGGGCACCCAATCAAACACTGCCTCTCAGAGGGTTGGAGAAATTTTGGTCTAAGGTCTTTAGTAGTGTATAGGTCCAACGATTGTTTTGCGCGAAGTATTGTGCGTAGACCTGAGCATTTCATGCGTAAGGTCTTCAGAGAGTGGCCCATCATGCGGCCAATTATGAACGTCTACGGCGTTTTGTTGATTAGTGCGGTTATGACTCTTCCGCTAATGGCTTTTGAGCCTGCTGTGGCTGCCGATATTCAATCTGATTTTGATGAGACAGAAGATTACAGAAGCGTTCCTATGCCGCCTGGCTTTCGTATTGAACATAGTGAGCGGGATGGGCCGGTGTTTGCCGATCCGCGAGGAAAGACGCTTTACTACTGGCCGCAAAACACAATGCGCAATGGCATTACTGGTGATCCCAAGAATCAGTCGCTTTGTACCTACGTACCAACCACTAAGACTGCAGGGCTGATGAGCCCATATCCCCCTGGATTGACTTTACCCGAGTTAGATAGTCGTAAAAGCTGCGCCGAAGTATGGCCGCCAGTACTCGCCGATGAAAATTCTGAGCCTGTTGGCTCATTCTCCATAGTGGCTATGAAAGATGGCAGAAAATTGTGGGCTTACGACGAACATGTTCTTTATACCTCAATGCTTGATGAGGAGCCTGGCGATGTTCGAGGTGCGGTAACCCGCCAGCATAATGGAGAAACCCCAGCCCCTCGCAAGGTTGCCGTAGCACCCCCAGCAATCCCGCCTGGGTTTGTAATTATAACTACAGCCCTTGGCCGTCAGCTTCTAACAGATAAAAACCATTCAGTTTATGTGTTCGATGGAGATGGTCTGGAAAAATCCAACTGTGACGAAACATGCACACGCAAATGGAAGCCAGTAATTGCTCCAGCATCAGCTCAGTCCCAGGGCAAGTGGTCCGTGATTGAACGTTCTCCCGGCGTTAGGCAGTGGGTGTTTCGTAAAAAGCCTCTTTATACTCACGTTTTGGATCCAGATATCAAAAGTTTGGAGGGAAGTGATAGTCCGGGCTGGCACAATGTATATACCCAAAAAGCGCCCCCGCCGCCGTTAGAATTCACTATGCAGGAAACGAGCACCGGCATTGTCTTGGCTGATTCACGTGGGAAAACCATATACCTATACCATTGTGGCGATGATTCTATGGACCAGCTCGCCTGCGACCATCCCAGAGCGCCGCAAGTATATAGGTTGGCTATTTGCGGGGGTGGAAAAGTAGAGCGCTGTTTGCGCGATTGGCCCTACGTAGTCGCTCACGCTGATTCTCAGAGTAAAAGCCGAACCTGGACGGTGATCGAGATTGATCCGCAGACGGGTCAATTTGCGCAGCCTGGGCAAGATGGCTCCCTCCGCGTCTGGGCATATAGAGGAGCTCCAGTGTACACTTATACGCGTGATGAATCGCCTGGTGATATTAATGGACACGCTAACGGAGAATTTGGGGGTAGCCGTAACGGTTTTAAAGCTTTCTTTCTTCGAGACGATTTTTTCAATAATGCGGGCTAAAAATCTCTGATGGTGAGGATCACTTAAATGAAACACCAAACATTCAACAAGAAGTGGATCGGTTTTGCGGCAGTGGCAGCGTGTGCTGCGTTGGGTTTAAATAGCATCGGTTTAACTGCCTATGCGGATGACCTGAGCCCTCAAATAGAAAGCGGTAAAATCGGTTATGCCTTAACGGATGCAAGGTGGGCCATTCTTCAGACCGAGAATGGTAAAACCGAGTGTCCGGATGGTTTTAACCAGGGGCCACGTAAGCAATTTAATTCTTTATTCCCCAATGGCGGCTCGGTGAAGGATACTCGCCTTGAAAGAGAGAGTGTTGCTCGTTACCCGCAAGATAAAAAAGATAACTTTCCTTATCATCGTGCCACAGGAAAGTACGCCATAGGTTTGAACCTCGATGGAAAAATTGGTGCTGACGATTTTACATCGGAAACTGGTGAGGCTGGCGTTGATAACCAGCTGTTTCGTGCAATTGGTTGTACGCGTTTATTTAGAGCGCCAGATGGAACCTATGCCCACTTTACTAATATGTGGGTCCGAGAAATGAATTTTAACCGAATTTTGATCGAGCTCACTGGCGTTGATAGTCTTGAAAATGATGAGTTTGTCGATGTGGCGATGTATCGAGGCAGAGATCGTCTGATTACAGATGCGACAGGAGCCAACATCATACCCGGTGGTTCTAATCGAGTTGACGAGCGCTATGGCGCGGAGTTTATTCACCACCTTAAAGGCAAGATTACGAACGGTGTTTTAACGACCGAACCAGCTGATGTGAGATGGCCTTGGGCCGTATTCTTGGAGCGGCCTGGATTCTATGACATTCGCGATTTGCGCTTCAGTGTAAAGCTCGGTCCAGAACACGCCGAGGGTTTGGTAGCTGGCTATGCAGACATTGAGACTTGGTATGCGCAACTTGTTCGTTCATGGTCAACACACCATTCGAGTTACGGGGGTCTTTCCCAACCCTCGCTCTACCACCAAATGTATCAACTCGCAGACGGTCATCCAGATGAAACAGGTGCTATGACAGCACTGTCTTCGGCGATCACTGTAAAAATGACTCAAGTGTTTATTGAGCACTCGCGAGCTGATGTGGCGTCTAATCAAAATCAGGGAAAATCCCGGCGTATTGCACTAAATAATACA
>PASS01000012.1 GCA_002712165.1 Fidelibacterota bacterium
TGGAAGTTGAAAGGTCATTGAGAGTTTTAGATGGAGCTATTGCTTTATTTTGTGCTGTTGGTGGAGTTGAACCCCAATCAGAAACAGTGTGGCGCCAAGCTGATAGGTACAATGTACCAAGAATTGCGTATGTAAATAAAATGGATAGAACTGGTGCGGATTTTTATAATGTTTTAAAAATGATAAAAGAAAGATTTAGTGCCAACCCAGTTCCTTTGGTATTGCCAATTGGTTCCGGTGATATTTTTACAGGTTTAATAGATTTAATTAGCAATGAAGCTATTCTTTATACATCTGAGGATGGATCAACTTTTGAATATGGAGAAATTCCTGATGATTTAAAAGATAGAGTGGCTGAGTATAGAAAATTTTTATTTGAAGAGGTCGCTTCTTACGATGAAGAATTAATGGAAAAATATCTTAATGATGAAGAGATATTACCTGATGAGATGAAGGTCGCTGTTAGAAAAGCAACTATTGATGGAACTATTATTCCAACATTTTGTGGTTCTGCATTTAAAAATAAAGGTGTACAAAGAACTTTAGATGCAGTTATTGATTTTTTACCATCGCCTATTGATATTGGGAACACAAAAGGTTTTGCTCCAGAGAATGAAGAAAGTGTAATTGAAAGAAAACCAAGTGATGATGAAAAATTTAGTGGTCTTGCTTTTAAGATAATGACTGATCCATATGTTGGTAAACTTACATTTTTCAGGGTTTATTCCGGAAAGGTTTCTACAGGAGATTTTATTTTTAATGCAAACACTCAAAAGAAAGAAAGAGTTGGAAGATTAATGCTTATGCATTCAAATAAAAGAGAAGAAAGAAAAACTGTTACCGCTGGTGAAATAGCTGCAGTTGTAGGTCTTAAATATACCCAAACAGGACATACTTTATGTTCTCAGGATGCTCCTATTCAATTTGAATCTATGGACTTTCCTGAACCTGTAATTTCTGTTTCTGTAGAATCCTCTACAAAAAAAGATCAGGATAATCTGAATATGGCTCTTATTAAATTGGCTGAGGAGGATCCTACTTTTAAAGTTCATACTGATCAAGAAACAGGACAAACAATAATATCAGGTATGGGAGAATTGCATTTAGATATTATTGTTGATAGATTGAAAAGAGAATTTAATGTTATAGCTAATGTTGGTGCTCCACAGGTTGCTTATAGGGAATGTATAACTAAACCCGTTGATCAGGANACTAAATTTGTAAAACAAAGTGGTGGTAGAGGTCANTATGCTCATGTGGTGATGTCTGTTGAACCTGCAGAAGCAGGTGATGGATACACATTTATTAATAAAATTGTAGGTGGAGCGATACCAAAGGAGTATATCCCCGCAATTGATAAAGGTGTTCAAGAAGCTATTAAAAATGGTGCATTGGCAGGATATCCTGTAGAAGATCTTACGGTAACATTAACATTTGGTTCATTTCATGATGTTGATTCAAATGAAATGTGTTTCAGGATTTGTGGTGGAATAGCAATTAAAGAGGCTATGACTAAAGCTGGTCCTAAATTAATGGAACCAATGATGGAATTAGAGGTTGTTATGCCTGAAGATTATCTTGGTTCAGTTATGGGAGATGTAACTTCTAGGAGNGGAACTGTTAAAGGNTTTAATCCAAGAGGNAANGCTCAGGTNTTAAATGCTACTGTNCCATTAGCCGAAATGTTTGGCTATGCTACAGATTTAAGGTCTTTAACTCAGGGAAGAGCAGTTTTTACTATGAAATTTGAAAATTATAGACAGACACCAAATTCAATTCAGGANCAAATTTCTGAAAAATTTAAAGGTAAAATAAAAGTTTAACTAAAAAGAGGTATAATCGAAAAATGGCTAAAGAAAAATTTGAAAGAACCAAGCCCCATGTTAACGTTGGAACAATTGGCCACGTTGATCATGGAAAAACAACTTTAACTGCAGCTATAACCAAAACATTATCTGAAAAAGGTTTAGCTGAAACAAGGGATTTTGATACTATTGACAATGCTCCTGAAGAAAAGGAAAGAGGCATTACTATCAATACGTCACATGTTGAATATGAAACTGATGCTAGGCATTATGCTCATGTTGATTGTCCTGGTCACGCAGATTATATCAAGAATATGATTACTGGNGCNGCNCAGATGGATGGNGCTATACTTGTTGTAGCCGCTACTGATGGTGCTATGCAGCAAACNAGAGANCACTTGCTTTTGGCTAAGCAGGTTAATGTNCCAGCTGTTGTTGTCTTTATGAATAAATGCGATCAGGTTGATGACNCTGAAATGCTTGAGCTTGTTGAGATGGAATTAAGGGAATTATTGGATAAGTATGATTTTCCAGGNGATGATACTCCTATNATACAGGGATCAGCTCTTAATGCTTTAAGCAATGGTGGAGATGACGCTAAATGCATTTGGGANTTNATGGAAGCTGTTGATACTTTTGTTCCTACTCCAGCTAGAGCTGTTGATAAGCCTTTTTTAATGCCTGTTGAAGATGTATTCTCAATAACAGGTAGAGGTACAGTTGCGACAGGAAGGATTGAGGCCGGTATTGTTAAGGTTGGTGAAGAGCTTGAATTAGTGGGGATGGGTTCAGACAAGAAAACAGTATGCACTGGTGTAGAAATGTTTAGAAAACTGTTGGATCAGGGAGAAGCTGGTGATAATGCCGGATTATTGTTGAGAGGTGTTGATAAAGAAGATATTGATAGAGGCATGGTTTTAGCCAAACCTGGATCTATTACTCCTCATACTAAATTTAAAGCATCAGTATATGTTCTTAAAAAAGAGGAAGGCGGAAGGCATACTCCTTTCTTTAAAGGATATAGACCTCAGTTTTACTTTAGAACAACAGATGTGACAGGCAATGTTATTTTGCCTGCAGGTACAGAAATGGTTATGCCGGGTGATAATGTTGACCTGGATATTGAATTAATCACTCCAATAGCAATGGAAAAAGAGTTGAGATTTGCTATTAGAGAAGGTGGAAGAACAGTTGGAGCGGGTGTCGTAACAGACATTTCTGAATAAATATGAATAAAATAAGAATCAAACTTAAGGCTTATGATTATATGTTGCTTGATAAATCAACAGATAAAATTGTTAAAACTGCAAAGGACACAGGGGCTCTTGTTTTAGGTCCCATTCCATTGCCTAACAAAAAATCAATTTATACTGTAAATAGATCTATCTTTGTTGATAAAAAATCTAGAGAACAGTTTCAAATTGTAATTCATAGCAGAATAATTGATTTATTAAATTCTACAGCGAAAACAGTTGATTCTTTAATGAAGCTTGATATGCCAGCTGGTGTTGATATTGAAATAAGGACATAATAATGTTAAGTTATGATAATTATATAGATAGTTTTATCATTTCAGAAGATGATGCAAGCACTGATGAAGTAAATGATGTTTCTGAAGAAATGAGTTCTTCAGAAAATGATNNTTCTTCTGATTCATCAAGTAAAAATACTGAAGATNTAAAGTCAGAAAATGAAAGTGTCGAAAATGATGCTTCTTCTGATTCATCAAGTAAAAATACTGAAGATNTAAAGTCAGAAAATGAAAGTGTCGAAAATGATGATGCCTCTAATTCAAAATTTATTTTTCCATATATTATTGGTAAAAAAGTAGGCATGACGCAATTATATTCTGATGATGGTACTGTTTTTCCAGCAACAGTGATTGAAGCAGGTCCTTGTTTTGTAACACAAATTAAAGATATGGACTCAGATGGTTATAATTCTGTACAGTTAGGTTATTTAGAAAGAAAAAAATCAAGAACATCAAAACCTTTGAATGGACATTTTCAGAAATCTGGTGTTAGTCCAAAAAAAATATTGAAAGAATTTAGAGTATTTAATGAAGTAAATGATTTAAAATTAGGTGATGAGGTCAATGTCAACCAATTTACTTCTGGTGATTCAGTTACTGTAACAGGNTTTTCCAAAGGAAGGGGATTTGCTGGCCATATGAAAAGACATGGTTTTTCAGGTGGACGAGCTTCTCATGGAAAAAATAGNGTNATGAGAAAATCTGGTTCTGTAGGAGCGGGTACCTCTCCTGGNAGAATTTTTCCAGGAATGAAGATGGCTGGCAGAATGGGTAATCAAAAAACAACAGTTAAAAATTTATTGATTTTGAGTATTGATATGGATAAAAATCTTTTATTTATAAAGGGTTCAATTCCAGGACCAAATAATAGAATTATTTTTTTAAATAAAAACATATAATTATGAAAACAGATATTTATAATATTTCAGGTAAAAAGACTAGCAAGAAAATTGATTTAAGCAATAGCGTTTTTAAGGTTGATCCAAATGAACATTCAATTTATCTAACAGTTAAAGCTGAACTTGCAGCAAAAAGNCAAGGAACCTCTTCATCTAAAACTAGAGCNGAAGTAAGAGGTGGTGGTGCAAAGCCTTGGAAACAAAAAGGTACTGGAAGAGCTCGTGTTGGATCGACTAGAAATCCATCTAGGGTCCATGGTGGTAGTGCCTTTGGTCCTAANCCGCATAAATTTAATTTGAAAGTTAATAAAAAAGTAAAGAATTTGGCGAAGTGTAGTGCTTTATCAATTAAGATTNCNTCATCGTCCTTTAAAGTATTTGATGATTTTAATTTTAAAACNAATAAAACAAAAGATTTTGTTTCNTTTTTAGCTCATTTTGNAGATATNAAAGATAAAAAAATAGTTTTAGTTACAGGTTCACAGACAAATNATAATTTATATTTAAGTTCAAGAAATTTAGAAAAAATAAATTTAGTAAGGGTGGATTCAGTTTCAACATATGATATTATGAATTCAAATTATTTGTTAGTTGATAAAGAGGGAATTGAATATTTAAATAAAAGTTTAGGCAAGTAATGTCAGAAAAATTAACACATATTATAATTAGTCCTATTTTATCTGAAAAAAGCAATATGCTTGTTGCTCAAGATAAATATGTATTTAAAGTTAGTGTTAAATCAAANAAGATGCAAATAAAAGAAGCTATTGAAAAAAAATTTGGTGTTANAGTTTCAAGTGTATCAACTATGAATTATAAAGGTAAAAGAAAAAATACTACGGTACGCAGTTCTGGTAATGTTATAAGAACAAGTGGTTATAGAAGTAGTTGGAAAAAAGCTATTGTTTCATTAGTTGAAGGCAATAAAATTGATTTTGTTGAAGGAGATTTTTAATAATGGCTATAAGAAAATTAAAACCTGATACACCTAGTCGGAGATATATGTCAGTATCTTCCTTTGATGAAATTACTAAATCAAAGCCTGAAAGAAGTTTGACTNNAGCCTTAAGAAAGACTGGNGGACGTAATAATTTTGGAAGGATAACATCAAGAAGAAGAGGTGGTGGACATAAAAGAAGATATAGAATAATTGATTTTAAAAGAAATAAATTCGATATTAAAGGTTCAGTAATTTCTATTGAATANGATCCNAANAGGTCTTCAAGAATAGCTCTAATAAAATATGAAGATAATGAAAAAAGGTATATAATTGCTCCAGATGGATTAAAAGTTGGCAATGAAATACTTTCATCAAAAGATAATGAAGTCCCATTTAAAGATGGAAATGTTACTGTTTTAAATAATATTCCTGATGGAATGCTTGTTCATAACATTGAATTAAAACCAGGAAAAGGTGCTCAGATGGCAAGAAGTGCTGGAACTTATGCTCGTATTATGGCTAAGGAAAAAGGGATGGTAACTTTAAAACTTCCTTCTGGTGAAGTTAGAATGGTGTTAGGAGTATGTTTGGCTACTATAGGAGTAGTTGGAAATAAAAATCATGAAAATATTAAAATTGGTAAAGCTGGTAGATCTCGTTGGTTAGGAAAAAGACCAAAGGTAAGAGGGGTTGCGATGAATCCTGTTGATCACCCTCATGGANGTGGTGAAGGTCGTACATCTGGNGGAAGACATCCTGTTTCACCATGGGGTACTCCAGCAAAAGGATATAAAACAAGAAATAGAAAAAAAGTTTCTAGTAAATTTATAGTTAAGAGGAGAAAATAGTGGCAAGATCGTTAAAAAAAGGTCCTTATGTTGATTTNAAATTAGAAAANAAGATTAATAAACTTAATACATCNAATAAAAAGGAAGTGATTAAGACTTGGGCTAGAAGATCTACTATTTCACCTATTTTTGTTGGNCATACATTNGCNGTTCATAATGGAAATAAATTTATTCCTGTGTTTATTTCTGAAAATATGGTAGGACATAAGCTTGGAGAATTTGCTCCAACAAGAATTTTCAGAGGACATTCAGGAGATAGGAAAAGGTAATATTGATGGAGACTACAGTAAAAGTTAGACATATACGTCAATCTGCTTCTAAAGTTAGATTTGTTTTAAAACAGGTCAATGGCATGCAAGTGACGTCAGCGTTAGATAAATTGATATTCAGCAATAAAAAAGCAGGTAATTTTATTGTTAAGGCTCTTAATTCNGCAGTTTCAAATTTACTTTCAGAAAATGAAANTGTTGATAAAGAAAAATTGTTTATTGTTAATTCATTTGTTGATCAAGGACCAACTATGAAAAGATTTAGACCAAGAGCAATGGGAAGAGCTATGCCCATAAGAAAAAGATCCAGTCATTTAACGATAACAGTATCAGATAAAAAATTAAGGAGTTAGAGTGGGACAAAAGTGTAATCCTATAGGTTTAAGGTTGGGAATAAATAGAAAGTGGAATTCTGTTTGGTTTGATGAAAAAAACTTTGCATATCGGATTAAGGAAGATATTATCTTAAGAAAATATATTGATAAAAAATATGAGCAGGCGAGTATAGCTGATGTTGATATTATAAGAACTTCAAAAAAAGTATCTGTTACTATAAGTACTTCTAGACCTGGTCTAGTTATTGGAAAAGGTGGTGTTGAAGTTGATGGTTTGAAAAAAAACTTAAAAAAATTAATTGGCTGTGAAGTACAAGTAAATGTATTTGAAATTAAAGGTCCTGCGTTAGTCGCTAAATTGGTTGGTCAAAATATAGCTCAGCAAATTGAAAAGAAAATTAATTATAGAAGAGCTTGTAAAAAATCAATTCAAACAACGATGAGTGTTGGTGCGCTTGGAATTAGAGTTAGGGTTGCGGGGAGATTGAATGGTGCTGAAATAGCGAGAAATGAAACTTTTAGAGAAGGTAGAGTTCCTCTTCACACATTAAGGGCTCTTATAGATTATGCTCATGTTGAGGCTAATACAACATATGGTATAATAGGCGTTAAAGTTTGGATTTATAATCAAAAATAAGTGAATTAATTATGTTATCACCTAAAAAAGTAAAATATAGAAGACCTCAAAAAGGTAAAAATAGGGGAATGGCCTCTAGAGGTAATTATGTAGCCTATGGTACATACGGAATGAAAGCATTGGAGTCAGGTTGGATAAGCAGTAGACAGATTGAAGCATCGAGAGTTGCTATTTCCAGAAGAGTTAGAAAACAAGGGAAAATGTGGATTAGAATCTTTCCTCATAAACCTATTACTAAAAAACCAGCAGAAACAAGAATGGGTAAGGGTAAGGGAACTCCTGAATATTGGGTTGCTGTTATTAAACCTGGACGTATATTATTTGAAATTGATGGTTTGTCATTTGAAGATGCAAAACGTGCTTTTAAAGCTTGTGGACATAAGTTGAATATTAAAACAAAAATTGTTGAAAAAAGAAATTTAGGTAATTAGTATGGCTAAGAAAAAAAATATTAATGATATGGGTATAGATGAATTAAGAGTTGAATTAAAAAATTTAAATGATTCATTATTTAATTTTAATTTTCAGAAAGCTCTTCAGCAATTAGAACATCCCCAAAAATTAAGGCATGTTAAAAAAGATATTGCTAGAGTAAAAACTTTTATTAAACAATATGAATTAGGTATAAAAAATGGATAAATCAAATAAAAAGCAGTTAATAGGCATAGTTGTTTCTGATAGTATGGATAAGACAGTTGTAGTGAAAACAAGTCGTAAATTTCCACATCCTATATATAAAAAATATATAAATAGAACAAAAAAATATTATGCTCATGATCCTCAAAATCTTTGTGAAATTGGTGATGAGGTTCAAATATCGGAATCTAAACCATTAAGTAAATTGAAAAGATGGAGAGTGAAGGAAATAAAACAAAAAGCGATTAAAATTTAATATGGTACAACAAGAAACAAGATTAAATGTAGCTGATAATACTGGAGCAAAACAGGTTCTATGCATTAAGGTTCTAGGTGGTTCTAGAAAAAAATATGCAAGATTAGGAGATACGATTGTCATAACAATTAAAAAAGCAATACCAAATTCAAATTTTAAAAAAGGTGAAGTGCACAGAGCTGTTGTTGTGAGAACTAAAAAGGAATTGAAAAGAAAAGATGGTTCCTATATTAGATTTGATGATAATGCTGTTGTTCTCATAAATGATCAAAAAGAACCTCGAGGAACTCGTGTTTTTGGTCCTGTCGCAAGAGAATTAAGAGAAAAACAATTTATGAAAATTCTTTCTCTAGCACCAGAGGTAATATAATATGAATAGAATTAAAAAAGATGATAGTGTTAAAGTTATTTCCGGTAACTATAAAGGTAAAACTGGGAGAGTGATTAAAATTTTAAAAGTTAAGAATAGAGCTATAGTAGAAGGTATAAATTTAGCTAAAAAACATATGAGGCCAAGTCAGGAAAATCCTCAGGGTGGAATCATTGAAAAAGAGTTGTCAATTCATATGTCAAACTTAATGTTGATAAATAAAGGAAAACCTGTAAAAGTTGGTTTTAGTATTGATAAGAATGGTAAAAAAACTAGGGTAAATAGACAAAATGGGGAATCAATAGATTAATTTTATGGAAAAATATATACCTAGATTATTAAATAAATATAATTCTGAATGTAAGAATGAACTTACAAAGAAACTTGGCATTAATAATGTTATGAGACTTCCTAAATTAACAAAGGTAGTGTTAAATATGGGATTAGGAAACGCTAGAGAAGACAAAAATTCATTTAAACAAGCTTTAGAAGAATTGACTACGATTTCAGGACAGAAGGCTGTTGGCACAAAAGCTAAGAAAGCAATATCTAACTTTAAGATAAGGCAAGGAGATTTAGTTGGTGCTAGTGTTACTTTAAGAAAAACTATGATGTACGAATTTTTAGATAGATTTATATCAGTAGCTTCACCTAGAATTCGAGATTTTAGAGGTCTTCCCTCAAAAGGTTTCGATGGAAGAGGTAATTACAATTTTGGAATTACTGAACAAATAATTTTTCCTGAAATTGATTATGATAAAGTCAATTCAATCAGGGGAATTAATATTTCTATTGTAACATCTTCAGAAACGGATAAGGAAGCCTATGAACTGCTTGTATCTTTAGGTTTTCCAATTAATGAATTTAAAACGAAGAAAAAGAATGAAAAATCAAATCAAGAAATTGAGGTAAATGAATAATGGCCAAAAAATCAATGATTGCGAAAAATTTAAATAGAAGAAGAATAGTTGCAAGATATGCTGAGAAACGAAAAGAATTAAAAGCTATTATTAAAAATCCTAAATCATCATTAGATGAGAAAAAATTAGCATTGATGGCTCTTGAAAAAATGCCGAGAGATGCGAATCCTATTAGAATAAGAAACAGGTGTAATCTTACTGGAAGGCCAAGAGGATATTACAGAAAATTTGGATTATCTAGGATTTCATTAAGGGAGATGGCTAACAATGGAAAAATACCTGGTATAACAAAAGCAAGTTGGTAATTAAAGGAAAAATTTTATGAGTATGAACGATCCAATATCTGATTATTTAACAAGAATAAGAAATGCCCAAATGGCAAGAAAAGAGTTTGTTGACATTCCTTGCTCGAATTTGAAAATTAGAGTTTCCTATATACTGAAAGAAGAGCATTTCATAAGAGATTATGTTAAAGTTTTAGATCAAAAACAAAATGTTTTAAGGGTTTATCTTTGTTATGATTATGATGGAAATCCGGTCATACATGGCATAAAAAGAGAAAGTACTCCTGGATGTCGAAAATATGTGGCCTCAGATAAAATCCCATCTGTTTTAAATGGAATGGGGATTTCAATTGTTACCACTTCAAAAGGAGTTATGTCAAATAAAAAAGCAAAAAAATTAAATGTTGGAGGTGAAATTTTATGCTCGGTATGGTAAAATTTAAATTATTATGTCAAATATAGGAAAACAGTCAATTATAGTCCCTGATAATGTACAAATCAGTATTTCTGAAAATAATATTGGTGTAAAGGGTAAATTGGGAGATTTGAGTATTTCCATTAATTCTTTAATTAAAGCAAAAGAAGAAAATGGTTTGATTATGGTTACAAGATCTTCTGAAACTAGAGAGTCAAAGGAATTACATGGTTTATATAGAGCTTTGATACAAAATATGGTCATTGGTGTTTCAGAAGGATTTAAGAAAGAATTACATCTAGTTGGAGTAGGTTATACAGTAGAAAAAAAAGGAGAATTTCTTTTAATTAATGCGGGTTATTCTCATCCAATTTATTTCCAAATTCCAAGTTCTATTAATATAGACTTGCCTAATAACACTACAATTGTTATTAGTGGAATAAATAAACAGAACGTTGGTGATATGGCGGCTAAAATTAGACAGATTAGAAAGCCAGAACCTTATAAAGGAAAAGGAATTAAATATGCGAATGAGCATATACGAAGAAAAGCTGGTAAAACAGTTGGTGCTCCAGGAGCTTAGGAGATAAAATGGCAAAAATGAATTTAAGACGACAGAATTGGTTAAAGAAAAAAAATAGATCTAAAAAATCTTTGGGGGTTTTAGGAAAATATCCGAGATTAGTTATTTTTAGGTCAAATAAACATATATATTCACAGCTTGTAGATGATAACAATAATGTGACATTAGTTTCATCATCTAGTAATGATAAAGATTTTTCTAAAGGAAAATCTAATTCAAAAATTGATTTGAGTAAAGAAGTTGGATATTCTATGGCTGATAAAATTAAAAAACAAAAAATTAAAAGAATAGTTTTTGATAGAAATGGATATTTGTACCATGGAAGGATTAAGGCGTTTGCTGAAGCTGTAAGAGAAAAATGAATTCAAATTTAAAGGAAAATCTATGAGTAATGCTATAAATTTTACAGATTTACAATTAAATGATGAAACTGTAGTCCAAATTAACAGGGTTTCTAAAGCCACTACTGGTGGAAGAAGAATGAGATTTAATTGTATTGTAGTTGTAGGTGATGGTAATGGTCATGTTGGTATTGGCTTTGGTAAAGCTAATGAAGTAGCTTCAGCTGTTAATAAAGCCAAAGAAGCTGCTAAAAAGAGTATTTTTAAGGCTCCTATTATAAAAGGAACTATACCTCATAGAATTGATATCAAATATGGTTCAGTAAAACTTATGTTGAAACCTGCTTCAGATGGTACAGGAATTATAGCGGGAGGTTCAGTTAGAGCTGTTTTAGAGCAAGTAGGAGTTAAAAATATTCTTACAAAAAATACAGGTTCAACTAATGCTATTAATGTTGTTAAAGCAGTAGAAAAGGGTTTAAGGAGTTTAAGAGATCCTCTTTTGGTATCAAAACAAAGAGGAATTCATATGGATGAATTATTTAATTAATATGGCAAAAAATAAATTAGAGATTAAACAAATAAAAAGTGCAATAGGTTATAATTTTAAAGTTAAGAGAACTTTGGAAGCATTAGGTATTAGAGGGATGAACTCTAAGGTTGTTCATAATGATACTCCTGCTATTAGAGGAATGATTAATAAAATTCAACATATTTTGGAGGTTAGGGAATTATAATGGAACTTTCTAGTTTAAAACCTGCTAAAGGTTCAATTTCAAATAAAAAAAGAATTGGCCGAGGTAATGCAAGTGGTCAAGGTAGAACTGCTGGTAAGGGTCATAAAGGATATAAGTCAAGATCTGGAGCAGGAGGAAAATTGCATTTTGAAGGTGGACA
>PASS01000042.1 GCA_002712165.1 Fidelibacterota bacterium
ATTAAGGCGCATTAGAGATCCGGTGAGCGCATCAAATCCGGTAGCAAAGACGATTACGTCAAGTTTGTATAGCCTACTAGCAGTACGAATTCCCTCGGCTGTTATTTCCTGAATAGGGCTCTCACGTATATCCGCCAACGCGACATTAGCGCGGTTATAGATTTCGAAATAATTAGTATCGATAGGCGGGCGCTTAGCAGAATAAGGATGGTCGATGTCTGTCAGCTTGTCAGCAATGCCTGGATTTTTGACAATTTCACGAATTTTCTTAATCAAGAAGGCCGCCGCTGTGTCATTAGCAGCTTTGCTTGCAATTAAGTCTTTAAAAGCAGCACGAATTTGCAAACCGCCTTTCTTCCACGCCGCCTCATAAATCGCCTCACGCTCATCCGGAGGAGTGTCGAGTGCTTTTCGTTCTGAAATCACAAAGGGATGACCGTTTGTAGTGCTATGCATCAGCTCGCGGATTTCGTCTGCATTGTCCTTAAAGCTTTGGCGTTCTTCAGGCGTTAACGGTCTATTACGTGAGGGCGTACTGTAGTTGGCAGTGCGCTGGAATACTGTGAGATGTAAAGCGGTATCAGCGATCACAGGCGCGGCCTGGATTCCTGTAGAGGCCGTCCCCACCAAACCCACACGCTTTCCAGTAAAATCAACACCTTGATGGGGCCAATTTGACGTATGGTAATGCTCGCCTGCAAAATTCTTAAGACCAGCAATGTCTGGAATATTAGCAGCTGACAAACAGCCTACCGCAGTAATCAAAAATGTTGCTGTGAACAAATCTTCATTTTCGGATTGAATATGCCATAGGTTTGACTCATCACCGAATCGTGCAGCGATCACACGTGAATTAAGTTTGATATCACGCTTCAATTCAAATCTATCAGCTACATAGTTCAAGTATCGAAGCACTTCGGATTGTGATGGATAACGCTCAGACCAATCCCAATCCTGGGTTAGTTTCTTAGAAAATGTATAGCAATATGCATGGCTTTCAGAATCACAGCGGGCACCTGGGTATCGGTTCCAATACCATGTGCCGCCGATTTCAGATGCCGCCTCCAGAACGCAAACTGATAGTCCCATCTCGCGGAGCTTATAAAGCATGTAAAGGCCGGAGAAGCCTGCACCCACAATTATTGCATCGAAGCTATTTTTTAGCTTGAAATTAGACATCGCGAGCTAGCCTATAACCAGGTTTCACTTGGGCATCACACCGCCAGGTATTATTTGCCCGGACAGTCTTCCCCCGTCTACTGAAAGCCCAGCTCCAGATACCCATGACGATTGATCAGAACAAAGCCAAACCACAGCCTCTGCACATTCTTCTGCACTACCTAGACGATTCAAAGGGGTAATAGATTTGACTACATCTTCTATATTGTCATTACCATAAAGCCGTTCACTCATAGGAGTGCGAAAAGAGCCAGGTAGAACAGCATTTACTCGGATATTGTCTGCGCCGTAGTCCATAGCGACTGTCCTAGTCATTCCCAATACACCGTGTTTCGCGGCGACATAAGCAGGCATTGTTGCAACACCACTTATAGAAGCGGTAGAACCAATATTGACGATTGAGCCACCACCCGATGCAATTAAAGCAGGAATTTCATATTTCATACAAAGGAAAACACCTGTCAGGTTTATGCCGATAATCTGGTTCCAGCCAGCTTCACTGAAATCACCTATTTTATTTCGCTCACCTTCGATACCTGCATTATTTACGGCACAGTCAAGTCGGCCGAAGGTGTCTAATGTTTTTTGCACAAGCGCTTGTACATCACCAGACTTGGAAACATCTGTCTTTTGAAAAACCGCTTCCGTACCTGCCGATATTACAAGATTCAGGGTTTCTTCCCCGCCTTTATTATCTCGATCTGCGAGGACTAATTTTGCTCCTTTTTTGGCGAGTATGATGGAGGTTGCTCGTCCGAGTCCTGAGCTTGCACCAGTCACCACGCAAACTTTCTTATTCATTGATTCGATCATACTAGGCTCCAAAAGGAAATAATGGGGAGATAAATAATGTACAAAAAGATATTCAAGTCATATGTAAACTAACTCTCTTCAAAAAAGTCGTATTAGTTATGCGTGATGCACATCGCGTAAAAACGATGGACTCACTATTCATGAATGCTCGCCCATTTTTCTTTTCGGCCTTTTAAAAGACCTAAAATCAAATGTCAGAAGTGTATTAGTGGGTTCTTCGTCAGGCTCAAAGATTTGGCTTTTTCTTATTTTACTTGTTTGAGTCGTAGGTAATTTTTTACGAAATACAATCCAGCCTGGCGTCTTGAAGTAGGCTAAACTCTCAGAACAGTAAGAGAAAATGGAGGCAGCTGTGGCTTGGTCGGCTTTAGTATCTGGCTGCAGCACAATACAAGCCATAACTTCTTCGTCGCGCATGGAGTCCGGAACCGGTAGGCAAGCAACCGTGCGAACGCTGGAATGACCAGCAATAGCTGCCTCTACCTCAGCTGCGGCAATATTTTCACCGCTGCGTCGGATAATATTTTTCTTGCGATCGACAAAATAAAGCATACCATCTGAATCCTGCCTGCAAATATCACCCGTATTAAGCCATCCTCCACGCCATGCTTGCTCAGTAGCTTCCTTATCGTTTAAGTAACCAGAGAAAAAACCTTTTCGTGGATCAGCGCCAGAGAATCGGACCAGAAAATTGCCTGGCGTATCTACGGGTAATGCCTGGCCATCATCGTCTGCAATCATAACTTCTAATCCATCTCGAGCTTTACCGAAGGCTCGTGTATGAATATGCCGCGGTTCAATACTATTTGAAATAGTACGGCCAGTTTCAGTCATGCCCCAAACTTCAATTAATGGAAATTTGAAGCGTTTTTCAAAGGCTACGTGAATATCAGGATCGCAACCAGCACCCAATCCAAACCTAATTTTATGCTTTTCTTCATAGGTGGACGCTTCTTGCTTGACTAGCACCGGCGGGATCAAGCCCATATAGTGGATAATTGTAGAGTTTGTTTCTGCAACATCCCGCCACCAGGATTTTGGATGAAAGTGATCCCACTGCACCAGGCAGTTCGCGGAGAGCACCATAGCCATTAGGCTTATGACGCCAGCGTTCATGTGATGTGCGGGAAGTGGGTTAAAGAGCCGGTCTCGACCAAACAATAGACTCTGATGACCTTTCCGAGACAAGTACCAGGCTCCAGTACTAAGAAATGTCTCATTTGAAATTAGGCAGCCCTTAGGCTTACCCGTAGTACCGGATGTATAAAGTACTGTAGAGATACTCTCTAGACCTGGTTTACCAGCCGCCATTAATTGCTGAGGTGCTGTGAGACGCCCAGGCATATTTTTTATATCGTATGTCGAAAATTTTGAGGCTGATTTTCGGCCAGCAAGTTCTAAATTCTCTAGGTACGCATTAATTGTGATCCCTAGTTCTACGTCTGAATGTAATATTTGATATGCCATTTCTTCCACAGAACTCTCTGGGTTAATCGGCACCGCCCACGCCCCCACAGAATTGAGTGCAAGTAGGCAAAAATAGTAATCTGCGCGATTGCCTAGCAGCAGTGCTACTCGATGCCCATGCCCGACACCTGATTCTTTAAAAAGTCCTCGCAATTTAAGTATGCGTTGAAGTGATTCGCCGTAAGTATATTCAGAAAATGATGTATGGGACCGCTTGTCTTTCTCACTGCCTTCTGGAACACACAGGAACATATTATCAGGATACGCAATCGCAATATTTTGAAATGCTTCAAAGGCTGTAGAAAATATTTCTGTCGTTGAAGCAGGAATGGCCATTACACTCATTCTCTCAAGATAGTTAAGTTAAATAGTGCGTTCGATATTCAGGTATTGGAACGTTCAGCCGGCAGGCGTTTTTGCAAAGTGGTACATCTGCATTTTCCCACTAATTCATTCCTTTGATTAAAGGCTCGATGCTCAAGAGTTACAATACCGTTCTGTGGCCTAGATTTGCTGTCACGCTTTTCCACAACTTCCGTTTCTACATGAAGAGTATCACCGGGAAGGACTGGCTTTGTCATTCGAATTTCGTCCCATCCCAGATTTGCAACAACCGTACCCAACATCGTGTCTTCGTCGGCAATCCCCATCATTAGACCAAGCGTAAAACAACTATTTATAATTCGAGTACCGAATTCTGACTCTTGTTGACAGTGCTCTTCGTCAAGGTGAAGCGCATCAGGATTTTGAGTGACTCCGGTAAACCAGGTATTATCTGTTTCGGTTAATGTGCGGCGGATAGAATGCCGAAAAATATGGCCGACTTCAAACTCCTCATAATACAACCCCGCCACTGGCACCTCCATTGTTAAAAATAGTTTTTATATAATGGCACGCCGTTCAGCATTATGAGAGGAAATAGAGTCTGCCTGCAAGGGCTATAACAATGCTCAATTTTAGTCTGCCTAGATTACTTAAATTGACCTCGCCTTAATTTAAAAAGAATTTATCTTTCACATGGTCCTGCTTTCATTTAAGCCTCATATGCGCCAAGATGAAGTGTAGTGAGCTTATTTTATTTAGGAACCTTACATATAGAGTCCGAGGACTCAATGTACGCTACTTACCGTAACAATTTTGTCAGGAAAATCATGCAATCAGGAGTTTACGAATTCAGCAATATGGACCGGATAATTTTTGGCCGGGCAGCTAAGGAGGCTATTACCGAAACCGCCGCTAAGCTTGGGAAATCCCGGCTTATGATTGTCGCTAGCAAAACTCTTAATCGACAAACTTCAACCATCTCTGAAATTAAAATTGCATTGGGTGAACAGTGTGTAGGCGTTTTTGATGAATGCGTCGAACACGCTCCGCGAGCTTCAGTTCTCGCCCTTGTCGCCAGGATCAAGAAGCTAGAGCCCGACCTTATAGTAACCATCGGGGGCGGAAGCCCCATGGATACTGTTAAGGTAAGTCTTACTTGCATCGCCGAAAACGTTACCGATTTATCTGGATTCGACCGCATTCGCATCAGCCTTGCACCCGACGGTAAGCGCATCGTTCCGGATGTAAAGGATCCGCCACTACGACAAATTATAGTGCCTACTACTTTATCAGGGGCGGAATTCTCTAGTGTAGCAGGTGCTACCGACCCAGTGCGCAAAGTAAAAGATATTTACAGCGCCAAAATGGTAGGCGGCCAAGTGCTTATCCTTGATCCAGCCATTACCATTCACACTTCAGAAAAACTTTGGCTATCTACAGGCATTCGCGCCATCGACCATGCCGTGGAATCGATTTGCTCACATCGGCCCCAGCCGTTCGTTGATGCAAATTGTTTACATGCCCTTGGAATGCTGTCTCGCTCTTTAAGAGCAGTGAAAAAAAATCCGGAAGATCTCGACGCACGCCTGGAATGTCAATTGGGAGTGTGGCTAGCCAGCACAGGAATTGGTCAAATAGATTGGGGGGCGAGCCACGGCATTGGCCATCAATTAGGCGCTGTTGCTGGTGTTTTGCACGGCCATTGTTCCTGCGTCATGCTGCCCAGTGTTCTACGCTATAACAAAGGCATAAATTCTGAACGCCAAACCATGATAGCTCGCGCCATGGGCCAACCCTCCAAGTCTGCCGCCGATGCGGTGGCTGAACTAATAGCTGATCTTGAACAGCCTGGTAACTTACGCGCTGTCGGCGTTACGCGTGATCATTTCAATGCTATTGCTACTGGAGCCATGCAGAATTTTCATGTCCGCGCTAACCCAAGGCCTATTTCTTCAACAAAAGACATCATAGAAATTTTAGAGATGGCCTACTGAACTACCTTCCCTCATATCCTCGAGAAGGCGAAGGTCAAGGTGAACCCTCTAAACATGAAAGACAAAATGTGAACCACGACAAAGACTATCCAGTCGAATTCATAAACCAAATTTTACAAGAGGTGAAGACGATTGCGATCGTGGGTGCTAGCAAAAACCCAAAGAAATTTAGTTATGAGGTGCTGCGCGTTTTACATGAGACCGGCTATAATGTGATACCAGTTAATCCCAAGGAAGAAAGTAACGACATCTATGGTCTCAAATGTTATGGATCATTATCTTCTATTCAACATCCAGTAGATATGGTCGATATTTTTCGTAACTCTGAGGCTGTTTACGAGGTAACAGAGGAAGCTATAAAGATTGGCGCCAAAGTTATCTGGATGCAAATTGGTGTTCGCAATGACAAGGCAGCTGAGGTTGCTGAAGCAGCAGGCCTAAAGGTCATCATGAATCGTTGTCCAAAAATAGAACTTCTACGATCGCTTAAAGGGCCGCTCATAAACTGACCCATGGTTGAATACTAATATGGGATCTCAGTACCGTCCCATGCGTAAAAACCACCTGATTCATTAGGCGTTAAATTATTGATCACCTTAATAAGCTGGGCAGCAGACTCTATAGAACCCTTTAAGGTGGCCTGAGGTATGTTGCGCTGAAATGGTTTTGAAAGCCGGGTATCAACTGTGCCTGGATGAAGACATGCACAAACTGCCTCGGGATTTCGCCTTGTAAGCTCAATAGAAAACGTTCTGATCAGCATATTCAAAGCTGCTTTTGAAGCTCGATAACTATGCCAGCCACCCAGGCGATTATCACCAATGCTGCCCACGCGCGCAGATAGTGCAATAAATGATGATTTTTTTTTCTTGGCCAAGAGTGGCAGAAATTTTGTAGCAATGACTGCAGGTGCGATAGTATTTATCTTAAAAGCACGTTCTAATGATTGTGCTGTCAAAGATGTCCAAGATCTTTCCGGTTGGAAGTCAGGGCCATCATGAAGTAAGCCCGTGGCCAGCAAGATCAAATTTACAGTACCAGCGCGACTTTGTATCCTTTCGGCAGCATCCTCTATTGTTTCAGTACTCTCCAAATCAACATAGATGTTTTCCAGCTTAGAGCTTCTGAAAACCTCACTTTTGCGTGATAGAGAAAATACTCTGTTGACACTTGGGATATCTAATAAAATATCTTGGAAGGCCCTTCCAAGCCCACCTGAAGCCCCAACAACGACTACATTAAGATTATTTCCGAAAGAATCTAACATAACAGAGTCGCCTAGGTAATCAGCCAGGTTGGGCTCTGTAAAATGCTGAGTTTGATTGACTGGGGAAAACATAGCAGTATTAAATTTTCGCTCAACAACATGACATTAACTAGAACGGTTAGTCAGTTAGTAACTTGTCCATAAATCTAAAAGGTACGTTGGAAGATCTGGGGGATCAATTGAAGGATTAAAATTGGCCGCCAGGTAGCTTTTCATATCTTCAATTTGGTCTGCACTAAGCTCAGGCGATCGATCAGCATGCCTATCGAAAAGGCCATCCCATCCAGACCGATCAAATTGTTGAAGAACGATAGGTACAAAGGCATGACATAGGGTGCAACTGTTGAGTATTAAATCCCGCGCTTCAGAGCACTCTTCAGGACCGATCTCAGCTGATGGAGAGCATCTAAATATTTCCTCCATATCTATGTCTTGTGACAGTGAAATAGAAGAAAAATGAACACTTAGAAAAGCCGAGAAAGTAAGAAATAGAGTTAGCCGTAACAACCACGGTCCGAAAGTAGTAACGTTAGCATTTATGACATTATGAATTCTTGTTTTCATGATGATTTTATCTAATTTTCAAATTTTTTTCTGGCACAGATGCAAGGACCTATACGATAGGCCATCCAAATTACGAGCATTAATCAGAATAAAGGCCTGACTTTTTTGAGTCAGGCCGGACTACTACGCACCCCAGATATCACTATATCTAGCCGTTCCATCGGATAACGGTTGATCTCTATATGTCGTAGTCCTTTTCGCTCCATAAAATGTAACACCAGTTACTAAAAATCCCAGTGCGAAAAGTACATGAAGAGCCAAAAGCTCACCATAAAACATCCAAGCTCCAGCTCCGGCACAAAAAATTGTGGTCCACATGAAGCTTAGACCAACCATAATTTGAAAACGCTGAGCTGGAGGTAAATCTTTTAATGGATTGTATTTAGAATCCATAACTAATTTGTAAACATCTAACATTCTAAATCCCCTCGATCATACTTTGGAACATGGACAGTTTTGCGCATACGATGGATATGGCAATTGCTATGCCAGCTACGGACATGAAAATGCCGTCATTGCGCGTGAATAAAATGGGCGAATTATTGCTTATATTATTGATGGTGGCAGCCACTTTATAATTGTGTAGGGAGGCTGCACGGTGGGGCTTCATTGTTTATCTCCTTTATTTTAGTCCTTCTACGTTAGGACTTTGCAATCGGATCAGTTTTAAAAAAACAATGTCAAATTAAAGTCGGGCAAGTACATCATTTCTAATTGTCAAAAATGCCGGGATGGCCCACTGGGCAAGGGCTAAGCTAATTTTGTGCTATGGGTGATCCAATGCTTAATTCTTGCCGTATACAATGTAGATTTAAAAATAGTGCTCCATGGCGCAGAAATCCGCGGAATGGTGTCGCTGGTAGCCCCCCCTCTCCCCTCACAGGGCTCATCGGCGACACCAAACCGGTGTGAGGGGGATAATATCACATGAAACTATTTTCTGCTTTTAACGGACGGGAAAGTCGTCTTGCTGTCATTACTGGCCTATCATTGTTTTTGTCTGCATGCTCGGTATTAGGGATAAGAACAGGTACAGAACAACCTCCCTACGCTCTGCTTGGGAGTGTCGGCAGCAATGTCGAATTACGTCAATATCAAGAAAGATTGGCAGCTCGCGTCAAGCTCGATAATAAAGGGCCAGAGGTTAGAAAGAGAAATGCAGCATTTGTAATACTTGCCGATTACATATTTGGCAGCAATTACGCTAAAAGCAAACTATCAATGACATCGCCAGTTGCATCTCAACCGCAAACAACTTCAGAAAAAATAGCCATGACCGCCCCAGTATCAGCCGACACCTCAAATGGTGAGGCCTATACTATGAGCTTTTTTCTTCCCAAAACTATTACTCTAGAAAACGCTCCCATACCAGTTGACGACAGAGTTGAATTAGTAGAAGTCCCAGCAAAAAAGATGGCAGCATTGCGGTTTAATGGTAATTGGAGCGAGGAAAGAGTTGATGAGTTTAAGGCTCGACTACTTCAAGCAATTGACTTGTCTGAATGGCAGGCCCTAGACGAGCCTATCGCTTATTTTTACGATCCGCCTTGGACTATCCCCACGCTGCGTCGTAATGAGGTTGTAGTCACTGTGGGCTCAAGACCCACAGATATGAATGAATCACGTAACTAATCCAATGCAGATGCTAATAGATATATATATAGTGGCGGCTCGAGGCAGCTTATGACATACCAGCAGAATATATCTGTGATTAAGAGCTGTCCGGTGCTTTGGTCCGCCTTCTCTATAAATATGGATTTTCCAGAACNAACTGNTATGTCGCAAAAGAAACTGNCTNAAGACGTTCTGGANAATGAGACCTCCGCGANTCTAATGGAGGCNATTGGTANTANGCANGACNTAGNTAGNTTCGAACGTATATTTGACCACTTTGCTCCAAGGATTCACTCGTACATGCTAAAACTTGGTGCAGCTCCAGTTCTAGCTGATGATCTTGTACAAGATGTAATGCTAGCAATTTGGCGACGTGCATCTCAGTTCGATGCATCCAAGGCAAGCGTCTCTACCTGGATCTTCACTATTGCTCGTAATCGGCGCATCGATGTTATACGTAAAAATAATAGGCCAGAACTAGATCCAAATGATCCCGCACTAATTCACAGTGAAGAACCAAGTGCTGATAATGTTTTACAACTTAAACAAGGTAAAGCGATCATTGGGGATGCATTAGATAACCTACCAGACAATCAATCAAGAATTCTACGATTAGCTTACTTTGAAGATATGTCGCATAGTGACATAGCTCGCGAACTTTCATTACCCCTAGGAACTGTAAAATCTCGCGTACGTCTTGCTACGGACAAACTGCGAGCAATGCTAATGGAGTTAAATTGATGGCTAGACATCACCCCCAGCCCGACCTGTTGTTCGAATATACAACTGGATCGCTTTCCGAGCCATTCTCACTATTAGTTGCNACTCACTTAGCGCTGTGTCCTGAATGCCGTGATAAGTCCATGCATTATGATGCAGTTGGTGGCGCGCTACTTGAAAGCATTGAAAGTGCAGAACTAGGAAAATCTGTGCGCAATAATGTATTCTCGCAACTTGGAAAAAACATAACCCCTAGCGAGAAAATCGTCCAAGACGATACTAATTGCCAAGCTGATTTAAGAATTCCCCAGCCACTACGAAGCTATTTGAATAAGGGCTTAGATGAATTGAATTGGAAGTCGCGAGGCCCAGTGGATGAATTCAGGTTTCTCTCAGATAACTCTGATGCAACAAGCCGCCTTTTAAGGATTAAGTCTGGCAAGGCCATGCCCCGCCACACGCATGATGGAATGGAGCTCACCTTAGTCTTGNCCGGTGGCTTCACCGACCAAGGGCATTATTTTGGTCGNGGAGACNTANAAACGACGAATTCNNCGGTTGATCATGCTCCAAAAGCCGATAACGATGAAGACTGCTACTGCCTTGCAATCCACGAAAAGAGGTTAAGGCTTTCCGGCCCATTAACTCGTTTTTTGAATCCGTTTATTCGTCTATAAATATAATTTATGTTGTTATGCTTTTTCTAACGGCGAACGCATTAGCCTCAAGTAACGAATAAATCTAATCTAGAATTTTCATACTATTTCGAATTCATATCTGATCTTACCCATTGCATGGCCTTAGTTATTAATTCCTGATACTCAGGAAGGCTATATGTGGCAGCCTGGTGACCTATAGAAGAATAAAAAGCTCGCCCTTTTTGCAATTGGTGCCGCCATACTAATGGATGCTCGCCTTCCATATGAAAAGGCATATAAAAAACACCATTCTTGAAACTTAGCCCCGTACGTCCCTCAGATTCTTCCATATAAGAAGATTCGTCGGCAACTAATAGAATTTCATGCCCCTTTGCTCGCGTGCTATTCTTAAAAGCATACCATTCTTCTCGCGCAATCCGCCATACCGGGGGAATGTGATCGGTTATCTTTAATTCAGAGTCAGCCACTAGCACATCAGCATCACGGAATTGCTCGCGTTGGGTATGGCCAATAAACTGCGTCCCTATGAGAGACTCAACATACCAATCCCATTCATAATAAAAATCACCACCGGCGTTATGCATTCCCAGCCAGCCGCCACCATTTTCTATCCATGCTTTGAAATCGGCCCGCTGTACTTCGGTGAGTATGTCACCCGAGGTATTATTCCAAACCACAAGAATAAAGCGCGATAGGTCCCGGGTATTATGACTGGCCGCGTTGTCAGTGATAAAAATATCCCACCCTTGCTGCTCAGCTATTTTTCGCAGCATTTCATCCGCGGCTGGAATAGCATCTTTATGTACAAACCCGTTGGCTTTATTGAGCACCAACACCGCGGGCCTAGAAAAATCAGGAAATTCTGGTGGCACAGTTTCGTACACTGCTCGACTAGGCAAAAGATCTCGTGGATCTATTTCAGGGACTTGTATGAAGAATGCACCAATAATACCTAAAACAGCAATACCGCCTAGAATTTGGATTACGCGTTTTCCAGAGATTTTTTTTGCCATATTAATACCTGGGNGTAATTNTTCAGAAATTAATCATCTTAATTATTNAANCCNCATCCAATAAGAAATGTTCTAAATTTTATTGCGGATAAACTTAATGCCCTCTCGATAGACCTGCTCAGGAGATACGAATGCGTTACGCCACACATTAGCTGCAACAGCTAATACAGGATCGTAGGTTCCGAAAGATTCTATAACTAGCCAGCCAGAATAGTCTATTTCCTTTAGTGCGGCAAAACTACTATCCCAGTCTACCTGACCGGTGCCAAGAACGCCCCGATGGCTCTCACTCAGATGCACATGATTAATTACATTCTGTATATTGAGTAGCGATTCACGAATATTCGGATCTTCTATGTTTGCATGATGGGTGTCGTAGTGTACGCCAACATTTTGAAGCCCAACCTGCTCCACCATTCTCCTGCAATCTGCAGAAGTATTAATCAGAAACACTTCAAAACGATTGAGAAACTCTAGACCTAACTGAATGCCAGCTTGTTGAGCATATTCGCCACAGGTATGCAGGTAATCTGCAGACCAGTCCCATTCTTGCTTCGTAGGGCTTTTACCAGTGAAATATTTGTGCGCTTGATAAATGCCACCGACCAGAAAATCAGCGCCAATAAGCTTTGAATCGTCTATTGCCTTTTTCAGGCCGTCCACAGCTGCAGACCGTATTGAAGAATCCGGTGAAATAGGATTAGCGTTTTCTACAACAAAAGCCACAGCCGTACGCTCTAACCCCAAATCATCACACGCAGACGCCATTGCCTTGAGATCGGTGGATGACTGACCTATCACGGGGATTTCCACGCCGTCGTAGCCCGCATCAGCTAGCCCTTTAAATA
>PASS01000043.1 GCA_002712165.1 Fidelibacterota bacterium
TGGGGCTCTGTCAATGGCTCGCATTGAGGCCCACTACATGATGAACCGAGGTTTTCTTGCTCCGGGCCAGTTGTTAAAAGGTATCCAATTCATCGAAAAACATCCTGCCGTCATTGTACAGGGCCGTTACGATATGGTCTGTCCCATTGCTAGTGCTGACCGGTTAGCCTGTGTTTGGCCAGGGGCTCATTACTGTGTTGTGCCCGATGCTGGCCACTCGTCGATTGAGCCGGGCATTCGTTCAGCTCTGGTAAGGGCAACAGAGGATTTCAAGCATTATCGCTAAGCAGTCTTGTGTTGCGAGTATGTGAGCGGCGTACTTTTGGGATTGCTGCTCGAGCAAGCAAGTAAAGTTTACAATAAGTTACATGTCCGTAATGGCTTCAATGCTGGGCTTTCGTTATAAGCTGGATGCAATGCACAACTTAAGGATTTGGAAGAGCGCGCGTGAGTTGGGGCCGTGCCTTCGATCCGGGAAGATGGTTTCCAATTATGACTTTAACTAAGAAGGGCTTGTTCCTGGCACTAATAGTTTCTGCCGGGGCAGTAGCGTTGTGGTTTCTTTTCATACCCGTGTCTGGAGGTGTTCAGGCCCCTGGATTTGGCGCTGGTCGATTGCAACCGGTTTACGTGGTCCCGGCACGCGGCGAGATGTTTGCCGATCGTATAGAGGCTATCGGTACACTTTCGGCAAATGAGTCGATTACTGTGACTGCAAAGGCTCAGGGTATTATCCGCTCAATTAATTTTGAAGATGGCGCAAGCGTGCGTGAAAATGAACAAATTGTCTCTATCGCTGCAGCTGAGGAAGACGCGCGCCTTAATGTTGAGCTTGCCAACTTAGAAGAACAACGCAAAACGCTTGGGCGTATTATAGATTTGGCAAAATCCAATAACGTTTCGCAAGCTCGCGTGGATGAGCAAATGGCTACGGTCAAGAGGGCAGAAGCTAATGTTGATGCCGCCCGAGCCCGAGTTAGCGATTTTAATATTTGGGCTCCGTTCTCGGGTGTTCTTGGCACACGTAAGGTAAGTTTAGGTGCGCTAGTTAATCCTGGTACAATAATTACTACGCTCGACGACATATCGGTTGTGAAGCTCGACTTTGCGGTTCCAGAAACATTTCTTTCTAGTCTGCAACCTGGACTCGATATCGAAGCTATATCGCGAACATATCCTGGTACGGTGTTTAAAGGGAAAGTCTCTTCGGTGGATAGCCGAGTAGATCCAGTTACCCGCTCTGTGGATATCCGCGCCATTATATCAAACGAGGCTGGGCGTCTTCGGCCGGGAATGTTGATGATTGTCGATATGGTCAACAATCACCGCAAATCTCTGATCATCCCTGAGCAAGCGCTTATGCCCGACGGTATCAAGAAATTCGTATACGTGGTTAATGGTGAAGATATTGCCGAACGAAGAGAAGTTATTATCGGTACACGGCGTCCCGGATTTGTAGAAATTTCTAGCGGCCTTTCGGAGGGAGATTTGGTTGTGACCGAGGGCACCATGCTATTGCGACCGGGCGCGAGCGTACGAATTATGACAAACGGCGATGCAGAGAATAGCGCGCCGGCGATAGTTGAAGATCAATCGCGACAGGGATAGGAGTGCGGCTGGAAAACCGGTGCGTAGAAATTTGTTATGCTGCTTTCGGATATTTCCATCAAAAGACCTGTTGTGGCGATCGTTGCCAGTATTCTTCTATTGGTATTCGGTGCTTTTGCCATAATGCAATTACCGGTCCGGGAAACACCGGATATTGAAGAGCCGGTCGTCTCAGTCAGCATTGCTTACCGAGGAGCATCAGCGGAAATTGTTGAGACCAAGATCATTCAAATTATTGAAGAGCAAATTAGCGGTATAGAGGGTGTCAAATCGCTATCTGCTTCTGCCCGTGATGGGTCTGGCAGCGTGACCATCGAGTTTGAAAAAGGTCGCGATATTGATGCGGCTGCCAATGATGTGCGCGAACAGGTCAGTCGTGCAGCCCGCCGATTGCCGCCAGATGCCGAAGCTCCTGTTATCCAAAAGGCAGATTCTAATTCTTCGCCGATTATGATTATGACGGTCTCCTCATCTACGCGCTCGCCCCTTGAAGTGTCTGACTATGTCGAGCGCTATATTCGCGATCGCATCTCCTCGGTGGAGGGCGTTGCATTCCCAATCATGTTCGGTTTTCGCAAACCCTCGCTAAGGGTGTGGCTAGATAGACGTCAGCTCGCTGCGCGCAATCTGACGGTTAGTGATGTGGAAGGTGCTCTTCGGCGTGAGAATGTGGAGCTAGGAGCTGGGCGCCTTGAGTCCATACAGCGCGATTTTACTTTACGTACTGCCCGCAATTACCAAACCCCGGAAGAGTTTGCGCAGCTCGTTATCGCTCGTGGTGATAATGATTATTTGGTTCGTCTTGGGGAAGTAGCCGAAGTCGAAGTGGCTGCGGAAAACCCAGATAGCGTTTTTATGATTCATGGCCGTACTGCAGTTGGCTTTGGACTGGTAAAGAGGCCCGGTGCATCGTCTTTGGCTGTGGCTAGGGCGGTGACAAAGGAAGTTGAACTTATAAATGAGACCATCCCCGACGATCTGAGTATGGAAATAGCTTATGATTTCTCTGAATACATTTCCGAGTCCATGTACGAAGTCGCGGTAGCTATGTCGGTCGCAGCGGTTCTGGTGATCGTTATTATTTATTTGTTTTTGGGCACTGTCTCGGTTGCGATTATCCCTGCGATAACTGTCCCCGTTTCTTTAATATCTACGTTTATTGTACTTTGGGGCCTTGGCTTTTCTATTAACATTTTCACTTTCCTCGCCCTGGTACTCGCCATTGGTCTTGTGGTTGATGATTCTATTATTATGCTGGAGAATATTCATAGACGCATGAAGCGAGGCGAGCCACCCTTACTTGCTGCCTTTCGAGGTGCGCGGCAGGTAGGTATGGCCGTACTAGCAACCACGCTAGTTTTGGCCGCTGTATTTGTGCCTGTTATGCTTATGCAGGGTACGGTTGGTAGTTTATTCACCGAGTTCGCGGTAACTGTTGCGGCTGCCGTAATCTTTTCCATGTTTGTAGCGCTCACATTGACACCGGTCATGTGCGCGAAAATCTTAAGACCTAATCTCGATAACAGTCTGGTAGCACGCTATGCCAGTAGCCTGTTCAATACTTTACAGGCATTTTATCGCAAGACTCTCCTTATGGGTCTCGAACGATCGCGTGAAGTATTTGCTGTTTTTATAGCGATCATCGGTATGACAATCGGGCTGTTCATGTTGATACCCCAGGAATTTACTCCGATTGAAGACCGTGGTGCGATCTTTACAGTAATCCGTGCTCCTGAAGGCTCTAGTATCGAATATACTAACGCACAGGCAACAAAGGTAGGGACTATATTACAGCGCTACGTCGATGCTGGTGAAGCGGTGGATATCATGCAGATGGTACCCTTCGGGGGGCCAGGTGGAGGTGGGTCAACGAACCAGGGCAATATAATCGTACACCTTGCGCCTTGGAAGGAGCGCGATCGGACTTCGGCTGAGATGATTCCGGAAATTATGAGTCAGATACGTGAAATCCCTGGGGCTCAGATCATCCCAACTTTACCGCCTAGCGTAGGCCAGAACCCGTTCACCGGTGGCCTTCAGCTGGTTCTTGGTGGTGATAGCTATGCAGAAATTCAAGAGTGGCGCGACATTATGTTTGCAGCAATGTCCCGTAATCCCGGATTGGCGGGTATTAGGTCTGATTATAATGAAACCAACCCGCAGATGCGAATTCATACAGATAGCAAGTTGGCTGCCGACCTTGGCGTATCAATGTCCACCGTCGGGCAGACTCTTCAGGTTATGCTCGGTTCTCGCAAAACCACAACATATTTAGACCGTGGGCGAGAATACGATGTCATACTGCAAAGTCGTGATGAAGATCGTCAAACTCCGTCTGATATTTCTAATATATATGTGCGTTCAGAAACTACGCGCGAGCTGATTCCATTATCTAGTTTTGTGACGATAGAAGAACTAGCAGGTAGTAACTCTCTTAATCGATATAACCGTTTGCGCTCTATCACTATTAATGCCAATGCTGTGCCTGGCTATCCTATGGGAAGGGCAGTGTTGGATATCGAGAAGATGGCAAGCGATTTGCTTCCATCCCATGCCCGCATTGGTTGGCGCGGCGAGGCAGAAGAGCTTAAAGACTCGGGGTCGCTTATTTATCTATCTTTTGGCCTTGCCCTCCTCGTTATATTTCTGGTTCTAGCGGCTCAGTTTGAAAGTTTCATCCTTCCAGTCATATTAATGATGACGGTGCCACTTGCCATGGCAGGGGCAATGGTTGGTTTGCTGATTACAGGACAAAGCTTCAACATTTATTCGCAGATTGGTGTAATTGTTCTCATAGGTCTTGCAGCTAAGAATGGAATTCTGATTGTCGAGTTTACCAATCAGTTGCGCGATTCTGGAATGGAATTCCGAGATGCGTTAGTTGAAGCGGCTACAATTCGTCTGCGTCCCATCATTATGACAGCCCTGGCCACTGTCATGGGCGCTTTGCCGCTAGTGGTCTCTGCTGGAGCGGGCTATGAAGGCCGCCGAGCTATTGGCATCGTAATTGTGTTTGGTGTGTCTTTTGCCAGTTTCATAACCTTGCTAGTAGTGCCAGTATTTTACCAGCTGCTTGCCCGTAATACGGGCTCGCCAGGCCAGGTGGCTGAGGAATTGAACGAATATGAGAAGGCATTCTCCAAGGGCAAAGTCGAGGTAGCTGAAGACCGGGCAACAAGCCGGGCTCCGGCAGAATAAAGCTGCTGCATAGTCTCGCGTTTTAAATGCTGACAGCTGAAGGTATAAAATTATCCAGGTGGTAAAGGTGGTGCTAAAGGTGAAACCAACAGGCTGAATAATACGGCGTGACTAGAGAGCGCCCTCCACACAACACCCCATACAATGTAAGATTAAGGGGCAACTTGATTATTACAGATATGTGCATATCGCATGGGGGATCATGTGAAAGAGAAAGAACTTCGCTTAGCCTTGGTTTGTTATGGTGGTATCTCGCTTGCTGTTTATATGCACGGCTTTACCAAGGAAATACTCAAGCTGGTTCGAGCATCGCGAGACTATCAAAATTACACCAACTGTGAAGATGCAAGAATTACGTACGACGCGATCGCGCAGCCACGTAAAGATTCTGTAGATAGTGAGCGCGTTTATTTTGATCTGATAAAATTGATCGGCCGGCACATTGACTTGCGTGTAGTAGTGGACGTAATTGCTGGTGCATCTGCAGGTGGAATTAATGGCGTGATACTCGCCCGCGCTTTAGCCCATGACTTGAATATAGATCCGGTTCGCGATTTTTGGCTGAACAATTCCGACGTTTCAGAACTTATGCCATTAAATGTCAAGGCGGGGCCTTGGCAGAAATGGTACTTGCGCCCTTTTATTTGGATACTCCTTTGGCATCGGCGCAAAGACTTTGGCAATAATATCGAACTCAAAAAAAAATTATCCATGTTTTTGCGCTCACGTTGGTTTAAACCACCATTCGATGGTCATAACCTTACCAGAGTCCTCTATGATGGCTTTTCCGCTATGGGAAATCCTATAGATACAGGTAGCTCGCTTGTTCCTGCTGGGCAGCAATTAGACTTACTTGTTACTGTCACCGATTTTCATGGATATATCACTGAGACCCCAATTCACGACCCTCCGGTAATACGAGACCGTGAGCATCGTCGTGCACTCCATTTTTACTATAACCAATGGCCGCGTGGCCAAGTAAAGTCCGATTTTGACTTTGAGAATTTGCCGGCGCTCGTATTCGCCGCCAGGGCAACATCATCATTTCCAGGTGCCTTCCCACCAGCACGGATTACTGAGATTGACCAGTTTCTTAATAGTAAAGGTGTAGCCTGGCCAAAGTGTGTAGATTTTATTCACAATAACTTCCAGCCCTACCTGCACGCCAATCTTGATCCTAGGGGCGCCGCTTTCATTGATGGCAGCGTGTTAAACAACAAACCATTTTCATATGCTATTGATGCTATCCGCGGCCGCGCAGCCTATCGTCATGTCGATCGTCGTTTGCTCTACATTGATCCTCACCCTAAAGGTTATGAGAGCCGTTCTTGGGGCCGAATTCCTGGTTGGTTCGAGACCTTGAAAGGGGCGCTGTCCGATATTCCACGCAACGAACCGATCCACGATGACTTAGCGTGGGTAAATACCTATAATACTGAAGTTCGTCGAATGCAGGCCATAGTGGGAAGTGCTCGCGCCCATATTCGTACTATCGCCAATGCCGTTGTTGGTAATGCCTTTGATCATAAACTCGATGGTCAGCTTGTTGGCCGTTTGCGTGAGAAAGCCAACAACCGTGCGCGCATTGAAACAGGATTTGCTTATGAAGGGTATTTAAGGCTTAAGCTTTCCTCCGTTATAGAAGAAGTCGCGACTCTCTTCGGTTCACTTTGTGGCTATCAGTGTGGAAGTACCGAACTCTCGCATATTATCGCAGTCACTCAAAATTGGGCACGTCTTACAGGCGTGATACCGGATAATCTAGATCCCTCGACATCTTTTAGTCTAGGCAGCACAGCACCGCCGTGGGTAAGGTTTTTGTTGCGGTTTGACGTACGCTATCGCCAACGGCGTATCCGTTTTGTTATACGGGCTGTTAACCAGCTTTATACGCGCATCTCAAATCCAGAATTTGAGGGACTGGGAACAGAGCGACTCGACCGTATCAAGGCGGGTCTTTATGATGCTCTTGCTTTGCTACGGCCTCTGACAGTCGAGGCTTTAACCTCAGGGTATGGCGAGTCTATCGATTCGATCAAGAAGGTGGCAGCTGAAATAATTCAGGCTATACGAGTTGACCCAGTCCTCTCTGCCAACCCCACCGCGGTGGCTGAAAAGTTCTCTGATGCGATAACTGAAGCATTGACGCTTCTAGGCAATGATCTAGGACTAGAGCGAGATAATGAGCGTACTGACGCTCTTTTAGTTGTTCTGGTCGATGGAATGGGAGCAGCTAAAATATTGCCGACCCCAGTACGGCGTGAGTTGATAGAGCACTACATTGGTTTTGCTGTTTGGGATGTGTTGACGTTCTCCATCACTAATTGGAGCGACCTAGATGAATTCGATGAGATTCGTGTTGATCGCTTAAGTCCGGATGATGCCCAAACATTGCGCAAGGGCGATGCGACGGCGACTCTGAAAGGTATACAATTCCATCACTTCGGTGCGTTTTTCAGCAGAGCTTACCGAGAAAACGACTACTTATGGGGCCGGCTTCATGCTGTCGACCGGCTGATGGACATTGTCCTTGATGCTGCACATATCGAAGGTCTCGGCGATGATATCAATATCATAAATCTTAAAGCCCAGGCTTTTAGGGCAATTCTTGATAACGAACAACACAACTTGCCTGGCTGCCGTGACTTAATACATATTCTCCAGAAAGAAGTTGCCGAACTCTCGAGTACTTAGGATTTCAATCAGTCAGTTATCTTCTTAGTCTTGGCCTGAGGTTTGATTCGTTCAGCGCATCGTAGGACCTTTGTGCGGCGACTGAGTATTGGGAGAATTGGAGTGGCGTGGCGGATCACAAACATACTCGCGCTGGTCAGGGGTGGGGGCACCATTACTACTCTCTGCAATACCGAAAGGTTATTTGGTATGAAATATGGACTATTCATATTGGCCTTATTACTAACAGTACCGGGTATAATTAAAAAAGTAGAAGCTCAAGAGTCTTTTGCTGACGCTTTTTGGCAATACAGGGCTAGCACAGGCTTTGATGCTAGCTCAGGTTATTACGGTGGCAAAGAAAGCACTTCGGTTCTTTATGTGCCGGCCACTTTTCAGGCTACTAAAGGCGCCTGGACAGTGCGCTCGGTTTTTTCCTATCTAGAAGTCTCTGGTCCAGCCCTACTAATAGATGGCTCTTCAACTGGCGAATCTTTAGGTGTGCGCACATCCGGAAAAGCCAAAGGGCCTGGTGACATCAACTTTTATACAACCTATTCGTTAGAGTCGCTCTACGATCGCGGTCTCTTTATAGATTTCACTGGCAGGGCTAAAGCGCCAACTGCAAGCTTTAAAAAGGGTCTGGGTACGAAGGCTTGGGATTTTGCAATTCAGATGGATGTCGCTCAGGCAGTCGGCCAATTTGTGCCTTTCATAACGCTTGGATACAAATTTAGCGGAGATCCTACCGGATTTTCATTGCGCAACGTTCTATACGGTAACGCTGGTTTGCAATACACGTTGGATAATACTTTCACCTTCGGTGCTTATTACGATATGCGTCAGTCGTCCATTCGCGGAGCTGTTAAGCCTCAAGAAGGAACTGCATATATAAATTTGCGTCTTAACGATGATTGGTCTCTACTTGCTTATGGTGTGAAGGGCTTTTCTAATAACAGTCCCACCGCCGGTGGCGGTCTGTCTCTCACCTACAAGTGGCGGTGAGGTCGCGCTCAATATAGAATAATGGCCCGGTAAATCGTCTGAGGGTTATTTCGGGGGGATGCGATATGATCTTAAACATGCAATCGACTACGACTCTGTTTAGATTATCAACTACAGCCTTGCTAATCGCAGGCTTGTTGGCTGTAAGCCTATCTGCTTGTTCACAGGAAGAACAAGCCCAAGTACCTGCAAAAGCCGGAGGCCTCGATCAAACCGGTCCTTATGATGTAGTTGCGGGTTGGTTTAAACCCGGCATTGATCGGTGGGACCAGCCGGTGATTGCTGTCGCTATCGATAATGCGGACCGGATTTTCATTGGTAATGCTGATCAAAATGCAACCCAGCCATTCGCTCCTATGCTGAGCCCGATAGGTGTAGTGCTTGAAGAACGTAGCGCCACATCTAGTAAACCGGACTCCGAAAAAACCCATGCCCATCAGATCATGGTACTCAATGCTAACGGTGAGGTTATCGAGGACTGGAGCCAGTGGGATGATACCATCGTTATTCCACATAATATCGAAATCAATCCCTACGATCCCGAACGCCACCTCTGGGTTGTGGACCGCGATGACCACCAAATTCACAAGTTCACCAACGACGGTAAGAAATTGGTGATGACTTTGGGTGAATCAGGCGTGCCTGGCACAGATGAAAATCATTTTGATCGCCCAGCGGCTCTAGCATTTTTACCCGATGGTTCATTTTACGTAGCCGATGGCTATGGTAATTCGCGTATTATCAAGTTTGATAAATACGGCAATTTCCTTCTTGAGTGGGGATCAAAAGGTGACGGTCCTGGTCAGTTTGACTTAGTCCATTCGGTCACAATTGATAGCCAAAACCGAGTCTATGCTTCTGACCGGAGCAATCACCGTATTCAGGTTTTCGATGAAAACGGTACATTTATTCAAGAATGGCCAAATGTTGGCAGCCCAACGCGCGTTGTTGTTGCTGAAGACGATACTGTGTGGATAGCTGACGCAGAATACAATCGGATCGCTAACTTTGATTTGCAAGGTAAGCTGCAAACATATTGGGGTGTGAGCGGAGATACGCCTGGCGCCATGGATAATCCACATAGTTTCGCGATCGATGATTTCGGTAATTTGTTCGTTGCAGATGCTTGGAATAATCGTTTACAGAAATTCAAGCCTTCGGCAAATGCAGATAAGACGCGTCTGATTGCTCCAGCATTTATCTTTAAAAAATAAGATATGCTGTTTAGTTTTGGGTGGCACTTCTCATAGCATTGCTACTGGCTTGGGAGCAGTTGCTTGCTAACCCGCTTCCAGAACTTCATCGAAAAACTCACGCATCGCTGCCCAAGCACGGGCTGCCGACCGTTTGTTATAGAGAATGTACGGTGCATCTGAGCCATCAGCCCATGGGTTGGTGAAGCTATGTACTGTGTCTCCATAGTTAATCACCTGCCAGTCAGCGCCCGCATTTTGCATCTCGTTCTCAAAAGCTTTGACATCGCTGCGCGGTACTAGTGGATCTTTAGCGCCGTTAAAAACTAACACGCTTGCGTTCACTTGGCCTGGTTCGGCCGGCACTTTAGTGGAAAGTAGCCCATGAAAACTTACTACACCCTTCAGCTGCGCGCCATTTCTAGCCAGTTCCAAAACTGTCATGCCCCCAAAACAAAATCCAATTGCTGCCAATCGCTTCTTGTCAACGTTCGGCTGTACGGTAAGCGCTTTTAAACCAGCGTTTGCCCGCGCCCGGTGAACGGCAGGGTCCTTGCTTAGATTATTCATCATGGCACGACTTTCTTCAATGGATGCGCCGCATTTACCCTCGCCATAGAGGTCTACGGCAAATGCTATGTAGCCCATTTTGGCCAGCATTCTTGCACGCATTTTAGGATGACCCCCTAAGCCTCCAGCTTCGTGTACTACCAAAACACCAGGACGTTTACCCATGCGCATTTCGTCGTAAGCCAGGTAGCCCTGGAGCGTTATCTCTCCGTCTGAATATTTTAAATTTTCAGTTTTCATAGCCCCTCCAAGCGAACGATACACCTAAACATTAATCGGTGCAGGCTCAGAGACGCTACCTCTAATTATGCCATCGGTGGCAGTACGGTTTGGGGTTTCTCAATTTTTGGCCTCAGAGGCCTATTGGTTGGTTTCGGAATTTCTGGCCTTAATGATTGTGGCCGGCCTCTAGGCGGAAGATCAGGTGTGACCATGCGTTCAGTTCGGCGCGACACATCTGGGCGTATGACTGAGGGTCGCATAGCACCACGCACCGCTTGTATAGTAACCACCGTTCGCACTTTCTCAATACCAGTAGCGACAATTCTATTTGGTGAAGCAATGCGACCAGTAATAACTATGCGATCGTTAAGCTTGGTTCCACTCGGCAGGTTAGCATCTTCCACAGTAATGCCACTTATAGAAACTGGTCCGTCGCCGCCTTCTGCCACAGGTGAATAGGCCTCAAGCGATACACTATTTATGTCTTCATCAAACGGTAGTGGTGCCTCACCCATCACCACATCAGGTACGAACTGACCGTTGAGCATGCGGCCAGAGGCGAACACTTGTGCCCCAGCTTTTGGAGAACTGACTACGGTGCCCTTTAGGGGGATTGTAAGACCACCCACCTGCACTGTATCGCTACTGACTACGGTGGCGGTGCCGCGCACCATAAGCCGTTCGTCTTTGGACTGTTCGTCCACTCGAGTTGCTATGATTGTTCCGTCAGCCCAACGCAAGCCAGACACGCTGACAATATTACCAACCGAAATATTCTTAAATGCATTAATCGCAGGGCCGTCACTACCAAGATTAAGGTGAACCTTCTGTCCCAGTACCATCATAGTTTGGCTATCGTGATCTATTGCCTCTACTGGTCCTGTCACCGCATGTCTAATGTCGATAGCATTTAAATGTAGTTCACCATCCTTATGGTCAGCCACAGCGCGAATTACCTGGCCTATTTTCAGCGCTTCAAGAGATGTTGGCTTACCGTCGGTCTCAACGATAGTTTTGGGGTCAAACTCTAATTGTAGCCCGTTGACGATGATTGAGCCAAAGCCCGAGATAGTACCTACCACTCCTGTACCACCAATACCGTCCCCATTTTCGCTACTATTTTGTGCGTGAGTTATCCCGGTACCGCCAAGGCCGTCGCCATTGCGCGGATCATAGGCGATGTGAGTTGTTGCAGAGCACGCAGCCAATAGACAGAGAACAAGCGTTGCTGCAACTGCTTGCAGCGTAGCCCTACTTTGTCGTGACTCTGAAACACCAACCATCGCGCCAAACCTAATCTTCTAATCAGAGATCTTTATGACCTCTAACGCGTTAATGCCACGTATGCACGCAGCATGCATTATTCTCCTGCATCTTCTGACGTAACACCATCACCGTGGGTTAAGGTATTGAAAATGCTGAGATCCTGATGAAAATACAAGCCGAAATTAATTCGTCGGCTTGCTTCATCTTTATTTTTGTCCTGTGCGGCGAGACTCAGGGCCATTCGATTAACAGTCAGCAAAGCTCGCATACCCTCTTGCATAGCAGCAAAATTGAGTAGTTCGACCGACTCCGGAGTTAAATTACTGTAGTGAACGCTCCGCTCCAGTGTTGGGCTACCCTCTCCTAGTAAGTTATGAGTTGCTGCCGCCATGTGGTCGTGAACATTACGTCCTAAATAAAATGCTTTTTCTTCAGTACCTTTCTCTGGCACAAACGCGGCTTGGTTCAAGTGAACCAGACCATCCTCATCGAGCCTTGCGACTCCGAGTCGCAGCCATTCGTCTAGTACTGCGCGCGGTCGCACGTCTTTTGAAACGCTTTCAACCAGCGCGTTGAATGATGGGCAGTCAATATTATCGTTAGTACGGTGAAGGGGCAGGGGTTGACCTGTTTCACTTGTAGTTTCCGTCAATCCTACCCAACGGGCTACCACCTGTGCGCCAAGTCCAACGGAGCGGGGTGCAGTAATACTGATCTTGTCATCTGGAGACTCCGCCTTTTCTCGTAGACGTTTAACATCTTTACGATGGACACCAGTCAGAAGACTAATTCGCGAATCCGTTTGCCGCTTACCAGCTAGTGGAAACTCTTCAGTCGCCACATCCACATAAACTTCTTTAAGAATTTCAGTGACTGTCGGTAAGCCTATGCTTTTTGCTATCAACATGCGTACCAGAGGGCGCAGTAGTCTTTTGACTGCACTCAGAATAGATTTGAGCGGAGCATCAGAGGACGTAGACGATGTTTCAGTCATAAATTAGAACAGCCTGTGATGAGGTTAGCTTAGTGAGCATGAGTTAAGGGTCTTAGGAACAAACCTCCCAAAGGCGGCTCATGTTGAGATTTCACTATATCATATGTGGGATATATTCCCACATATTTATTGACAAACATGGAGTATGGGCTTAGTGTCATTACATCCGTGGGAATTATTCCCACATAATTTGATGGAGTAGCAACTTATAGGCATATGCCAACCTAGAGACCGTGTTCAAAAAAACTATCAATACGGCCTTAACCCTCACATCTAACGAGTCCGATCCTACCCCGGTGGTGGTTTAGGTCTACGTCTTCTCCCGCCTGATTAGGGCGCGTATGCCTAAGGGCCTCCGCCGTTCCGAAATGACGGGAGAAGACGCTCCCTTTGTCTGATAAAATCACATGACCCTAAAGGTCTAAGTTGGGAATTGTGCACCAGATTATGCATTTTTATCCTTCATAAGGAATTTTAAGCGCTAATGGTTCGGTATTAAGCCAATATCTTTCTAACTGGCGAGAGTTGAGTCGCTAAAGACAAGGTGCTGCAAAAGGAAACTGAGGTCAGGGTCGAGCTTTTCGACCATCGCTATTCGCCCGTCCGCGCAGAGATGGAACCTAAATTCGATCCTGTCCCCAGTTCCCGTTAAAACGGTTTGAATAATCAAAAAATTATACGTTTCGTCGCTTTAAATCTCGAATCAGAAAACGTCCAGGGTGCATAGCAGTGATCAAATCGCGCTCTAAGGGCCATGGTTCATTGGAGATATGTGCTGCTATTGTTTCAGCTGCCAAGGGCGCCGACGTTAGACCGCGTGATCCGAGTCCAGTAAGCACATAGAGCCCTTTTTGATAAGCGGCTTTGGGGTGTTTCGTCCACGGATGACCGTGTCGGAGGTCAGCATAATCGCGAAGAAATTCGAATTGATCGGGTACCGGTCCAGCGATGGGCAGGTGGTCGGGTGATGTGCAGCGGATAGCAGCGCGGTGATATGGTGCGATCGTGTGAGTCCCACTAAGCATGTCAGGTAGGGCCGAGTTGATGGCCTCAATATTACGTGCATCATCCGCTTCGCATGCCGCAACTTGAGTGGTGTTTTGTGAGTAATCTATGGAATCGTAAGTGGCCCCAACACAGTGAGCACCAAGATGAGGAGGTGTTATATATGGGCCAAACGATAAAACTGTGCGGAGTGATTTACTAATATCTGTAGGCGATATCATGCTGATCTGGCCGCGCATCGCGGCTAGAGGAAGTAGCGAGGTAAATGGTATTCTGCTCACATCAATGCCGTTTGCGAGTATCANAACGTCTGCTTGGGTTTGAACTCGTCCGGTGCTATCTGCTATTTTCCAAACGCCGTCTTTGCATGAAAGAGAAATCGCATCAACGCTTAGCAGTGTGCTCGACATACGTGCTAGTGCTGCGCAAAATGCTGGCGGGTTTAGCCACCCACCATGAGGGAAATACAGAGCGCTATATGGAATCTTGTGCCCGGCAATATCGGAACCGTCTTTTGAACTTACTTGAAAAAGAAACGGTTTGGGTAAAATTACAGTATCGGCAATACTCTTTTGGCGCTGGTTCTCCTCAGCCGTGATTGCAAGCTGTAATGCCCCACAACGGTTGTAAATTATTTCTGAACTAGACGCCGATACAACTTCCAAAACACTGAGCAAAAAGCGCCATGCTGCTGCATAAAACCGTCCGTCGTGTGCATTTTCAGAAGCGGTCAGCCGCGGTGCAATAATTCCCATCGGATTGCCGGACGCCTCTGCCGCAATAGTTTTACGTCGTTCGATGATTGTTGTTTGCCAGCCTCGCCGGTTCAGAGCGAATGCTATACTCGTCCCAGCGATACCCGCGCCTATAATTGCCGCATGACCGGGCCTTATATTTAAACTCGGCGGACGGCTAAACCAGGGTTTAAGTAATGACTCAGATTTTACGCAACGATTAAACTGTGCTCGTAGCATCGTGCGTTTCCGGCCAAAACCCTGCGCTTTATTTGTATCAAAACCTACTTTATTGAGGCCACTGCGCACGCGACTGGCCGTGCTATAGGTCGCTAAGTTTGTCCCATTGTTCCTTGTATGTGATAGCCGTGCAATTTGTGCGAATACATCTGCGCTCCACATCCCAGGATTCTTGTCTGGTGTGAAACCATCCAAGAACCAAGCATCGACAGAAGCCTCTAATTGACGCAGCATTTCAGAGGATTCTCCAAACAGTAGGGTCAGAGTCATGTTACAAGATTCGTGGTTGCGACCAATTTTAGGAAATACTCGGTGAAATCCTGGCTGTGGTTGTGGATAGACGTGCATCAGTCCACGTGCGAATGTTTTTAGTTGAGGCCACTCCATTAGTGTTTCGCCAAGCTCTTCTTTTAGAAGTGGAAATCCTTCAACAGCGATGTAATGCAGCCACGAATTTTCAAGACCTGCGCGGTGCCAAGCTTCCCAGGTTGCGAGAAAGTTCAGTCCCGTGCCAAACCCCAATTCGCAAATGGTAAAAGCTTTATTGGCTTTCCATGCATTCGGTAGGTCGCAGCCATTAAGAAAAACGTAACGTGCTTCATCCAGCCCACCATCGCGACTATAATAGATATCGCCGAAACGTGAGGACATGGGTACGCGCCCTGNCGTCCAGATAAGTCCTGGGCTGGCTAGCGAACGGCTACGATGTGCACCATTTTCAGGCATTTTACAGAAGTCACCCTAAGCTATTCTTTTCTCACTATAACAACAAATTCATCCAGACTAGTGTAGAGGCATACGGTATTNTTCAGATAAGGAGTTTTCCAATTGAATCGTCTGATGATGACTGCGCTTAGCGGCGGATTTATTCTCATAGCTCTAGCGTTTTTTGTGCTTAGAACTGATCTNTCTTACCCGGAGAATGTTGTTCAGCAGGATTGGCCATTCCTTAATGGTGATTTAGAAAACACGCGAAATGTGTCAGCAGCGGCTGGAGTCACATCAGACTCGGTGAGTAGGCTAGAAGTATTCTGGACTGCTCCGATGGTTGGAGGTGTAAAACTTGCCACACCAGTTTCAGACGGAGAGGCGCTATACATAGCAACAGGGGCTAGCCGCCTATATCGTATTAATCGACTCACTGGTACAGTAAAGTGGGAAATCTCAATTCCTGAAACTGCAGGTGTTCCCGGCGCATCTGTTCGAAGCAGCGTAGCCGTTGTAGATGGCAAAGTGGTTTTCGGTCTTCGTAATAAGCCTATTGTCGTTGCGCTTGACGCTAATAGTGGCGCTTTACTGTGGAAGACGCTTATTGATAACCACCGCTTTGCGCAAGTAGCTCAGTCACCTATCGTTGCTGACGGACGCGTGTTTATAAGTCTTACCGGCGTTGCTGAAGAGGCTATGCCGGCCATGACCCCNGATTACAAATGTTGCGACTTTCGAGGCAGCACCGTCGCACTTGATGTGAATGATGGAACGTTATTATGGAAAACGTACGTTCTACCTGAAGGTTTTGCCGGTGCCTCCATATGGTCTGGGGCTGGTGCGTACGATAGCAATCGCCGAACGCTTTATATTACAACTGGTAATGCCTACCTTGCGCCCGTTGAGGTTCAGGAATGTATCAACGAGAACAAGGGCGATGAAATGGCCCAAGCAGCCTGTCATCCGCCCGGAGTTTGGTACGACTCCATTGTCGCTTTTGATGCGGACACGGGTGATATTAAGTGGGGTCATCGTGGCAGTCACAACGATTTTTTCACAGCTGGTTGTTTAGGGTTTTCTGGTGCGCCGGTGCGTGCGTGCGGCCAAGGCCCCGACCATGATTTTGGCACTGCACCTATGGTTTGGTCTGCTGGAGGGCGGGAATTTGTTGGAGCTGGCCAGAAGTCAGGCGTGTTCTGGGCATTAGACCCAGAGAGTGGAGCTGTGATTTGGACTGGTCAGTCGGGGTCTTCTGGGCCGCTAGGTGGGATGGAATTCGGTACAGCTACCGATGGCATAAGGGTTTATTTCGCAGATTCAAATGCCAAGTTTCCAAGCTATATGCCGCAAGCTGTTGGCTTGTCATCAGGAGAGAGTATTGCATATGGATCTATTGGCGCGTTCGATGCGGCAACAGGTGTGCGGTTATGGCAGGTCGCTGATCCGGCTGGCGCTAGATTGATGGGAACTAGCGCAGGGTGCGATAGTTTAGCGGGGACAGGAGAAAATTGTACCGGACCATTTATCAAGGCGCCGGTGACAGTTGCAGGGGATGTTGTATTTGCGTGTTCGATTGAACCCGAGGGACATATGTACGGGTTCAATGCGGCCACCGGCGATTTGCTATGGAGTTTCAGGTCAGGTTCAAGTTGCGAAACTGGTCCGGCGATACTTGATGGAGCCATATATTGGGCAAGTGGTCAGAACTTATATGCTTTTGCTGTCCCAGGGTTTGGTGTGGAGTCTAAATTAGTAAGATCGGATAGGGCTATGCCCATAGAAATTACTGGTGAGACAGTAATGGCTGGAGTTTATACCTATGATCAGGCTCAGCGCGGACGTAAAGTTTATATGGAAAGCTGTGCAGCGGGCTGCCATCTCGAGAGCTTAGGTGGAAGCGGCCCCGCCACGGGATTGCTGGGCAATTCATTCATCTCTCGTTGGCATGGTCTCAGCGTTGATGATTTATTTGTACGTATTCGTGATACGATGCCTGTGGATAATCCGGCTGGTTTGAGTGAGGACGATTATTTGTCTCTTACTTCTTATTTACTCTCAGCTAATGGGTTTCCAGCTGGCACAAAACAACTTCAAGTGACCAGTGCAATGGGTAAAATAAAAATCATCAAGCCCAAATAATGAACATACATTCGATTCTTGGCTTTGTTCGATCTATTGTTGTCTACCGCCTCAATTTTGTGGGCCAGTGGCGAATGCGAAGGCTGTATAGGCAATTTGTGAAGCCTGGAGATTTGGTTTTTGATGTCGGTGCACATGTTGGCGATAGGATTTGGGCGCTGCGATCATTAGACTGCCATGTCGTTGCCATAGAGCCACAACCTCTCTTTATGCGCTTCCTTCGCAAGCTTTATGGTTTGGCTTCGAACGTATCGCTCGAGTTCTGCGCTCTTGGTGCTCAAGATGGTTCAGGAGAAATCTTAGTAAGCAGCCGCAATCCGACGCTGTCTAGTTTGTCCTCTGATTGGGTGAATGAAATTGCCGACGTGAATGGGTTTCGTCACGTGCTTTGGGACGGCTGCATANCTGTAGAAATAAGTACATTAGACTCGCTGATCGCAAGGTACGGCCTGCCAGCATTCTGTAAGATTGACGTGGAAGGATACGAGATAAATGTACTAAAAGGACTTACTCACCCCGTTCCAGTATTATCCTTTGAATTTCTTAGCTCGCAACGTAGTCGTGCAATCCAGTGCCTGGAGAGAATTTCTGATTTGGGAGACTATGACTTCAATATATCGTATGGAGAGTATCTTGCGTTTATNAGGCCTGATTGGTGTACACAGCAAGACATCATTCATCANATAGAACAATTACCNGATAGGGTTTCATCAGGCGATGTTTATGCACGCCTCAAATTGAATTCCATATGAGGATTNTAAAATGAANTTTGNCGATACATCCGCCGATGAGTNGGCGCTCCGACGATTGGCATATCTCTACGCAAGGGGTATGGACCGGAACGAGCCTGATATTATACGCCAGATATTTACAGAAGATGCTATTATTGAAAGTCCAGTTGTAGTTCAAAAGGGTATAGAGGAAATTATTGGTGTGCCCTTAATGCTTTCCAAGATGTTTGCTTCCACAATGCATGCTGTNCACAATCAAACTGTTAATATAGATGGCGAAAAGGCGCGNGGTGAGACCTACGGTGTTGCATATCAGATTAAGAAAACTAAGGATGGTCTATATGAGAGCCTCGATTGGGGCATTCGCTATCAGGATAGATTTATGCGCACGGGGGGGCAGTGGCGATTTGCGCACCGTAAACTAATCATAGAATGGACACGAACAATGCCAGTGGAAATGATAGAAGCAGGAAGGTAATAAATTCGTGGGCAGTTATCTGGTCACGTAGTTGGTATTCACAGGTCCCCAGAATGCACGCATGGTCAATATTTTTCCATCCATGTCGAAAGTCATAACATCAATACAGTCAAATTCTAAGATTTTATCGGGCAGTTGTACAACGCCATGAAATGGAAAAGCAGCTTCGTTCTCAACAATGCGCGCTGGTCCGGTGGACGTGATTTTGCATTGCATGGACATAGCGCCACTATAAAACTTTAATAGTTCTTCCGAGCCCGTTTGCACTTTTGATCCTACCGGGTCTTCTACAGTTGCGGTACTAGAAAAGAGACCGAGAACTTTATCGGCGCTACCTCTATCAAAGGCATCGAAATACTTATCAATGGTAGCTTGTATTTTTTCTGTCAGATCCAACGAACTATCCTTCTATACAAAAGTATCGCACTATAATGCTTAGCTTATTGTTCTTCGTAAGTTATTCTAGCAAGCTTTTTGGATGCCTCACGAGGATTTAATTCCGCTGCCTGTTACAATTGGCAAGTTAGTCCAATACCCATCTGGAGCACGATAAAACCCACTAGCGGATAAAGCTCCACCGTCTAAGTGTATTGTAGTGCCCGTTACCCAAGCAGATAAGTCGGTCGCCAAAAATACTGCGCAGCCGGCTGCATCACTTGGCTCACCGAATCGACCCAAAGGTATCCAGCGTTTAATATGTTCTTGATTCTCAGGCGGGATTAGACCAGCAATTGGTACTTGGGGAGTCTCTGTTGTTTCCGGCGCTATAGCGTTAACNCGAATACCGGCGGGCCCGAGTTCAAGTGCCAGGCTTTTTGTGAAGCCCGTTATGCTAGCCTTGAAAGCAGCATAGACTGCGCAAGTGGGATGCCCACGAAACCCCTCGATAGACGATAGGTTAATGATGCTTCCACCGTCACCGCTACGCCGTATCAGCGGAATGGCTGATTGGGTAACGAGAAAAATATGACGAAGATTTATATTATATAAATCGTCCCATTGTTGTTCTGTAAAACGTTCAAACTTTGATTGATGGCCGAGATAATCTCCGACGTTATTGACAAGTATATCAAGGCGACCAAATTTTTTATCAATCTGTTCAATTACATTTTTCACGTCGAGTGTTTTTTGCACGTCAGCTGTGATAACTAATGAATCGCTTCCCATTTCCGAGAGACAAGTCTGAATTTCGCGTACACGCTCAGGGTTTATTTCCGCGATCGCCACACGCGCACCTAAACTAGCGTAGGCTTCTGCAATACCTCTCCCGATACCGCCGCCGCCGCCGGTGATCAACGCTACCTTTCCTTGAAGTCCTAGTGTCCTATCGGTCATGCTCTGCCCTAACAATTCATATACTTAGCACTTTCTTTTGGTGCATGTAGAAAGGCCATTGAATGGCGGAGTAAGTGTTCGCCGCAAATCTCATATTATCTTATATAACAGTAGACTATGTATCCGACGGTGGGCCTTGCCCATCCCCATGACATTATCTACTCGACTGACAAAACGAGGCTCATCACCATACTATACTTACATATATGCACTAAACCTAGGAGTTGAATATGAATTTGAAGATTATCGCTGTCGCTTTGAATGTCTTGCTTTTAGTCCTGTTTGCCACCTACTTCATAGGACATGGGTTACCAAACAATCCGATCCTCTGGATCTCAGCGATACTCTGGTTGGTCGCCCCCCTTGCGAACCTCTTGTACATACGAAAGACTTCATAGACTGACAAATTAATTTAGCGTGGGCAGATATTAAAATATTGGAGGTGTCTTCCGTGGGAGAGATTTATCTTAAGGATGGGAAAACGTTGACGTATCGCAATGTCATAATGCCTTGGCAATGCGATCAAAATGCTCACTTGAATACTCGTTTTTATATGGAATTCTTCGATTCAGCGGCTGCGGCATTTCTGAGTTTACTTGGACACTCTATGGCCGAGGCTAAGGCAACTGGCTTAGGTTGGGTTGATGCGCACCATGAGGTCAATTATCTCAGCGAGGTGTGCGACGGGCAAATGGTTACAGTGTGGACAGGAATACGCTCTATCGGCACCACTTCAATCAAATACTATCATGAGTTTTATATTGAGAATGACGAAGAACCATCTGCTCTCTGTGAAGCTGTGATGGTTCATTTTGATCTGGAAAAACGTATAAAAAAAGAACTGCCTAAAAACATTTATTCTGCATCTGCGCCATTTCTTAGCGATTCTAAAGCATGACCGGTATTCCACCTTCTAATCCTGCCATAGGAGTAGCCATGCAACTTATAGCCAAGCCTATCAGCACTGGATTGCTTACTGCTATCATCGCATTGAGTGTTGGTAGTCCGGGTGTTGCTGGGCCACTTGAAGATGGGATGGCCGCACACGATCGCGGGGACGTTGAGAACGCTCTTCGCCTCATACAACCGCTAGCAGATCAGGGCGATGCCGAGGCTCAGTACTATCTCGGCTTCATTTACCGAACTGGTTTAGGTATTGCTGAAGACAATACAGAAGCGGTTAAATGGTACCGCAAGGCTGCAGATCAGGGGCATGTCTCCGCTCAGTACTACCTCGCCATAATGTATAATCTGGGTGAAGGCATTCCTGAGAACGATGTCGAAGCGGTGAAGTGGTACCGCAAGGCTGCAGATCAGGGGCATGCCTCTGCTCAGAATAGTCTCGGCATTATGTACGCTAAAGGCGAGGGCGTTATTCAGAACGATGTCGAAGCCTACAAATGGTGGAACCTCGCTGCCGCTCAAGGAGTTGGTTCTGCAAAGAAGAGCAAGGCTATTGTTGCTAAAAATATGACACGCGAGCAGGTAGCTGAGGCTCAGCGTCTATCAGCGGAATGGAAGCCTGTTAGCGAGAGGTAGTCGGAAGAGGTTTCTCAATCTTGCGCTGAACGCCTCAACGCGCTGTCTTCCCGAGACTATCGGGTTATACTATCTCCCGACCGTCTGGGGTTTCTTTTGGGGAGGCTGAAATGCGCGCTACACGACTTTTATTTCTTACACCACTGATTGCGGTACTGGGGATCGCAGGACCGAACACCGTGATTGCGGAGGAGGCGTCCCATACGCCCGAAGTGGTGGGGAGCATTCCCTCGCCAGCCTTCACTGAGTGTATCTCCGAAGATGCGGATGGTACGATCTATGTTTCTGGCATGTTAGATAGCATCGTGTGGAAGATCAGCCCTGACGGCGCGGTAGAAAGGTTTGCCCACGTCGAGCGGTATGTAGCCATTCTCGGCGTCGCCGCCGTAGAGGAGGGTATTGTTATAGGCGCTTTCCGCCGGGATTTCCGTACGCCCAGCGGGTACGATTTCTCCAACGCCGAGCCGGAGGTTGCGCTTCTCGACAAGACGACCGGCGAGATCATCGCCACTGCACCGGGAGAGAACGGCCAATTGTTCAACGGTATGACCGCTGACGAACGCGGCAATGCCCTCGTGGTCGATTCCTTGAGCGCCAGTGTTTGGCAGTTCGATCCCAAGGAGCACACGCTAACCCTGTGGATAAGAGATGACGAGCTAGCATCCATGAAGCCAGGCGCGCGCAGCGCTAACGGCATCAAGGTGTCGGGCGACTATGTGTATATCGCCAACAGCGAAAAGCGCTCGATCTTTCGTGTCGGCATTGATGAAAACGGCGATCGGCAAGGTGAGCTCACGCTCTTTGCTGCTGATATACCGCATGTCGATGATTTCGCCATTGCGTCGGACGGTACCATCTTTCTGCCGCCCACAGGTTCGACCAACCCCGGCCCGTTGTACCGCATCCCGCCTGGCGAAGCGGCTGTCACCCACGCTATCGGCCCGTCCGGCGCTTCGGCCATTGTTAGTCACGACGACCAATGGGTGTATTGGCCAAGCAACAACGGCATAGCGCCGGAGACCTCGAGGGCGCAGCAGTTGCTCCGGGTTCCCGCCCAATAAGATAGATCCGGTAACGATCGATAGCTCGGGGGAGTAACGATGAAACGATCAGTGTTAGCGATACTCACTGTACTAACCATTGGAATATCAACACCGCAGCCCGGTTTCGCGCAGGGGTCGCCGCAGGTCGCTGCCTGTCGAGCAGAAGGGGCACGGCTATCCGCACGGTTATGGGCTTGCGGAGATGACCTGCAGTGCCGCGACAAGGTTCAGGCCGCTATCATTGAGTTTAATGTCCGTTGCGCCAACAGAATGACACGCGAGCAGATCGCCGAAGCTCAGCGTCTATCAGCGGAATGGAAGCCTGTTAGCGAGGAGTAGGCGGGGCAGTCTGGTCAATCCCTCAGACAGAGAACTAATCAGCATATTCGAAGCCACCGCTATCGGCACCCGAGCACTATTTGGTGCATCCAATATTCGAATGGAAACTATTAATAGTAATTTCAGGGGATTTAAAAATGTCTGCTTATAGATCGTTTGAAACCATAAAAAATATAGGTGTGATAGGGACAGGAACGATTGGTGCCAGTTGGGCTACATATTTTTTATCGAGAGGGTTTAAAGTAAAGGCATGGGACCCTGGTGATGAGTGGAAAGATAGAATATTAGACTTCCTAAATAATGCTTGGCCCCAAATGAATGCCTTGGGTGCTAAAAAAGAGTTTCAAGAAACAAACATTGAACTTTGCTCTAGTTTGGAGGATGCACTCTCAGAAGTGGAGTTTGTGCAGGAGAGTGCTCCAGAACAACTTGAACTCAAGCGTTCATTATTCAAAAAAATTGATAAATATGCTGATAATAGTTTGATAATTTCTTCAAGTACTTCTGGCTTGATTATGAGTGAAATGCAGGATGGACTCGAGTGTGCAAGCCGTTTTGTTGTTGGTCACCCCTTTAATCCACCACACCTCATTCCCCTTGTTGAGGTGGTAGGGGGCGAAAAGACTGACCCTTCAGCTGTTGATTGGGCAATTAATTTTTATAATAAGATTGGNAAGCACGGGATAAAAATAAANAAAGANGTNCCNGGCCATCTCGCAAACAGATTACAAGCTGCATTGTGGCGTGAAGCTGTTTTGGCAGTNCAAAATGATTTGGCTTCTGTGGAGGATATTAATGCTGCCGTGGCAATGGGGCCAGGTCTACGCTGGGCGTTGATGGGGCCTCATATGATTATGAATTTAACTGGTGGATCGGGTGGATTTCGCAAAATGCTCGATCATTTTGGGCCGGGTATCGCGGAGTGGTGGGAAACTATGAACGAAAACCCTGAGCTTGATGAAGCCTTAAAGCAAGAACTCATTAACGGAATAAAAGTAGAGGCAAAGGGGCGGTCGATTGCTCAATTAGAAGAGGAAAGAGATGAACAGCTGGTAGAGCTTTTAAAAATGCTGCGTCGAACAAAAAACTAGCAGACTAACTGTAAGTATACATATGCTTTAAACCCAGGAGTTGAAATGGCCAAGCAAGACAAACCCACAAAAACCAAGTCATCTGAGTTGGACTTTAAAGATCTTGATAAAGTCGCAGGTGGCATGGACCGGAACTTAGGCGTGAAAAAGCAAGCTGAGGCATCTCTTAGCGATTCCCATGACAGTGACTTTGATGCTGATTTGCACCTTAGCAAAGAGGGCGGCGACACTAGCTTCGAACAGGGCGCACGTCCCGAGGCACTAGAGAGGCAAGCTGAGGTATGGTTGCATGATACTGCGATGGCAGTATCCGAAGAAAAGCAGCCCGAGGCACTAGAGAAACAAGCCGAGGCAACCGCACTAGAGAAACAAGCCGAGGCAACCGCACTAGAGAAACAAGCCGAGGCAACCGCACTAGAGAAACAAGCCGAGTCGGACGGGTCGTGACCCGTTAGTTTCTTGGCAGTCGAAAAGCCTGTTAGCGAGAGTTAGGCGGGGCTACAGTAACTAATATTTTAATGGCCAAGCAAGTTTAGTGGACTGGAGAGTGTGATGGAGTGGATGTATTGGGTTGTTGGTTGTGTTTCCTACGGGTTAGTGGGACTTGGTGTTTTTGCGGGGAAGAGAGTTGCCCTCAAGAGTTTTTTAGTCAGCTTTTTTGTTGGCCTACTATGGCCTTTTGTTGCGCTGTTAAGATTCGGTACTTTGTTGACGGTAGAGTTTAAGATAACGCTGGACGACGAGAAACCTGTTAGCGAGAAGTAGGCGGGCCTCAAGCCACTGGATTGGTGCTCAGAAGCCTACAAAGCAAAAAGAGAATGGGCCGAGGGGAATAAGGTCTGCGCTGATCGCATCAAAAAATATGAAGCTGGTGATACGACCGCGCTTACGCCGTAAAGCGGGACTGGGCGTATCTGGGGGCGTTGGATAGCATTTCAAAATTTAAATGATAAGTGCTTGGCTCAGCCGATGACGGACTAAGGTCGAATAGCCCGCTCAAAGAAACGAGAGATTAGAGGCCGGACCGGAAGAAAAAACCTGTAGCCCCACTCAAGGGCAATCAAGGCCCCCGGCAAGGACGCGGCTCTAGCTGCCCAGCGCCATCTGGGCAGTCGAGTCCACACCTCGACGAATGCCGCCGCGCCAGACAGAATACTCCCATCGCCTGCTCGAACATGGAAGCGCTTCATTGCATGGTCTTGGGTAATTCCTTCCGGAGGTGTGGCGCCGGTTTCAGAAATGTCGACAAAACAAAGAACACGGTCTTGATCCTTACGCCTATAGTATCCGATCTCTGTCCGACACAGGGAACAAGAGCCATCAAAATATACCGTCAATTTCTGAAGCTCTGAATCCACGCTGATCTCCTAAGAATATATTGGAAGCTTATTGGATCCTAATTATTCAAACAGCTCCCACTTTGAGACGATCTCTCAGATGACTGATCCTTCGCGCTGGATTGCAACCCAAGCAGTTATTTTCTTATCCACTTTGATCGGCAGCACACGCCAGTACATGATAAAGGGTGTGCCATCTTTCTTATAGTTGATAGCTTTGCCTTCAAATTTTCTGCCCGACTTTAGTGAGTCGGAAAGCCTTTCAATCACCTTGGCATCTGTTCCCGGGCCTTGAAGAATCCGCGGCGTCTTCCCGATGATTTCGGACGGGTCGTGACCCGTTAGTTTCTTGAAGGACTTGTTAGCGTAGGTGATCTTACCTTCCGCTGATGCATCTGTGATCAGCACCGAGTCGAAGCTATTCTCTGACAAAACCTTAAGGAGGGCCAACCCTCCAGCAACTCCATTCATCAGCTTCTCAAATGCAGTAGACATGCTGGGTCCTCTTTATTAGCAAGGCTTTATTTGCAACTAAGCCCTTTATACGTCCTGATTGCCCGTTTGGATCAGCCTGAAAAAGGGTCGACCCCCGGCCCATAGTTTTGTTCAATTTGAGCAGTGCGCTGTCGAAAAGTGCTGCCAGCGCTTGGCCTGACACCTGTCTTCCTCGAGCATACGCCGACCCCTGAAGTATCGGCAATATGGGGCTGTTCAGTGCGATCTACTTGCACAATTTCCAGCTCTTGGCGCAAAGTGGAGCCATGCTGATCGATGACTTTACCGATAAAGGCCTTGTCTCCAAGTTGGGAACTCAATGGCGTGGTGTTAGCGACCAAGTTATGGGCGGGATCTCCGAGGCCTCCATATCTCACGGCGTGATAGATGGTCGCCACAGTATGCGCATGGCTGGCCATGTTCGTCTGGAGAATGACGGTGGCTTCATCCAAGTGGCGCTCGATCTGGCTCCCCCGGGAGATACCATTGACGTGTCAGGCTTCGCCGGAATGCGCATAATCGTCCGCGGGAATGGTGAGAAATACTCGGCTCATATCCGAACACTAGATAATGTTCGGCCTTGGCAGTCGTACCGAGCTCATTTCACCGCATTGTCGGACTGGGAGACCATCGATCTTCCTTTCGAGGACTTTGTACCCCACCGGCTGGAAACACCCTTGGACAAGACGCGGCTCCGCCGCATTAGCCTGGTTGCTATTGGACGCCCTTTTTTCGCCAACCTCGATATTTCTGAGCTTGCTTTCTACCTTTAGGTTTCGTGTAGCAGACAGAATGAGGCATTGAGCAATAATGAAACGGTTGGGCTCGATAAAGGCGGATGCCCATTAAAAATCGGTACTCGAAAAGTACCGGTTTAAATACAAATACTGGTTGATGACGGAACTGTTAGTCGGTTGGTATCCGCTTAACGGTAATGCTGAACAATTTCTCGAATAGCCCGCTCCACGTCGCCACGAGTATAGTCTAAGCGCTCTACGTCCACTGGTTCTGGATCGTAAAAAATTTCTCCACCACGCCCAGCATATAGCACTGCATCAGGTAAGATCGGATGCTCCTGATCGATCACCTCTAACACTTCTGTCCGCCCAGCCGCACGGAAAAAAGCCATAAAGTAGGCGTGAAAACTTAAGTTTTCATCCCCCACCAAATAAGCTTTCCCGCCTTGGCCGCGCTCGAGTGCTCCCAATGTAGCTTCGGCCAACGAACGCGCTGACATAAAATTTACACCGCCAGGAATGGCAAACGCCAATGCTCCTTCTATGCGCCCCATTGCATAATTTGCTTGGTTCTCTAAATGCGGAAGCTCCAAACCGGCCATGCAGCCCAAAATGAACGGTGCATTGAGCGAACACATCATAAAACTATCAGACGCCAGAGCTCGTGCTCCCTCATCCGCCAAAAACCGTGAGCGGACATAGTCATCTGTTTTAATCAATTCGGGCATGGCCTGAGGATAGAAACTGCCAATATTTACTGCCCGTTTTAGGCCTGCGTCACGAGCCTGTGCGAAGAACTTGGGCACGCCCTCGATATTAGCGCGTTGCCAATGGGTAGCCATATCCGTATCCGACGGTACATGGCGAAAATCTTGACCAGCCGCAAAGACTAATGAGTCGAATACTTTGAGTTGATCGTTTCCAAAGCCACCGGTTACATAATTACCCTGCAGAAATGGAAGTTCTGCCATCAGTGTTCGTGGAGGTGCTGGTTTACGCGCCCCAATCGTGACTTCATGACCGCGCGCTCGAAGCAGCAACGCGATCTCACCACCTATAAGTCCGGTTCCTCCCACCACGAGAACTTTCATGCGAATCGCTCCTTACAAGTTTGTACGTCCACCATACGGTGATTTTAAAGTGACAGATATAAAGATGGGTAGGTACGGCTCGGGACGATGGTATGGCGGAGGTGGGCCGTATCCTCTCCTGTACCTATTATACCCCTAGCTTTCCAATCCATTGATTCGGTTCATTATGTTTAGGTTATCTTTACCTAGCTATCACCATGCATTGAAAATCGGAAAGTTCGAAAAAACTCCCAAATTACCTTAGTTGCATCGATGTCCATTGAAGTCCCACCGACTATAAACTGAGGGGCAATGTTATTGTGGCCTGGCCACGTATGTCCTGCCTCGGAAAGACTGTAGAGGGTTACTGGAGCGCCCCCCCTGCAGGAGAAATGCATACGTTCAACTCGACTACCCGTGTTGGGCAAGTATTCCAACTCTGGCTCGGCGCTTTCGCAACCATTGCGCTCCGCCCAGAATGCTGCTGCGCCCGGGGCCGAAAGAAAATGCATCGGTGCGTCGGGCGGCCCACCAGCTAAGCCGCCATCGTATGGAACGATACCGTCTTGCAGCCCATGAAAAATGATGACGGGAATTGGTGACCCATCACCGCATTGTTCAGCTACAGAACTCTGAATGCTGCTCATTACTGGGGCAATTGCGGCGAAGCGGTCGGACAAGCATGCTAATCTCTGCACCATCATGCCTCCAGCAGAAGCGCCAGTTGCGTATATGCGCGACTGGTCTATCTTGTATTCTTTAGACAACCGATTGATTAAGGCATCAATAAATTTGGGATCATCTGTGCTACTTGAGCCATCGGAGTTCCAGCGCCACCAACGGCCGTTGGGATAGGCGACAAAGAAGCCCTCTCTATCCGCTAGATCATTCCAGTCCGTCATATCGGCCATAATACTCGCAGTCGTGAGGAAAGGATGAAGTGCGAGTACTAACGGCAGAGCGGCGGTGTTAGCGGAATAACCTTTCGGCACATGAAGAACGTAGGTGCGTGTACCGCCATCTACTTCGATGCGGCTGGTTCGACTCGAGCATCCGGCGAGCGAGATAGAGAACATCAAAGCTACACAGGTTAAAAAGCGACACAGCATTTAAAGTTCCTTATTCAAATGGATAAACTGACTGATATGGCGGAGGGGGTGGGATTCGAACCCACGATACGCTTTTGGCGTATACACACTTTCCAGGCGTGCGCCTTCGACCACTCGGCCACCCCTCCGGCACCAGTAACTCCCGAGTCGCAAGCGATCGGTGATCAAAGGATCTGTCCAGAAGGCGCAGAACCTATCCGAGCCGGACGATTGTCGCAACAAAGCCGATACTTTTTGTTGCCACAAAAATTAAGATTAACACTATTTTTCACATAGTTGTTCGCAAACTTCAGTTAAATAATGGCTCCACCATGTGACACCTGTTTGAGGCATAAAAAATTATTCTGTAAATAAAATAAGCTGTGGGGTATCTCTCAGTAAGTGAGGAATCAGACCGACGCAGGGGTGTGGGGGTTAATAAGTTGGCATTTTGTCGCAGCTTGGGCTGGATGCTTGTTATCTTAGCTGTTGTCATGGCTTCGGCAGAGGCCGTCATGGCACTGGGTGCCGGTGAATATTCTGGCCTAGCGACATCAGAGGTCTGGGCTCTCATTGTGGGTGAAAAGCCTAGGTTTGTTGTTGGTGAACCGGACTTTATCGCTATGGCGGGTGCAAGCATCCTAGCAATGCCGGCCTGGGTTGTTTTCGGTGTAGTTGGAATTGCCTTGGCACATTTTTTTCGGAAGCGCCGTAACCGGCGTCTTTTTCGTTCCTAGTGCTAGCTCACAACCTTCTGGCATCAATATTAGGCTGTAAATCTTACCGCGAGTCGAATTGAGGTTAGAACTAATTAGCTGTGATTTTAATCATCGCCCATTTTGAGTGCGTTGATGAATGCAGTTTGCGGGATTTCTACACGGCCAAATTGGCGCATGCGCTTTTTACCCTCTTTTTGCTTATCAAGAAGTTTTCGTTTACGAGAAACATCTCCCCCATAACATTTTGCGGTTACATCTTTGCGCAATGCAGCAATGGTTTCGCGTGCGATAACTTTTCCACCAATAGCAGCTTGGATAGGAATCTTAAACAAATGCCGGGGTATCAATCCTTTTAAACGCTCGCATATGTGACGGGCGCGTGCCTCTACTTGTGTGCGGTGAGCCATAAATGCTAGGGCATCTACGGGTTCGGTGTTGACGAGAATATTTACTTTTACGAGATCTGAATTCTGATAATTGTCGATTTCGTAATCAAAACTAGCATAGCCTCTTGAGATAGACTTCAGGCGGTCATAAAAATCGAAAACAATTTCATTAAGTGGGAGTCGATATACCGCCATGGCCCGATTACCAACGTATGTTAAATCTACCTGTTCACCCCGCCGTTCGGTGCACAGTTTTAGCACTGTGCCGACATGACCGTCTGGGACTAGAATGGTGGCTTTAACCCAGGGTTCTTCAATAGAATTTATACGCGTTACCTCAGGCATATCTGCAGGGTTATGTAGCTCCTCTATTTTCCCATCAGTGGTATGGACACGATACACAACGCTGGGTGCTGTTGTGATTAGATCGAGCCCAAATTCTCGTTCCAAACGTTCTTGAATAATCTCCATGTGCAGAAGGCCGAGAAAACCACAGCGAAAGCCAAAGCCCAGTGCCGCCGAACTTTCCATCTGAAAATGGAAACTGGCATCGTTGAGTCGGAGTCTCCCAAGACTCTCGCGTAACAATTCAAACTGCGCCGCGTCTACCGGAAATAGGCCGCACCAAACCACAGGAATACTAGGTTTGAAGCCAGGCAACGGCTCAGAGGCAGGCTTAAGTTCGTGGGTAATGGTATCGCCAACGGAGCAATCTGCTACAGCTTTGATGGACGCAGTTAAAAAACCTATTTCCCCAGCGTTCAACGAAGGAACATCACACATCTTAGGCGTGAAAACACCGATCTTATCCACCTGGTAAGTGGAATCGTTCGACATGAATTTTATTTTTGCACCTTTCTTGATAGAGCCATCTTTGACCCGTACCAGAATGATGACACCAAGATAACTGTCATACCACGAGTCTACTAACAAGGCTTTTAGCGGTAGATTATCGCTACCCTTGGGTGGGGCGAGTTGGGTAACAACACATTCCAGAACATCTTTAATACCGATGCCAGATTTAGCCGATGTCTCTATGGCCTCAGAGGCATCAATACCAATAACGTCTTCGATTTGCTGGCAGACGCGGCCTGGGTCGGCGGCAGGGAGATCAATTTTGTTCAGTACTGGGACGATATTGTGGTCCACCTCGATGGCTTGATAAACATTTGCCAATGTTTGTGCTTCAACACCTTGTGAGGAATCGACCACTAGAAGTGATCCCTCGCATGCAGCAAGCGATCGATTTACCTCGTAGGCAAAATCCACATGGCCTGGCGTATCAACAAGATTGAGCTGATATACGTTGCCATCATCGGCTGGGTAGCTAAGTCGAACTGTTTGCGCTTTGATGGTGATGCCGCGCTCGCGCTCTATGTCCATAGAGTCGAGTACTTGTTCATGCATTTCGCGTTCTGTTAGGCCGCCACAATACTGAATGAGACGATCAGCCAGGGTTGATTTGCCATGGTCGATATGAGCGATAATCGCAAAATTACGGATGAGGGAGAATTCAGGCATGTAATGATAGCTATTATATCAACTGCGCAATGTCCCGCCGCAAGACTTTTTGACTGCCATAACGATCTTCCTTGAAATAGTCTCGATTTGTTCTTCAGTGAACGTTGAGTCTTTGGGCTTTATTGTGACTGCGACAGCCAGTGACTTTTTCATCTCGCCAACGTGAGGGCCTTCATAGGTGTCGAATATCCCAACGTCAACAATGTGATCTTTTTCAGCACCGCTTACAGCCCGTAAAAGCGATTCTGCAGTAACGGCTGCGTCAACCACAAAGGCAAAGTCACGTTCGACAGGCTGAAATTGAGATTTTTTTAAAGGCAGCCGTGAGGTCACCTTAGATTTTTTTGCAGGTGGCAAGAGATCAAGAAAAACTTCGCAGGCGACTATTGGTCCTTTTAAATCTAGATTAGCTAACAATATAGGATGTAACTCGCCAAAAGTGGACAGGACCCGTCTACCTAGCTTGAGGGTGCCTGAGCGACCAGGGTGGTACCATTTTGGTGCTCCGCCTTCGTGTCCAATAGTGGTTTGCAGCGCTGTTGAGGGCAAGCCAGTTGCCTTCAGTGTTGCCAAAGCATCTGCTTTGGCATCTAACGCATCCACGCTCCTCCGCTCTCCAGCCCAATGTCGTGGGCTGTTGTGTCCAGCGCGAAGAGAGCATGCGACCAATGCCTGCTCTCCTGGTTTTGAACCCTCGAATATAGGGCCAATTTCAAATAGCCGGCCATCGGGCATGTTTCGCGCTGCATTGCGACCAGCTGCGGTAGCCAGGTTGGGCAACAATGATGGACGCATAGCATCCAATTCAGAACTTATGGGATTGGCCAGTAGTACGAGCGGTAAGCTGCCTATAAATAATTCAGCATGTTCTTTGGGCAGGAATGCCCAAGTGGTGGTTTCATTCAATCCTCGAGCTGCCAATGTGCGCCGCGCGTTAGCGATGCGTCTTTGCTGTGGTGTTGGTATCACCTTGGGCATTGGTGGGCGAGGCAGAATCGACTCAGGGATCTTGTCATAGCCGTGAATGCGGAGAATTTCCTCGACGAGATCTTGCCAATTTTCAACATCTAAACGCCAAGATGGTGGCGATATGATCCATGGGGTTTTGGTTGTAACATGAAAACCAAGTCTTTCTAGAATTTCTTTCATCTCTGATTCAGGAAGGTCGACCCCGCCAAGTTTTTTTACTCGTCTTGGCTCAAAATATATGTCCCTTCGATGTTCAGGTACGGTGCCACAGATTTCTAGGTGTGAGGCTTCACCGCCGCAAATATCGAGAATCATGCGTGTAGCAAGCTCTGCGCCCGCTGAAGAGGATGTGGGATCAACACCGCGTTCAAAACAATAGCGGGCATCAGAATTGATTTGCAGCTTGCGGCCAGTCTCGGCGATATTGGAGGGATTAAACAATGCCGATTCCAAAAATACGTTTTTAGTTGTTTCAGTCACACTGCTGGGCTCACCGCCCATAATTCCCCCGATACCGAGTGCTGCGGATTCGTCAGCAATAACAATTACAGATTCATCCAGTGTATATCTTTTACCATTCAGGGTAGAGATAGACTCACCGTCATTGGCGAATCGAGGTCCAATTTTTCCATTTACCTTTGCATCATCGAACACATGTAGAGGCCGACCAAGATCAAGAGTTATGTACTGGGTTATATCGACTAGGGCTGAAACAGGGCGAAGACCGACAGCGACTAGCCGATTTTTCAACCAGGCGGGGCTTTCAGTGTTTTTTACGTCGCGGATAGTGCGGCCTACAAATAGAGGGCATTGGTGCGCACTACCAGAAGGTAAATTCATCACCACTTTGCGTGTACTGTTGAAGGTGCCCGGAATAGGCCTGTCATTTAAGGGTTTGAGTGNNCCGAGACCTGNTGCNGCGAGGTCGCGGGCCACGCCGCGTACGCCNAGNGCATCNACNCGATTCGGCGTCAGTGCAATTTCAATAACTGGATCAACCGCTAGAAAGCTAGATACTGGAGCGCCAGCGGGCGCATCGATGGGAAGCTCGACTATNCCGCTATGATCTTCGCCCAAATTCAATTCTTGAGCAGAGCAGAGCATACCCTGGCTTTCCTCACCACGAATTTTGCTCTTTTTAAGCTTATCACCAGATGCGGGAATGATATCACCAGTGCGGGCTAGTACTGCTTTAAGACCCTTACGGGCGTTGGGAGCACCGCAAACTATCTTTAGGGACTCGGTGCCAGTGTCCACAAGACAAAGGCGCAGGCGATCAGCATTGGGGTGTTGCTTAGCCTCAGTGATGTGGCCAACAATAAAGCTACTTAGTGCAGCGGCGGGGTCATCCACGCACTCAACTTCAAGACCGATCGAGGATAGTGTGGTCGTGATATCTGGTAGCGATGCGGTAGTATCCAGGTGGCTCTTGAGCCAGGAGAGAGTGAACTTCATCGGTTCAATCCTCCGGTTACGCTAGGCACATCAAGAGGAGAAAAGCCGTAGTGACGTAACCAGCGCAGGTCAGATTCGAAGAATGTCCTTAGATCAGAAATACCATATTTCAGCATAGCGATGCGCTCGATTCCCATTCCGAAGGCAAAGCCTTGATGTACTTCGGGGTCGAGCCCGCAGGACTTTAGAACATTGGGATGAACCATTCCGCAGCCCAGAATTTCTAACCAGTCACCATAATCTCCCAGTTTTAATTCTCCGTCTTTACGGCTGCAGCCAATATCCATCTCTGCTGAGGGCTCGGTAAATGGAAAAAAGCTTGGGCGAAACCTTACGGGGAGATTATCGACGCTGAAATAGGTTCGAACGAATTCCGCCAAACAACCTTNCAAATGCCCCATGTGAGATTTTGTATCAATGAGCAGTCCTTCTACCTGATGGAACATAGGCGTATGCGTCATATCGAAGTCACAACGNTAAGTNCGACCAGGNGCAATAATACGAATGGGCGGCTTTTGNTTCATCATTGCGCGNATTTGTACTGGGGAAGTNTGTGTGCGNAGTAGGTGCTGTGNGTCTNTNTCTTCTGCTTGAAGAAAAAAGGTATCGTGCATTTCCCNCGCTGGGTNNCTGGGCGGAAAGTTGAGTGCTGTAAAATTGTGAAAGTCATCCTCGACGTCAGGCCCTTCGGCGACCTCAAAACCCATCACACCAAAGATTGCCGTGACTTCATCCATGGTTTGGCTAATAGGGTGGATCGAGCCTTCATATTCCGGGCGAACGGGAAGCGTCACATCCATANTTTCTGTTNCTAGNCGCTCATTCAGNGCTTTGTGTTCAAANGTACGTTTGCGAGTCTCAAGAGCGGNGCTGATTTCNTTTTTNAATGNGTTGACCTTTTGGCCANANGACTTNCGGCNTTCGGATTCCATAGCNCCGAGATTCTTCATCAGCACTGTGATACGTCCTTTCTTACCAAGCGCGTCCACGCGTACTTTTTCAAGAGTCACGGTGTCCGGCGCGGCGTTGATGATGGCTAGAATCTCACTACGAAGCTCTTCTATGGAATCTTGAGTCATATCTCGGATCCTTATGTCTCCATCTCTGCGGGTAAAAGAAAAGGGGCTGCCCGTACGGCGGCCCCTTTGGTTTACACGGTTAATCAGATAGTCGGTGAGCGAAGGCTCGACCTAACCGAGAGCCATCTGGGCCTGCTTTACTAGGCTTTCGAAGGTTTTGGGCTCGTGAATGGCAAGATCGGCAAGAACCTTCCGGTCCAATTCGATACCTGCCAGCTTGAGCCCATTTATAAATCGGGAATAAGTTAGGCCATGCAGGCGCGTACCCGCGTTTATGCGCTGAATCCACAAGGACCGGAAATCACGCTTTTTGAGTCGTCGGTCGCGGTATGCATACAGCAGGGACTTTTCGAGGCGATTACGTGCTATCTCATAGTTAGTGGCATGGCGACCTCTAAAGCCTTTTGTTTGGGCGAGGACTTTTTTGTGGCGGGCGTGTTTCGTGACGCCCCGTTTTACGCGTGACATTTGCTTCTCCGACGATAATGCGGTTCAGCCGTACGGCAGGAAATTGCGTTTGATGATAATGCCGTCGGGTTTAGCAAGAACCATGGTTCCGCGTGACGTACGCTTCATCTTCTGTGGCTTTGCATCCAGGCAGTGGCGTTTGTAGGCGGCCCCAGCCTTAACTTTACCTGTTCCTGTTATTTTGAACCGCTTTTTAGCGGAACTTTTGGTCTTCATCTTGGGCATTTTGTGTCCTTTCGGATTTCATATTAATTTCTGACACCAGCCCGGGGGCATGCCCAAAAGCCTGTAATGTAAGACTTTTTAGCCCTTTAAGCTGGGGGTTCCGGCATAGCCGGCACCTTGCTTGATCTCAGCCATAAAGAGACCGGAACGGCGCGCTTATACCCGCATGATGGGCCATTTGCAAGGTACCCGGATGATGCCTTAGAGCTGGTACTACCGCCTCAAAGGGTCCATTTACCTGAACAGAGTGAGCTTGGCCGAGACTCACCAAACATTAATTGGTCTCAAACCCACCTTGATTTTGCCAATTGAGTTGAACAGGTAAAATCCTCTAGGTATTACCATCTTTGTTGCTTTTGTTTACGCAGGTTTTTTCAGAAAATTTTAATCACCTTGGCGCAACTACCATAATAATCTGGCGACCTTCAAATTTTGGCTCTTGCTCTACTTTAGCAATAGGTTCGAAGTCAGTTTTCACGCGGTTTAAGAGTTGCTGACCTATTTCCATATGGGCCATTTCACGGCCACGGAAACGCAGAGTTACCTTTACCTTGTCACCGTCAGCAAGAAAGCGCTTCATATTACGCATTTTTACATCGTAGTCATGAATATCGATGTTCGGCCGTAATTTGATTTCTTTTACTTCGATGATTTTTTGTTTCTTACGCGCCTCATTCTTCTTTTTTTGTTCTTCGTATTTGTATTTGCCGTAGTCGAGAATTTTTGCGACGGGTGGGTCGGCGTTAGGTGAAATCTCCACGAGATCGAGTCCCGCCTCGTCGGCTTTACGTAGGGCGGTGTCACGATCCACTACCCCAATATTATCTCCATCAGCACCAATGAGGCGTACGGTGGCGTTGATGATCTGTTCATTGACGCGGGGCCCATCCTTGGGCGCCGGCGCCGGTTGGTCGAATCTGGCTATCTATAAATCTCCTACTTTTGTTACCCGTCGGGCCTAAATGCTGCTCGGATACGTATCAGGGTGCAGCGGACTCCTGAGCAAGTCTATCGGCTGCATCTTTTAGCGCAAGGACTTCTTGAGCCGCTCCGCCCAGGCGCCTCAGAGCAACCGTCTGCTCTTCGACCTCTTTTTTGCCCACAATCACAATAACTGGCACTTTGGCTAGGGAGTGCTCTCTTATTTTATAGTTTATTTTTTCATTGCGCAGGTCGGTCTCAATGCGTAGGCCGGCGTCGCGCAGTTCAGTTGCCACATCATTTGCATAAGCGTTACTGTCCTCTGTAATTGTGCATACAACTGCCTGAATAGGAGCCAGCCAGAGTGGAAATTTACCTGCGAAGTGTTCAATAAGAATGCCGATAAAGCGCTCAAACGTTCCCAAAATTGCCCTATGTAGCAGCACGGGACGGTGCTTAGCGCCATCCTCGCCAATATAGCTAGCGTCCAGGCGTTCGGGTAGTACGTAGTCAAGCTGGATAGTGCCACATTGCCATGTCCGGCCTATAGCGTCTGTTAGATGGAACTCTAACTTTGGCGAATAAAACGCTCCTTCACCTGGTAATTCCTCCCAGCCATATTCCGATGTAGCGCGTCCTGTTAGGCGAACGGCATCGCGTAAGTTATTCTCGGCTTTGTCCCACATCTCGTCGCTACCGAATCGATTTTCAGGTCGCAATGCTAGCTTGATCGTATAGGCTTCAAAACCCAGATCCTTATAGATTGTGTCGAGCAGTTCACAGAACCTGCGCACTTCATCCACAATCTGGTCCTCACGGCAGAAAATATGAGCGTCATCTTGCGTAAACTGACGTACTCGCATGAGACCATGCAGCGCACCATGCGGTTCGTTGCGGTGACAGCAGCCGAATTCAGCCATTCGTATTGGTAAATCACGATAACTTTTAATTCCCTGCCGGAATATTAAGACATGTGCGGGGCAGTTCATGGGCTTCATGGCCATAAGCGCAGCATTTCCGGAAATTACAGGCGCGTTGTCCTCTATATTTGGCACTTCATCCGGCACTACGAACATGTTTTCGCGATACTTACCCCAGTGGCCGGAAACTTCCCATTGGCTTGCGTCCATCAGTTGTGGTGTTTTCACTTCCTGATAGCCTGCGGAATCAAGTCGGCGGCGGAGATATTTTTCCAATGCCCGCCAAAGCATATATCCATTTGAGTGCCAAAAAACGCTACCTTGCGCCTCAGACTGTAGATGGAACAGGTCCATTTCCTGTCCAATTTTGCGGTGATCGCGTTTCTCGGCCTCTTCAACCATCGTGAGGTATTTTTTCAGTTGTTTCTCATCGGCCCAGGCTGTGCCGTAAATTCGCTGGAGCATGGTATTTCTAGAATCGCCGCGCCAATATGCTCCAGCAAGCTTAGATAGCTTAAATGCTTTGCCGAGCTTGCCTGTAGAGGGTAAGTGGGGGCCAAGGCATAGGTCTAGCCAATTGCCCTGCCGGTAGATGGAGACCGGCTCGTCTGTCGGTAGGTCATTAACAATCTCAGCCTTATAATGTTCGCCGAGACTCTTGAAATGATCAATCGCCTTTTCGCGCTCCCAGACCTCACGGGTAATTGTCTCGTTCCGGTCAACGATCTCACGCATGCGCTCTTCGATCTTTACAAGATCGTCAGGGGTGAATGCCTCTTCACGAGCAAAATCGTAGTAAAATCCATTCTCAATAGCTGGGCCGATTGTAACTTGTGTCCCAGGGTATAGCTCTTGAACTGCTTCTGCCATGACGTGGGCGGCATCGTGTCGCAATAATTCCAGCGCGTCAGGATCTTTACGTGTCACGATTGAAAGATCGCAGTCGCTTTCGATCACAGCGCTTAGATCTCTTATAGTACCGCTAACTCTGACAGCGAGTGCTGCTTTCGCAAGGCCCGGTCCAATGTCGGTTGCAACATCGGCACCGGTTATCGGTTTTTCGTAACGGCGGGTGCTGCCGTCGGGTAAAGTGATGGCGACCATTAGATCTTACGTCCAAAGAGCTTGGGGAGAATCCAAGAAGTAGGCAAAATCTAGGGGCCTTCCCCATTATGTCAAGCAAAGGGAGTATCTGGTTACCATTAGCTGCGCAGATATGGCTCAAATATCACGGATTTTTGTGCTCTTTATAATGGCAGTCATAACTTCGCCTGCTGAAATGTCGCTTAAACGTGGGCGTCTGATAATTATTACACTTTCGCCGCGCTGCCCAACCAGGGCAGGGTCTGATGCGGTGTCGTAGAGTATAACAGAGTGGCATGCCGCCGCGGCTGTGACATGCATCATGCCGTTATTAGGCCCCACAGCTGCGCATGCAGCCCAGGCGAGAAAGACCAGGTCCTCCGGCGAAACCTGGTTCACCAGGTTTAAGGCCGAATCGCAAGCTCGTGCGATATCAGAACAAAATTCTGGCGCTACATCGAAGCCAGCCAGGACAGGTATATATCCCTCTACGTGAAGTAATTGCGCTAATTCCGCATAATACGATATTGGCCATGTCGAGCCAGCGTTAGAACTTAACGCCACTAATACAAACCGCTCATGTATTGGAAAAGGAACATCAAAAGATTGCACATTGCGCGCAACCCAGGATAAGTCGGGCCGGTGCATTCCTGAGATGTCGGCTGCAGAAAGTTGGGCAGCTAAGCGGTCAATGACATGCATTGCATTCCACTGAGCCGCTCCGTGCGTAAGTGCAGTGTTTTTTGCAGCCCCAGACCATTGAAGATTACGACGTCGCAATGGTAGTCCGTTTAGACCATACATTAGCCAAAATATACGTGCCGATTTCGCAGAAGCATCTAAATCATATACGCGCTCAAAGGCGCAAGCTATCAACCGCTTGCGAAGCGCCCATATGCGAGTAAGATCCCACGTTCCTCGTAAATCATCGACCCAAACTTGATCGAAGTAGGGCGCTGTCTTAGCAAAAGAGGCGAGAGATTTTGCTGTCAATACAATGATTTCAGCTTCGCAGTGGTGCGAGCGAATGGCAGCAGCAGCACCAAGGCCGGGAACAAACTGCTCTAAACCTTCAGCAGCTATGATTAGTATGCGCGACTTAGTCATAATGCGATGTTGGTGCCGGGCCCGCATTGGGAGATGGCTTCATCATAAATAGCTAAAGTTTTATCGCACATTTTGGTATTGCTAAAGTGTTCCCGGACTCGGGCTATGGCTATATCAGCGAGAGCTTTGCGTTCATCTCGTCGCAATTGCAAAGCTCGCTCTAACGCGTCGGCAAGGGAAATTGGATCGTTGGGTGTAAATAGCCACCCGGTCACGCCAGGTATAATAATTTCGTCTGAAGGACCGTGAGAGGATGCGACCACAGGCCGGCCCATACTTTGAGCCTCTGCCATGATTCGCCCAAAAGCTTCAGGACGAGTTGTTGCCGATACCACGACATCTGTCACCATATAAGCGGCGGGCATGTCATTGCAGTCATTAATGATATGAACGTTGTCACTTACATTACGTGCGGCAGCATGATCAAGGATTCTGTTGCAATATGAAGTATGTCCTTGATTTTTTCCGACCATCAAGCAGCGGATTTCAAGGCTCTCATTTTTGCGGCGTGCGAGTTCAGCTAAGGCATCGACCAATAATATATGGCCCTTTATAGCTGTGAAGCGGCCAGGCAACATGATAATTGGAGCATTTTCGGGTAGACGCCATTTTGACGTCAATTGAATAAGGCGAGTAGGTGTGACGCGGCTTTGGTCAAAAATGTTTAGGTCTACACCGCGGTGAATGACGCGAATACGCTCAGTCGGTACATCATAGTTTTTCATGATATGGGCGCGGATAAACTCAGATACCGCGATAACTATCTCTCCCTTAGTCATGATTCGGTTGTAGTGCTTTTTTATGCCAAAGGGTCCATGTCCGTATACGCCGTGAAAGGTTGTGATAAGTGGGATCTTGGCTGCAGATGCAGCGTGCTTTGCACTCCATGCAGGTGCTCTCGACCGTGCATGTATGATATCGACTTTATGTGAGCGTATAAGGTGAATTAAGCGATGTGTGTTACGGAATATAAAAAGGGGGTCCTTTGAATTCAGGGGTAGGGTTATGTGTTCTGCACCGCAACGCTCCAGTTCGCGCACCATAGGCCCGCCAGCCGAAGCCACAAGAGCACGCCAACCTGATTCTACCAAAGCTCTTGCAATATCGACAGTTCCGCGCTCTACCCCTCCTATGCTTAGGCTTGGTAGAATTTGCAGATTTGTCTTGATTGTAGATGTAGACTGCATGCGACCACTGGTGAAAAGACTAAGGCAAAATGCTAAGATTATTTTTTACTTGTAACATGGCTGTTGAAGATACTTACATTTAGAATGACGCCTCAACACCCCGAATTTCTTGAACGCCCAAATGGAGCCATGATTGCCTATAATAAGGTCACTGGAGGCTCTCCGGGAATTATTTTCCTCCATGGACTCATGTCCGACCGAGATGGCACCAAAGCGACGGCACTTGCTAACCATTGTGCACGCTCTGGCCAGGCCTGCGTTCGTTTCGATATGTTTGGCCACGGTGAGTCTACAGGTCGCTTCGAAGAGGGAAATATCTCACGCTGGACTAACGATGCTATCGCAGTCATTGATCATCTAACAGAAGGTCCACAGATACTTGTTGGCTCAAGTATGGGCGGCTGGGTAATGGTACGAGCGGCTCTGGCTAGGCCAGAGCGCGTCGCCGGATTGATAGGAATCGCTCCTGGTCCAGATTTCACAGAAGATTTGATGTGGCCTAGACTTACTTCTGTTGAGCTCGAACAACTGAAGACAAAGGGTATTATTCACTTACAAAGTGACTATGACGAACGTCCTTATCCTATCAGTCGGCAATTGTTCGAAGATGGGCGCCAGGCCTTGGTATTGAGGGCCCCAATACCTATTTCATGTCCAGTACGCTTAATTCACGGAATGAAGGATACATCCGTGCCATGGAATGTTTCCATGCGGCTTGCCGAGAAAATCACAGGTGATGATGTAAATGTTATTCTTGTAAAGAATGGTGACCATCGTTTATCAGATTCTGCTGATATTGACCGACTCTCTATGGTTTTGAATGAAGTCAGTAGCCGCGTGGGTGCATAATGAGAAATTATATTTTAATTTCAGTATTGTGCTTGGTGCTTGCTGGAGTGATAGCTGGGGCTTATGCCCAGCCATCGTCACCGCCTACCATTCAGCCACTTCCACTTCCGGACTTGGAAAATCCCGCTGCAACCTACGATGGATGTTTGACTCTTGGTCGAGAAAAGCCAGACCGCGGGCTTGAGTTTTCCGGCATGTGGCTTGGGCTTGGTGGTGGAGAGCCGGCTCGTCATTGTCAGGCTGTAGCCTTAATAGGACTGAAAGAATACGGAGAGGCGGCCACGCGCTTGGAAGCATTGGTTGAAGAATCACGCGAAAGTACGGTGGTGCGAGCCGGATTACTGGCACAGGCCGGGCAGGCTTGGCTACTTGCAGATGAGTTGGAGCGTGCTTACGCCGTTCAGACAATGGCGCTAGACCTGCTGCCTCTGATCGATGACCGCCGCATAGAAGTCCTAATAGATCGTGCTGAAACCTTGGCCGCATCACGAAACTACTGGGAAGCCCTTGACGATCTGAATGATGTGATCGCCGCTGACCCAGATAATACCGATGCTCTTGCTTTTCGGGCCAGTGCGTACCGCTATTTGGAGGCGCCGGAGTTGGCTATGGAAGATGCTAACAGAGCCTTAAAGGCCGATCCCGAAAATGTCGGAGCTCTACTAGAGCGTGGTAATCTACATCAAATAAATAGTGAAAAGATGGCTGCACGGCAAGATTGGTTGATGGCTATTCAGTTGGCACCTGAATCACGAGCAGCGGATATAGCTCGCGCTAATATTGAAAAACTAGATGTAAAAGTTGAAGTATTGCAGTGAAGTGGTTTTAGAAGTCGAGGTCAGCGTAAACGGGAGCGGGCGGAATGTTGTCGATGACATCGTGCAGCATCGGCCTGATGCAAGGCCGCGATTTAAAACGCACATACCATTCTTTTGCTAAAGGGTGATCCAACCATGGTACATCGCCACAGTAGTCTATGAGGGATATGCTGGCGGCTGCGCTAAGGTCAGCAACTGTTACATGGTCACCTGCTAGCCAACTACGCCGTTCTGTTAGAAAGGCGATATACTGTAAATGCGTATGAATGTTGTCGCGCCCAGCTTTTAAAGCTCGAGAATCTGGCGCTGCATTTTTTTTTATGCGATGAATTATTTTTTCACCAGCAAGGTAATTTGTTACTTCACTATAAAACTTTTTGTCGAACCAGTCAGCCAGCCTCCGCGACTCGGCACGCGCTTCCGGTGTTCGCCCAAGTAATGGAGGTTCATGATAAACTTCGTCGAGGTATTCGCAAATAGCATTAGCACCGCAGACGATGATGTCACCTTCGTCCACCAGCACTGGTAGTTCTCCAGCGGGATTTAGTGTCAGAAAATCATGATCTATTGACCATGGCACTACCAACTTTTCTATGAACTCCAGACGCTTTTCACCAAGAGCGAGACGCACTTTTCGAGAATCGGTTAGAATAGTGTGGTGATAAAGCGTACGCATGTAGCAACTGTAGCTCCAAGCCTAAGGGTTGGAATGGGTCAGTACTTTAAGAAGTTTGTATTTAGAAGAACGTTGCGCAATCTTCCAGTGGAGAAGTGTTTTTATAAAATGCACGAATACATTCGGCTAGCATCATCGCTTCGTCTTATTCTGCCTTATTGTATACGGATTTGACTAACTCCGTGAGGGTTACACCAATCTTGTCACCTGAAGTAATTACCACTTCGCCGCGTGCGATGAGCACTTCATTGGCAAAGATTTCCACAGGGTCAGATGTTTTTTGTTCCAACTCTACTACAGCGCCGCGCCCAAGCTTTAGTAGCTGATTGACGCGCAGATTCGATTGGCCAAGTACGACGGAAATGTCGACCTCAACGTTATATACTGCCTGTTTGGAGTCTTCTTTTTTTTCGGCCATGGTCCGCTCTAAACCGCGAGTGGTGATTCGTGCAGTGATTTCAGTAATATGGTCCTGGTACACGGGCGCTACAAGGCCCTGATTAACCCTCATGTACCTCCATCATAACCTTAGAGGGCATTAGTTAAGAAGGGGTAACTGCTAGTTAAGGGTAGCAGCCATGAGGGCGCTAGTGTAGGGGTCTTCGGGGGAGTTGAATATGTCCTTGGCCGTGCCAGACTCCCTAACTACACCATCCTTCATGACAATCAGTGCGTCGGCCAGGGCGCGGACGACGCGCAGATCGTGGCTGATAAATAGATAGGCTAGGTTGTACTTATTCTGAAGAGCGTGCAGTAAATCGACAATTTGGGCCTGAACCGATACATCCAGGGCGCTGGTGGGCTCATCCAGCACTAAAAACTTGGGCCGCAGCACTATGGTGCGGGCTATGGCGATTCTTTGGCGCTGTCCGCCGGAAAATTCGTGGGGGTAGCGATTGCGAATTTCGGAGTTTAGACCGACATCTGATAGTGCTTCTACTACACGGTCCGTGCGTTCGCTCACATCTCCAAGACGATGAACAATAAGGCCTTCTTCCACGATTTGACCAATTGATAAGCGAGGGCTCAAAGAACCGAATGGATCTTGAAACACCACTTGCATATGCCGGCGGAGCGTCCGTAGAGTTTTTGCTGGCTGACCGTCAATTGGTTTGCCTTCAAAACGAATTGTTCCATTACTGGAGATCAATCTTAGTAAAGCAAGACCCAGGGTAGTTTTGCCCGAGCCGCTCTCGCCAACGACTCCCAAAGTGCGTCCCTCTGAAATAGATAGCGAAATACCGTCCACTGCTTTGATATGGCCGACTGTTCGGCGGATGAGTCCTTTTTTGATTGGAAACCAGACCTTTAAATTGCTGGCACCAATAATTTCTTTGTCCCCCATTAGGCGTGGTTTTGTAGGTTTGGGCTGTGCCGCGATAAGGCGTTTAGTGTAATCGTGACTAGGCGTGTTGAAGATATCCTTAACCAGACCGTGCTCTACGATGGATCCATCTTTCATTACGCATACCTTATCTGCCATCTGGCGGACGATATTGAGGTCATGCGTGATGAATAGTAACGCCATGCCAAAGCGCTGCTTGAGGTCTTTCAGTAACTCTAGAATCTGCGCTTGGATGGTTACATCTAGTGCCGTTGTGGGTTCATCGGCGATCAGGATATCTGGGTTTAGAGCCAGGGCCATCGCTATCATCACCCGCTGGCGCTGCCCTCCCGAAAGCTCATGAGGTAATGCGCTCAGGCGGCTAACTGCGTCCGATAAACCGACTAGCGATAGTAATTCTAAAATGCGCTCTCGTTTTTCTTTACCTTCTAGACCAGCATGGACATCAAGCACCTCGCCGACTTGCTTTTCAATGGAATGCAGGGGATTCAGTGAACTCATAGGTTCTTGAAAAATAGTACCGATACGGTTGCCGCGTACTTTATTTAGATTTCTTTCTGGAGCACCCAGCAGCTCCTGACCGGCGAAGGTTATGCTTCCGGTCGGATGTCTCGCACGTGGATAGGGCAGAAGGCCTAGTATCGAGAGTGCGGTGACGGTTTTGCCTGAACCGCTTTCTCCGACCAATGCTATGGTCTCACCTTTGTTGAGAGTGAAAGATACACCGGTCACTGCGTCTACAGAGTTGTCGCCAGTTCCGAAGGTTACGCTAAGGTCAGAGACCTTCAATAGGTATGAAAATGACATTTATGTAGCCATCAGGCGAAGTTCTTGCGGGGATCGAAGGCATCACGAACCGCTTCGCCAACAAATACAAGCAGTGTTAGCATGCCAGCGATGGCGAAAAATCCTGTAAAGCCAAGCCACGGTGCGTTCAAATTCTCTTTACCTTGGCGCAATAGCTCCCCGAGAGAAGCAGAGCCCGGTGGCAGGCCCAGGCCGAGAAAATCTAATGAAGTCAGAGCTACTACAGCACCTGACAAAATAAACGGCAAAAAAGTAATGGTAGCGACCATCGCATTTGGAAGCACGTGTTTGAACATTATTGCTCCATCTTTCATTCCGAGGGCTTTGGCCGCGCGCACGTAATCAAAATTGCGCGCTCGCAAAAACTCGGCACGCACTACGGCGACAAGCGAGGTCCAACTGAATAGCAGCAACACTAAAAGTAATGTCCAGAAACCTGGGATAACAATCGATGAGACTATAATAATAATAAACAATTGTGGTAGCCCTCCCCATACCTCGATGAAACGCTGAAACAGAAGATCAGTGACCCCACCAAAGTAGCCCTGCACAGCGCCTGCTGTTACGCCGATAACAGTAGACACAATTGTCAGCGCCAGGGCGAACAGCATTGAGAGTCGAAAGCCGTAAATCAATCGAGCTAGAACGTCTCGACCCTGGTTATCAGTACCTAGCCAATGGCGGGTTGAGGGTGGTGCGGGTGCGGGGCGACCCAAATTAAAATCTATAGTATCGAAGCTGTAAGGAATTAACGGTTCTAAAATCCAACCTTCCGACTTAATCAATTCGGCCAAGTATGGGTCTGTATAATCGGCTGATGTTTCAAACACACCGCCGAAGGTGACTTCGGGATAGTCTACAACTACTGGCGCATAAAGTTGGCCCTTAAAAGAAATCAAAAGAGGCCGGTCGTTGGCTATAAACTCTGCGCCAAGAGTGACGACAAACAGAAATGAGATTATCCATAGAGACCATAAACCCCGGCCGTTAGCCTTGAAATTATCAAGCCTCCGTTGGGTCAAAGGGCTTCGCGCCCAGCGTTTTATGCCTAACATCATATCTCTCGCGACTCAAAATCGATGCGCGGATCAACCATGTGATAGGTGATATCGCTGATAATATTAAGTATTAGGCCAAGAAGGCTAAAGATAAACAGCGTTCCGAAAATAACCGGGTAGTCACGGTCTATAGTTGCCTGGAAACCCAAAAGACCTAGGCCATCTAAGGAAAAAATCACTTCTATCAAAAGTGCACCGGTGAATAGCATATTCACAATAGTGGACGGAAACCCGGCAATGATGATTAGCATAGCGTTTCGAAACACATGCCCATAAAGAACGCGCTTTTCGGTAAGGCCCTTAGCTTTCGCGGTCAGGACATATTGTTTGTTTATCTCGTCCAAGAACGAATTCTTGGTCAACATAGTTAAGGATGCAAATCCACCGATTACCATAGCGGTCACGGGTAACGCCAGATGCCAAAAATAATCTACTATTTTGCTCCAGGCACTTAAGTCTTCCCAATTATCTGAGGTCAGGCCTCTCAGTGGAAACCAGTTTAAGTAACTGCCACCTGCGAACAGCACGATCAGCAATATTGCGAACATGAAACCAGGAACGGCGTAGCCGATAACCACCATGTAGGAGGTGGAGACGTCAAAGCGTGTCCCGTCTCGCACAGCTTTAGAAATACCCAATGGAATGGATACCAGATAAATAATAAGCGTAGACCACAGACCGAGCGAGATTGAAACGGGCATCTTTTCAATGATCAGATCACCAACATCAATAGATCGGTAGAAACTTTCCCCCAAGTCAAACTTAATATAATTGGTTACCATAAGAATAAAGCGCTCATGGGCCGGTTTATCGAAACCGAACTGGCGTTCGATATCTTTAATGAAATCAGGATCGAGCCCTTGGGCTCCGCGATAGCTGCTGGTAACACCGGATGCCCCTGAACGCGCGGTGTCGCTTCCACCGCCTGAGAAAGTATCGGTCGCGCCTACGTCAAGCCCGCGTATCTCGGCGAGCACACGCTCCACTGGTCCGCCCGGTGCCACCTGAACAATGAGAAAATTCAGAGTTATGATTCCGAGAAGCGTGAGGGGGATAAGCGCCAAACGGCGCAGAATATAGGCAAACACCTTGCGTTATTACCTTGTGGTCGATTTATTAAGTTCTTCGCCGTTGGCGATACACAATAAACGCTAAAACCGAGCCGGCGGCAATAAGCGCGATGACAAGTAATTTACTTAGGCCTTTCGTATCGTTCGTATGGGTATTTTGCAGTCGTCCCAGCTCTGCATCCTTCTCCTCGTCATACCACCAAACGGCTGGTTGAGGGCCGCTTGCGGGAGTGTATTGGGGGCGTCCGAGTTTATTCCAATAGGCCCACCATATATTCGGTTCAACATATGCGGGTACGACGAAATGATTCCAAAGAAGCACACGATCTAGTGCATGTGTGTGTGCGATGAGGCTTTCCCGTGTAGGTGCTTTGATTAAGTCTTCGATAATAGCATCTATTCCAAGATCCTTGATGCCGATCCAATTCTCGCTACCGTTTCGGTCTGCGGCATCTGAACTCCACATTTCACGTTGCTCGTTACCGGGAGAATTACTCTGACCGCCCCATAACGGCCTTGCACCAATGGTCATATCAAAATCGAATTCGTCCATTCGGTTGAGGTACTGGGTGGGGTCCACCAGGCGTATAACACCACGTATGCCCAAGCGTTCAAGATTTTTTAGGAAAGGACCAACCCACCGCTCATAAAACGGCAACCGCAGCAAAAACTCGAACTCAAATCGTTCACCAGTATTTTCATTTGTCAAAATACCATCGCGAATGATCCATCCCGCTTCAGCAAGAAGGCTCTGAGCTAACATAAGGTTTTTGCGCAAATCACCTTCGGACTTATTGCGTGGTGGCTCAAACGCGGTAGTAAAAACTTCTCTGGGTATTTGTGCACGATAGCGTTCAAGAATTTCCAGCTCCTTGCCTTTTGGTAGTCCGGTGGATTCTAGGCCGGCTCCTTGAAAAAAACTCCTGAACGGCACCATCAGGCCATGAGCTACGGTTCTATTGGTGCCGTCAAAATCAAATGCTAAAGCTAGGGCCTTGCGCACTCTGATGTCGGTAAATTTAGCTCGCCGTATGTTGATGACAAAAGGATGGATTTCATCGGGCTGGTTGTCACTGAATGCTTCTTTTATCAAAGCGTTGGAGTCGATGAGATCTTGTTCATAACCGGTTGCCCATCGGGTTGGGTCATTCTCACCTCGTATATCGAATGCGCCTGATAAAAAAGCCTGAAATGAAACGTCATCATCCCTATAGTAATCAAAGCGCATCACGTCAAAATTGGCTGAACCCCGTGTAACTGGCAAATCTTTGCCCCAGTAATTTGGGTCACGTTTAAACGTGAAAAATCGACCTGGCTCAAAACTGTCGATACGATAGGGACCGGAGCCAATAGGAATTTCAAGTGTTGCGGATTCTATGCCACGTGTTTCCCAGAAAGACTTTTTAAGGACTGGTATTTCGCCGACAAGCATCGGCAATTCATTATTTTTTGTAGTTTTGAAATAAAACCGCACGCGGTCTTCTTCTAGTTTTTCGACACTATCCACATCGCCCCAGTAATATCTATATCTGGGATGGCCCTTTTCCATTAAAATGTTGAAGGAAAATACGACATCTTCTGCGGTGATAGGTGACCCATCATGAAAACGGGCTTCAGGCCTAATGGTGTATTCAATCCAAGTATTGTCTTCGGCTACTTCAACGGTTTTGCAGATTAGGCAATATAGAGCCATGGGCTCATCCGCTCCGCGGGCCATTAAAGTCTCATTGAAATAAAAAAATGAACCGTTACCAGCATACTGTAGGATAGCAGGATGGGGGGGTGTGCCTTTGAATGAAAAAGCGTTGAAACTATCGAATGTACCTATCAGTCCGCGTGTGAGAGTCCCACCCTTAGGGGCATTCGGGTTTACATACTCAAAATGTTCAAAATCTGGCCCATATTTGGGTTCACCATAAAGAGCCAATCCATGCACTGGCTTGCCCCGTACGATAGCGTGGGCGGGTTTGTTTATACTACAAATCAAGAGCCCCATGATTAGGATTAATAAAGCTGGAAGCTTCAAAATTATTTTCTCCGGAGGCAATAAAACTTTAGTTGCAAACATTCATGACTATTACATACGTCGTAAATTAGCGGCGCACTTTTAATGCGGCATCTACTGCGGCAGCTCTATCTCGATCGTACCACCATGCATTAAAATCTGGCCCCTGAAGGGGTATTTTATCTGGATGTCCAAACTTGTTCCAATAAGCGTGACGCGAAGCAGGTACACTCAATTGAGGTACGAAATAATGACTCCATAACAGGATACGATCTAGAGCGCGGGTGTGAGCAACTAGGCTTTCGCGTGATGGTGCTGAGATTAGCTCTTCAATAATAGCGTCAATGGCCGAATTTTTGATCCCCGACCAGTTTCGGCTACCCATTGTGTCGGCCGCTTCGCTGCCCCAAAAATCCCGTTGTTCATTTCCTGGTGAAATGCTCTGGTTGGGAACGCCAACCACCATATCAAATTCGAATGAATTGATTCGATTTACATACTGTGTGGAGTCGACAGTACGCATTGTTCCTCTGATTCCTAAGCGCTCGAGATTTCTCAGGTAGGGCGTGATCCACTTTTCGAGGGCGGCTTGACCTAGCAAAAACTCGAATTCAAATTTCTCTCCTGACTTACTGTTTGTTAGAAAGCCATTATTTACACGCCAACCTGCAGCCTCAAGCAATTGCCGGGCTTTTAAAAGGTTTGTGCGGTTATTGCCCGTTCCATCTGTGCGCGCGGGCGAAAAAGCTTCTGTGAATACTGAATCGGGTATTTGTCCACGATACTTTTCAAGGATTTTAAGCTCTAGGCCGTCCGGCAGACCGTAGGCAGCTAGTTCAGAGCCCCCGAAGAAGCTTTCCATTGGTACATATTGATCATATGCCAGTGTTTTATTGCTCCAATCAAAATCGAATGCCAGCCCCATGGCTTCGCGTACCCTTGGGTCGGAAAATTTCGACTTTCGTAGATTCATTACAAACCCCTGCGTAGTGTCGGGCATACCATCTTTAAACGACTCTTTTTTCATAAGTCCTGAGTCGATTAAATCGTTGTTATAGCCGGTGGCCCATCGCAAAGCTGTATTCTCGACGAGATGGTCGAATTGATATGCCTTAAATGCTTCGAAAGCGACTTCCGAATCTCGGAAATAATCAATGCGTATCAAGTCGAAATTATGAGTTCCAGCTGTCACGGATATATCTTTACCCCAGTATTGGGGGTTGCGTGCGTAGACTATAAAGCGTCCAGGCTCGAACTTAGATATTTTATAAGGGCCCGAGGATGCAGGTATATCTAGTGAGCCAGACTCAAACACACCATTATCCCAATGCGATTTACTTAAGACTGGAAGTTGACCCAACACCAGCGGTAATTCGGCATTTTCCTGATTGCCAAGGTAGAATCGTACCGTTCGCAAACCCCGTTTCTCTACCTTTTTAACATCACCCCAATACAGTTTATAAAATGGGTGACCCTTTTCGATAAGAATACTAAATGAAAAAATCACATCATCGGCTGTCACAGACGAGCCATCATGGAATTTTGCTTCCCGCCTGATAACAAACTCGATCCAAGAATTATCATCGGCAAGCTCCATTGTTTCACAAAGAAGGCAATACTGGGTGAAAGGCTCGTCACGGCCTTGCGCTGTGAGGCCCTCTATGAAATAGCCATTAGTGCCCAAAAAATTCAGTCCTGCCGCAGGAGTTCCTTTAATGATAAATGGGTTAAAGGAGTCGAAAGTGAGTCCAGCTGCATTTATGCGAAATGTTCCGCCCTTTGGTGCATTTGGATTAATATAGTCGAATGTTTCGCCCGGTGCATATTTGGGCTCACCATGCAGAGCTAGCGCATGTACCGGTTTTCCGCGTACAATTGCTTGCGCGGGTGAGAAGCTCGCGCAGGCAAAAAGCGCGATTATTAGTGCTGAAAGTTTTTCTTGCATTGTTGTTCTCCCCCGAAACTAGCACCACGGCGCTTTACTTGCCTTGTAACAAATATATAGCCTCATGGTGAAGGCGCGCATCACCGCAGGCGAGAACCTGCCCATTGACGGTTGTCTCAGATTCAAGGGTCAATGGTATGCCATTCCAATCAGATACCCTAGCTCCAGCACCCTGTAGTACTGGTGTAATGGCGGCGTAATCGTGCAGTTTCAAACCTGATTCTATAGCAATGTCAGTCCAACCCGAAGCTACCATTGCGTAGTGATAGCAATCGGTGCCACCTGCGCGCGCTTGCTTTACGGCGTTTGCAACTCTCATAAAGGTTTTAGCTTCGCTTGGTGTAAACAATGTGGCAGCCGTATAATACAAAGATGCCTTCGCGAGGGTCTCGCAGGGGCGTGAGTTGGAGTCCATACCGTTAAATTTGGTTGGGTGACTGGCGCCGCCAACCCAGCGTTCCCTTAGGGCGGGATGATTGATGCATCCGAGAACAGGCTGCGCAACCCCAGTGCTATTTCGTTGCCATAATCCAATCAGCGTTCCGAACAAAGGGACACCGTTTATGAAAGATTTAGTGCCATCTATGGGGTCAAGAATCCAAAGCCACTCAGCGTCTGCCCGCTCCCGGCCGTGCTCTTCACCGATAATGCCATGATCAGGAAACTCCAGACGTATAATCTCACGCATTGCTGATTCAGCTTCTCGGTCGGCTATGGTGACAGGCGTATTGTCCCCTTTGGCATCAACTGTGATTTGTTTTCGGAAATGCTGAAGCGCAATCTCGCCACTACGGTCTGCCAGGCGATGAAGCAACGCTATACAGGCGTCTAAAAAATCAGCGCCTTGCATCATAACAACGAATTATTCGGAAGGCTGTTCAGCCGCTGTACCGTCATCCATGGATGGCTCTTCCACTGGGATTTCAGGGATTTTCGGCGGATTTTCGGTATTGGAAATCAGGAATTTAATCACCGCGGCTCGTTCGGGTGCTTTTTTTAGGCCGATGAACGACATCGTACCCTTGGGAGCTAGGCTTTTTGGGTCTTCTAGATAATCATCTAGTTTCTCGTAGGTCCACGCCCCTCCAATTTCGCGAAGAGAGTCACTGTAGCTGCCAAACTCTCCCACTGCGGCGATACTGCGACCTACAACGTTGTAAAGATTTGGGCCTGTACCATTACCGCCAGCAGGGTCAACGCTGTGGCAGGATTGACACTTGCGAAAACCTTTTGCTCCATCTTCAAAACTAGCAGAAGCAATCAGTGGCAAAGCGCTGGGACGTTCGGCTGGTTCATCACTGGCAGCTACGGTTACTTCTTCCTCAGGTACTTCGATTGGATAGCCTGTGGTGGCTATTTGATCCTCGACGGGTAAAATTAGTCCACCAATCAGGTTCACTCCGAGTATGGCTAAGAAAGCCAACCAGAAGGCAGAGATAACAGCGTAAAGAGTCATTTTATCAGGCATGCTGAGCCCCTATGCGAATTTGCCCACCAAATTTGCGAAGTGCATACTGGGTTTGGCCCCAAATCTCAATATGTATCAATACTACCGCGGTGTCATTTGTCCATCAGTGTATTTGTTCGCAAGGCCTTGGAAGAGGCCCCCAAGTGCTGTATTTCTCGCTATAAGCCTGTGTCCGCGCGATTTTGCATGGTCATGGTTCCTGCGAATATAAGGGGTCTTTATGCCCGCTTTAATCGTCATCCCTGCCCGTTTAAAGGCCACCCGCCTACCAGATAAGCCGCTCGCTAAGATCGGGGATGTGCCAATGATACTCCACGTATGGCGTCGTGCGGTGCGGGCTGGGGCTGGGCCGGTAATCGTGGCTGCAGGTGATCAGAAAATTGTCGACGTTGTGACCGCTGCTGGTGGGCAGGCAGTCCTAACTGACCCTGAGTTGCCGTCTGGCTCTGACCGAGTCTATGCAGCGGCCGAGATTTTTGATCCAATGGATGCTTATGACGTGATCGTGAACGTTCAGGGTGATCTGCCAACCCTAGATCCATCGCTTGTTGCGGCATCTACGATGCCACTATCGGATCCAAATATTGATATTGCGACTATTGTTGCGCGTATCACCGACGAGAAGGAATTATCAGACCCGGCGGTAGTAAAGGCGGCACTTTCTTTGAAGCCGAGCGAGCGGATTGGTTCCGCTCTATATTTTAGTCGCAATTGCATACCCTCTGGTGCTGGTGAGCATTATCATCACATTGGCATTTATGCATTTCGTCGCAGCGCACTGCGTCGTTTTGTCACGTTGCCGCCGACGGTTTTGGAAATACGTGAGCGTCTTGAACAGTTACGCGCCTTAGAAGACGGCATGCAGATCGCTGCTGCGCTGGTGGACACTATTCCTCTCGGTGTTGATACGCCCGCAGATTTGGAACGCGCCCGCCGTATTCTGGATAAAAGTTAGAGATCGAATATAAAGCGCCCCTATTTTTTAGAGTATGAACTGATAAGTATTTCCAAATATGCCGTGGTTAGCTTTATGCACTTTATGCGAGGCTAAAAGGACCACTCAGTCAGAATCCAGATTGTAGGGCATGGTTGCTGACTCCGTGGGGTACATGATGGGTGTTTTAACCGTGCCGCCAGTCTTCAATGAGGAAGCGTGCGATAGAGTGGCGGCCAGGAAGTTTGAACCCAATATTGGTAGACCCCAGATCGCTGAAGTCATCTATCTCGTCGCGGGCAAACCAGCGGCAGTCTTCTAGCTCATCATCGCCGCGGCGTATTGCAGTAGATAGCGCCTTTGCGCGAAAGCCAAGCATAATAGATGAGGGGAAGGGCCATGGTTGTGAAGCCACGTAGTGCACAGCATCAATCATCACTCCTGTTTCCTCATAAACCTCCCGCCGCACGGTTTCCTCCAATGTTTCTCCAGGCTCGACGAATCCGGCAATAGTGGAATACATGCCCGCTGGCCATTCTGGTTGGCGCCCGAGAAGGCAGCGTTGGCCATCGGTTACTAAGGTAATGACAGCAGGATCTGTTCGCGGAAAGGACCGATACATGCACGCAGTATTTGTGCAGATCCGGCTGTGACCGCTTTCAGAGATTTTTGTTGCAGCTCCACAGCGCCCACAATGCAAATGGTTAAAATGCCAGATTACCATGGCCCGAGCGTAGGCTAATGTGGAGGCCTCACTGGCTGGCAGTAAAGCAATCACATCGTTTAGCATGACAAATTTGGCGGGCTTGCCCACATCTGGCGGTGTGTCGGAGCCAGGAAGTCCTAGGGCGAACCAAGGCTCCTCATCGGCGATGCCTAAAAACACTAGAAGAGACGTATCCAAATCAATCATGCGTGCTGCTTCATTATAGCTAAGTATAAGAGCGCGATGATTCGGCGATATAAGGTGTTGTTGATTCCATACTATTACGATGCGTGCTTTCCCGCTCTTCAAGCGTGTCCCAAATTTTTTTTCGTTCGTGCGCGCGAGGGCATCTCGGTCTAGTGGCCCTGCAGTAAACGTTAGGGGAGGTGAAGAGTGCTTTTGCAAAGACATGATTTGGTGCTTATGCGCGGTGGTAGGGGTGGCCTGATAATATAGCATGGGCGCGGTAAATCTGCTCTGCCAACAGTGCACGCACAAGCATGTGTGGCCAAGTCAAAGTGCCGAAGGACAAAACAGTGTCAGCACGGTTTCGCACTGCGCCATCGATACCATCTGCACCTCCTATAATAAAGGCCACAGTGGCGGTGCCCGCATCGCGCCATTCACCAAGACGTATAGCAAACTCTTTGCTTGTGTCATTTTTTCCGTTTTCGTCCAAGACAATGATACGAGCATGCTCTGGAATTGCAGCTAAAAGCGCAACGCCTTCGCGCGTGCGTCTTATGTTGGTATCAAGCTCTTTTTTAATCTCAATTTCTTTGAGTTGAACCGGCCAGCGTAGACGTGATGTGTAAGTTTGAAATAGGTCGCGTTCTGGTCCAGCTTTAGCCCTACCTATCGCCGCTACAATAATTTTCATGAATAAAACAAATGCGGCTTAATGCTGAGTTCAAGCATGTCGGGCGGTATCATTAGAAACAGTAGTTGGAGCTGCCCATATTCGCTCAATATTATAGAAAGCGCGGACTTCGGGCCGAAACAGGTGAACGATTACATCACCTGCATCAATTAGCACCCAGTCGCTATGTCCCTCGCCCTCACTCTTAGGCTTAATCCCCATATCTTTGAGTTTCTTAATTATGTGTTGTGTCATCGCTGTAACCATGCGGCCAGATGCACCTGAAGCTACAATCATACGGTCTGCGATACTTGTTTTACCGACAAGATCGATGGTCAAAACATCTTGTGCTTTATCTTCATCTAGGGAGGAAAGAATAGTATCCACCATTTTCTCCAATTCGTGCGATATTTTTTTAGCGCGGATGTTAGCCTCCTTCTCTTATTTTATTTGGGCCGCTAAGCTGAGCTTAGCTCTGAATTCTGTCGCCGATGCGGGGTGGCGGCGTATTGTTATGTAAGTCCATGAGGGAGGAGAGTGAAACCAAATCGACAAAGGTTTAACTGCTCGAAAGCGAGCGTACCGGCTGACTGCACTGCCCCCCAGAGAAATATAAGAATAGGGACTACGATCAAGAACCGCAACGCGAACGGTATTAAAGACGCTAGTCCATCGCCACCACCTGGGAATTTCCGCGAGGTTGTCAGATCCCATGAGCCAGACAAACCGTAAATTTGGGTAGTGCCGGCAAAGGCTTTGCAGGGAATGAGCAGTTCTATTATCCCCCATGCGTTGTTCTACGTCCGTTACCAAGATGCGTGGATCGGCAGCGGCTAAAGTCTTTGCGATAGCTAAGCGCTGGTTCGCTTGCGCCATGGTTTCTAGGGCTTTAAGGGGATTCTGCGGACTGACCAGCCACCAAACTTGGTCAAGATTTAAGCGTTTCAGCGCCTCTCGACTAATGTGTAAATGGCCCTCGTGGGCGGGATTAAAAGAGCCGCCCAATATACCGATACGCCTTCGGCGGCGATCTCCAAAAGACGGGAGGAACTGCACAGGTTTAAGGCCGGATCTGCCCGTTACCACGAACCTTATATTTGAACGTGGTGAGTTGTTCGACTCCAACTGGGCCTCGGGCATGAAGCTTGCCTGTTGCAATACCTATTTCAGCACCCATGCCGAATTCACCCCCATCAGCGAATTGTGTTGAAGTATTATGCATGACAATGGCGCTGCTCAGCGCATCCATAAAATAGTCTGCTGATGATTGGTCCTCGGTGATAATGGCATCAGTGTGTTCGCTGCCATGGGCTATGATGTGGGCGATAGCATCATCTAAATTTTTTAGGATTTTAACCGATAAGATGGCGTCTAAATATTCGGTATCCCAATCTTCTTCAGAAGCGGGTTTGACGTTTGGGCTCAGACCTTGCACTGCTGCATCACCGCGAACCTCGCAACCAGCTTTGATAAGGTCATCAATAATTGGAGGTAACACTTGGCTCGCGATTGCCTCATCAATCAGTAATGTTTCCATAGCTCCGCAAATACCTGTGCGTCGCATCTTAGAGTTGATGATAATCTGCCGAGCCTTCTCAGCGTCCGCGGCACTGTGGATATAGGTATGGCAAAGTCCGGTAAGGTGAAGGAATGTTGGTACGCGGGACTCGCGCATCACACGCTCAACAAGTGATTGTCCGCCGCGAGGTACTATAACGTCAATGTGCCCAGTCATGGTAAGCATTTCACCGACCGCTGCCCGATCTGTTGTGGGCACCATTTGAACGGCAGACTCAGGTAATCCAGATTCTCTCAAGCCGCTTTGCAAGGCCGATAGTATCGCCCGGGAGGAGTGAAAACTCTCAGATCCGCCTCTCAGAATACATGCATTACCCGCTTTTAAGCATAAACCCCCGGCGTCGGCCGTTACATTTGGTCGAGACTCGTAGATGACTCCGATAACACCCAATGGCATGCGCACTCGTTCAATACTTAAGCCGTTGGGCCGCGACCATTCAGAGATCACCTCGCCCACGGGGTCGCTCAAGGCAGCAATCTCTTGAAGTCCGTTTACCATAGCTGCAATACGCGATTCATCGAGACTTAGGCGGTCGAGCATTGCGGCGCTTAGGCCTTTTTTTTGTGCGGCGGCCATGTCTTTAGCGTTGGCAGATTTGATGGTTTCGGTGTTTTCACGGAGAGCCTCTGCAGCAGCATTTAGGGCATCGTTCTTTCGCGGGGTATCAGTACCTGCAAGAGTACGCGAGGCGTGACGGGCGTTTTGGCCTAGGTCTTTCATCATTTCGGCGATAGCGGTTTCGGTTAGTGCTGTACCGTCCATGGTAACTCTCCGTCTTTCTCTCAGCATAACATGGCGGGGTGTTACGACCTCATGAATAGGTCGTCACGATGTATCACTTCGCTACGCCCCCTGAAGCCCAATAACTCTTCCATTTTTTCTGACTTTTGTCCTTTGATAGTACTAATGTCTGCAGCTGCGTAGGCCGATAGCCCTTTTCCTATTACTTCTCCATCCTTGGTGCGCACTTCAACTGCGTCACCGCGCTCAAAATCGCCTGATACGTCAACAATACCTGCAGGGAGCAAGCTTTTCCCACTGTTGAGAGCTATGAATGCTCCGTTGTCCACCACTAAAGCCCCTAAAGTTTGTAAGCTGCCAGCTATCCATCGTTTGCGGGCTGCGCGAGGCCCTGCTGCAGGCAAAAACCAAGTACAACGTCCGCTATTTACTAACTGAGTTAGGGGGTGATTAAGTTTGCCAGGTGCAATTGCCATGCGGCATCCAGCGTCCATGCAAATCTTTGCGGCCATTAGCTTTGTGACCATTCCTCCCGATCCATGGTCAGATGCAAAGCCGGCCATAGATTCAATCTTGGGCGTGATTTCGTCCACTTGGGGAATAAACTCGGCATTCGATACTGTGCGTGGGTCAGCAGTATATAAACCGTCAATGTCTGAAAGCAGAACCAATGTATCTGCGCTGATCATCTGAGAGACTCGCGCAGCGAGGCGGTCATTGTCGCCGAATCTAATTTCGGCAGTTGCAACAGAATCATTTTCATTGATCACTGGTACGGCCCGAAGTTTGAGTAAGGTGTCGAGAGTATTCCGCGCGTTAAGATAGCGGCGGCGATTCTCTGTATCATCAAGGGTAATTAGCACTTGGGCCACTGCGATTTTATGGCGTGCTAATGATTCTTGATAAGCGTGAGCAAGCCGCATTTGTCCGGTGGCTGCGGCAGCCTGTTTTTCTTCGAGACGTAGTTTATGGCCCTTCATGCCGAGTGGACCGCGTCCAACGGCAATCGCTCCGGAGGTAACAATAATAACTTCTTGTCCAGCCGCATGCGCTTCTGCGACGTCGTCACAGAGGGCATCAAGCCATGAGTGATGCACTGCTCCGGTTTCATCATCCACTAGAAGAGCAGAGCCAATTTTAATTACTAGACGCCTCGCGGATGTCATTGGCGATTTTGTGGGGGGTTGTAGGGCCGTCATGGCGACCATCCTTGGGCCTGAGACCCTTCACCTCTATCGCCGATAAAATCGGACTCGCTCACTCGAGTATCTTCGAGAATTATCGCAGTTTTACGAAGAATTTCATTCCGGCCATGGCCGGATACACCAGAATGTATGTAGACTTTTTTTCGGCAAGCTTCACTCAATGCTTGCCGCTTTTTTTCTTGGGTCTCTTCGTCTAATGCATCACATTTGTTCAAGGCTACGATTTCCTTTTTCCTATCGAGCCCACCGCCATAAGCCTTTAATTCTTCTCGAACAGTTTTATAGGTGGCTGCAACATCGTCTTGGGTACCGTCTACCAAATGTAAGAGCACTGTGCAGCGTTCAACATGGCCTAGAAACCTATCGCCAAGGCCTGCGCCCTCGTGAGCACCTTCAATCAGTCCTGGTATATCGGCAATAACAAATTCAAAATTTTCTGCTTGTGCGACTCCTAAGTTTGGATAAAGCGTTGTGAACGGATAACCAGCGATTTTAGGCCGAGCACGGGTGACCGCCGCCAGAAACGTTGATTTACCGGCATTCGGCAAGCCGATCAGTCCGACATCGGCAATTAGCTTTAGTCTAAGCCATATCCACATTTCTGGGGCAATGAGGCCCGTATTTGCACGGTCAGGTGCCTGGTTTGAGGGCCCTTTGAAGTGGGTATTGCCAAAACCCCCGTTACCCCCTTTTAGCAGAAGCACTTGTTGATTATCTTCGCTTAAGTCTGCAAGCACATTTTCCCTGTCTTCGCTGAGAATCTCAGTACCGATCGGAACCTTAATTACTAGATCCACACCATTTCGCCCGGTGCGGTTCTGCCCGGCCCCGTCTGCGCCCCTTTCAGCTTTAAAATGCTGCTGGTAGCGGAAGTCAATTAGGGTATTGAGATTGTGCGCAGCCTTGAAAACCACACTACCGCCGCGCCCACCGTCACCGCCGTCAGGTCCGCCGAATTCAACAAATTTTTCGCGGCGGAATCCGACACAGCCATTTCCACCGTTACCGGCTTTTACATAGATTTTAGCTTGGTCCAGGAATTTCATATTGATGAGTTTAACCGTTTTTTTCCGTTATGCCTTAGTTTGCTGAATTGTTTGTGCGGCCAAATAATAAAAAAGGAGACGAGTGATCCGTCTCCTTTTTAGCTACGGGACCACCAGCGTGAGTGCCAGCAGTCAATATCTGCTGGACTTTATTTTGCCGGACTCATGGCCGATTCCACCGAAACGTAAACACGTCCTTTGGTTGATGCCTTGAAACTTACTTTCCCTTCAGTCAAAGCGAAGATAGTGAAGTCGCGGCCAAGCCCGACATTCTTACCTGGGTGCCATTTCGTCCCTCGCTGGCGCACGATGATGTTGCCAGGAATCACTTTCTGGCCGCCGAACTTCTTGATACCAAGGCGCTTGCCAATGGTATCGCGGCCGTTTCTTGAAGAGCCGCCTGATTTTTTATGTGCCATTTTTAAATCTCCACGCCAACCCGACTAAGGTGTCTTCTTCGCCACTTTCTTAGCAGCTTTTTTCGTCGGCGTTTTTTTCTTCGCCACTTTCTTAGCAGCTTTTTTCGTTGGGGCTTTTTTGGCTGTTGGTTTTGACGTTTTTGTCTTAGCTATTGGCTTTTCTTTCTTTGGGGTCTCTGCCGGAGCTGCTTTGGGTGCCTCGGCTTTTTTGGATGTCGAAACAGCAGAACCTGTCCCTATTTCGGTGATTTTCACTAATGTCAGGGATTGGCGATGACCGTTCCGGCGCCGGTGGTGCTTCCGGCGGATCTTTTTGAAAATGATCTTCTTATCATCGCGAAACTGACGCAAAACTTCGCCAACGACTTTCGCGTTTGTCACTTGTGGCTGGCCAACTTTATCACCGAGCATCAAAATGTTATCAAAAACGATGGTTTCACCGTCTTTCCCATCAAGCTTTTCCACTGCAATCACATCGTCTTTGCTGACACGATACTGTTTGCCGCCCGTTTTGATTACTGCGAACATAGCCTTAAGCCTTTAAGAAACGAGAATGGCGAGCCAGAGTGAAAATTCACATGAACTCGCTCAGAAGCGGCGTGAATATACTGACGCAGGCTCCCAAGTCAATGGCACTTACTCGAGTTCTGTGCTCGGTTCTTGTGTCCAGTGGTTGATGGTTAATCATTATAATACAATAAGTTATGTAGGTTTCTAGAATTTGAGGCATTAGCTTGTGATTGTAGTCCCCGACTCATGCTATCAGCGTTGCGATGCCCGGAGCCTTCAGTTAGGGTCCGCGCGCCAAAAATGGCTCTTACCCTGGCAGTTACATCAAGCTCAGAAGGTAAAGTAGATCACGGAGAGGTGCCGGAGTGGTCGAACGGGCCGGTCTCGAAAACCGGAGTGCCCTTATCGGGTACCGTGGGTTCGAATCCCACCCTCTCCGCCATATACATAATGATTCGGCGGACGGAAAAAGCGGTTATATTTGAGTAATACAAGCAAAAAAGAACTCCGATTCCCTCCGGAAGCGATCAACCACATACATTTCATAGCGACAGCGGCCAGGTCAGATGAATTTAATTAAGGCTCTCTTAAATGAGCGACTGTCGAACGAAACCGCAGAGTTTCAACTCACGGAACTAAGGGCCTCCCTCACCCCAAACTCAGACCCCGCATTATTGGAAGCCATGGGGGTTTTTTGCTTCCACCATGAATATGTCTTGGCGGGAGAGCGTGAGGCCGATGGATTGTTGGACTCATGTTACCGCCCTATACCATCTCCAATTCCAGGGGCGGATCGGCTCAATCATGTGCAGTATTACGAGCCTCAGATAGAGGCCGGGTTAGTCCCCGTCATCCTTTCAACACCAGATACCCCTGTCAGGGCTCAGTATGAAGAAAACCCATATCCAAGATGGTGGGGGGATCTTCAGGCCATTCCCAGCCCAAACGATAAAAGCAAAAAGCTCATTGCGGGGTGTGGAACGGGCAGACAAGCCATAATCCAAGCCCTATCGGCTCCAGAGAGTGGAATAGTCGCACTCGATCTAAGCCGCAGAAGCCTTCAATTCGCCATGCGGGAAGCTCAGGACAGAGGCGTTACAAACGTCCAATGGGTACAGGGCGATATTTTGGATTTATGCGATCTGGGGCAGAGGTTTGACCAGATACAATGTGCAGGTGTTCTTCACCACATGCCCTCTCCTGGGACTGGGCTAACAGCCCTGGCGGACGTTTTGGAGGACGGGGGAAGTATCAAGGTTTCCGTCTACACTCAGAGGTCTATAGACGACTTGGGGCCGGGGCGGGAGATAGCCCGAAACTACCCCCCTACCCCCGAAGGAATACGAGCATTCCGTCAGGAAATATTCCGGTTCCCAACGACTCACCCTGCTCGCGATCTAACAACCCGCGCCGAGTTTTACACCGTTTCAGAGTGCCGTGATCTTGTTTTCCATGCGCAGGAACAGGGTTTTACCTTCCAAAAACTAGGGGAATTAGCTGATTCCGCCGGACTCCAGATTGAATGGGTCTATGCCGTAGCCGATGCCGCAAGCCTGTTTAGAGAGAGATTCCCAGAGGCCACGGGGGTGGAAATGGAGAAATGGGCCGATCTGGAAACAACCCACCCCCACCTATTCGGCAGGATGCACCAAATAGTGCTCGGGTGCCGATAGCGGTGGCTTCGAATATGCTGCCAACCACCATCGGCATTATAAATGGCAGATCGGGCCTAGGCTGGCTGTGTTGACGAGCGTCACACCTATTTCCGAAATGACTACGGGTTCTAAATGGCGAACGTAAAACTATACGGTTATGCAACCAGTCCCTATGTAAAGTATGGCGGAGAGTCCCGTTCTGTCAGCTGGATGGATAATGTCACAAGTGTGGAGGTGGCCTACACATGTATACATAAGAAATTGAAATATATAAGATAATATGGGGTTTGTGGCGGACACCCTCTACGCCATAGTATCGTGCAATCCAGCGCCAAGGGATGGGTAGGGTATGGTACACGCTCTGAAGAGACTGAATGCGCCAGCGAACACGCGAACTCAAAAGCTGTGCGCAAGTGAAATACCAGAAAACGGGTTTCCGAATGACTTCGAAACGGCCTGACGTTCAACCGCTGGACATACGCGGTACGATTTATACCGCCGTCGCTTTTGTAGTGGCAGCGCTCTATCAAACATTGTGGTACGTCGCACCCGATTTCTTGGCACAGCCGTTATGGCAAGGGGCGACTTTAACGGTTGCCTTTCTGCTCGGTACCATCGCCGTCACCGGCCCCATTTTTCTTGCGTGGTTTGTGGCACGCAACGACGACGCTGAACCCGACGAGACTTACGAAACATCCAGTCATTAACACGCTTGCAAGAAAAACATCATGGAATCATCGGTCAGCCCTGTAGCGATCAGCCTTTTTTTTGGGGTCGTCGCGATTACATTGCTTATCACTTATATGGCGGCGAAACGTAGTCGCACAACATCTGACTTGTATGCAGCTGGCGGCCGCATCAAGCCATGGCAAAATGGATGGGCAATCGCTGGAGACTTATTATCAGCCGCGACGTTCTTGGGCGGCATAGGTATGTTTTTCTACGCCGGTTACGATGCCCTGCTCTACGCATTCCCAGCGATGATTGGCTTTATTATCATGCTCGGCTTCATTGCCGGTCCGATGCGGCGCTTAGGGCGGTTCACATTTGCCGACGCAGCAGCCACACGATTGTCACCCGTACCTATTCGCATCGTCGCGTCGTTGAGCGCCCTGGCCGTGACGTTCATGTATTTGATCGCACAGATGCTGGGCGCTGGTGGGTTGATACAAATTTTATTCGGTATTCCCTACACTTTTGCAGTGATTATCGTCGGCGGCCTTATGGTGATTTATGTTGCCTTTGGCGGAATGCTAGCAACGACCTGGGTTCAATTCACGAAGGCCATGCTGCTTGTCTTAGGGGTAACCGTTCTATCGTTTTTGGCTTTGGGTCAAGCGAGCTTCAGTCTTGACGAACTTTACGCCCGGGCAACGGATGTGCACGCACTCGGCCTCAGTTTGATGCAGCCGGGTGGTTTGGGATTAACGACCCTCGAATCGATTTCACTGAGTCTTGCCATTGGCCTTGGTATTCCCGGCATGCCGCATATTTTGATGCGATTCTTTACGGTCCACAACCCCGTAGCTGCGCGGCGTTCGCTCGTGGTTGGTATGGCTGTGGTCGGCATAACGTTCTTCATTGTGTACATGGTACTTGGACCCGCAGGCGTAGCCTTCGTCGCCAACAACCCGGATGCGTTGACCGATGCGGGCACCGTACAGGGTGGAAACAATATGGTTGCGCTACACCTGGCCCGCTTTCTCGGCGGCGAAGTGCTGTTTGGCATTATTGCTGCCGTCGCATTCGCGACAATCCTAGCGGTCGTTGCAGGGCTAACGGTGGCGGCAGCTTCGGCACTTTCGCACGACCTGTACGCCAGCGTGTTCGCGCGCGGCAAAGCCAGTGATAAGCACGAGACGGTCGCTTTTCGGGGGGCATGTATTTTCGTGGGCATCATCGGGATTGGCCTCGGCATTGCCTTTGAGGGGCAAAATATTTTGTTCCTCACAGGCCTACTCTATTCAATCGCCGCGAGCGCCTGTTTCCCTATACTCGTCATGGCAATGTTCTGGCGGAGGCTCACAACTGCGGGCGCGGTTGCAGGTGGTTACGTGGGACTGGGGTTATCAGTAGGATTGATCATTATCGGCCCCAGCGTCTGGGAGCAGGTGCTTGGAAATGCAGAAGCAATAATTCCCTTGAGCCAACCCGCGATTGTCTCTATGCCCGCTGCTTTTCTAACCATGGTGATTGTATCGTTATTCACTCGAGAAGATTATTTGGGCAGCGCACATACTGCCCAGTGAAGGTTTGGATCAGCTGAGATCCCGAACTGATATGCAATTACGTACAGTATGGCGGAGAGTCTTGTTCTGTCAGCTGAATGGATAATGTCATGGGGATGGGTAGAGAGATGGGTACAGCCTACCTCATAATTCATAAGACATTGTAATATATGATATAATATGGGGTTTGTGGCGGACACCCTCTCCGCCATACCCCTGTCCATCGTTCAATCCGACTGGGCCATGCAAGGCGGTGCTTCTGTACGATCGACCTAGCAAGGCTTTAGGGAAGGGCGACTCTCACCAGTCTTTGGTGTTCGGTTTCCCGGCCCGTGGCCCAGTACAACCACTGTCCGTCAGCGCTCACCATGGCGGAGGCACCGTAAGGGGCGCTTTCAATAAGAATTCCCTTTGTGCCTTCCGGCGAGATAGTTGTTACCGGTGCATTCTGCTCGGCTGGTGGAACATATATGGTGCCATCAGGTCCAATCGCAAAGTCGTCCGCTGCGGGCAGTCCGTCTGCAACCAGAACAAAAGGACCCTGGGACCGGCCTTCGGCATCCATGCGAACTTTATAGATCGCAAGATCGGTTTTGTTGGCTACATAAACCCAACCATTCAGGACCTTAACGCCATTTGCGCCAAGCGCCCCTTTGCCCTCTGCAGCCAAAGCGTCGTCTTCCGCCCACAAGGTAAGAGCTTTCTCCGCTGGTTTGAATCGCCAGATGCTCGCCGTTCGGGAATCCGAAATTAAAACGTTTCCGTATCCGTCCAGCGCCATACCGTTAAAGAGCTGTCCCCCCTGGCCGGAAATCGTATCAGTGATCTGCCCGTTTTTATCGAGCATAAGGACTTCAGCGCCAAGGTCGGTGAAATCCGAACCGGAAGGCGTGAAGAACGTGCGTTTAGTGACTCCCAAGACGAAACCATCACCGACGCGAACAACACCCAAGATAATCGCGTGGTCAGGGAACTTTGCGAACACTTTGGCCTCTCCGTTTGGAAAAATTCTCCAAAGCGTGCTGTTGAATGCTTCGGTGACGTAGAAGTTTCCGTCTGAATCTTCAAAGATGTTTTCATTGAATCCGTCGGACGGGATGGTCGCCACGGTTTCAAGATGCGGCGTGCTTTGATCGTCCGCATAGATCGGACCGGCAAACGCTAAACCCAAGAACGCCAGCGCCAAAGAAAAGCATCGTTTCATATCCATGTCCTTTCGAAGTGGCGCGTACAGTCCAACTCAGATGACTTGGTTTTTGTGAGTTTGTCTTGTTTGGCCATTTTCAAATCCTGGGTTTAGAGCATATATTACTTATAGTATAAAATCTCTATCGGAGAAAATGTCCTGCCTTATTTTGAAACCGAGTTTGGC
>PASS01000044.1 GCA_002712165.1 Fidelibacterota bacterium
GATTTGAAATCAGCAGAGGGTATTGCACAGATACGATGTCTTGCAGACAAAGCCGATGTCTTTCTACAAAACTTGCGACCCGAACAAGCTGATCACTTGGGGTTGGGAGCGGATTTTTTACGAGCCTCCAATCCAGCACTTATCTACGCCACTATCTCAGCATTTGGAGACAAAGGGCCACTTAAAGATAGGCCTGGCTACGATCCGTTAATGCAAGCATTTGCGGGACTTATGAGTGTGACTGGGGAGGAAGGGAGGCCCTCGATCCGTTCGGGCACATCTATGGTCGACATGGGTTCAGGACTTTGGGTAGTGATTGGCGTGCTTACGGCACTTAACACGCGTAATAAGACCGGCGAAGGTTCAGTCGTGGGCACATCCCTTTTTGAAACCGGTCTCGGTTGGATGCTTTATCATGCACCCGCTTACGCGATTTCACAAAAGCTACCACGCAAACTAGGATCGGGTACATTTGCAATAGCACCTTACGAGGCTTTTATGGCTTCCGATGGCGAAATCATAATCGCTGCCGGAAATAACAATTTATTTTGTAAACTCGCAGATGCTTTGAATGAACCTAATTGGAAGAACGACACTCGCTACGCTACCAATGCGGATAGGGTGCTAAATCGTGAAAATCTCAGAATCAGCATAGCAAATATCATCATAACGGACACTAGAGCCGCCTGGGTGGAAAAACTAGAGAATCAAAATATCCCCTGCGCACCAGTACAGACCATCGACCAGGTAATCGATCATCCTCAGACACATGCCCTGGACATTATAAGCAATGACTCTAATGGATCGATCTACATGGATATCCCAGTTCTTCTAAACGGCATCCGTCCCCGCGGGAAAGGTGACCCACCTAAACTCGGCACAAGCAATAGTATTCTTAAATCTTTAGATGCGCCAAATAGTGACACCGTATTATGAAAAATACTGCTAATGATATGAGTGATTTTTCTGAAATTCGCAACTCAGTGCAACGGGTTTGCGGAAATTTTTCGGGTAATTATTGGCGCACTTTAGAAGACACAGATTCTTATCCTTCTTCTTTTGTGACAGCGATGACAGAGGCAGGTTTTCTTGCAGCACTGATCCCAGAGCAATACGGCGGCTCCGGCCTACCCTTGCGCGCAGCTTCCGTCATTCTTGAAGAAGTACATGCTTCCGGCTGTAACGCCGCCGCCTGCCACGCTCAGATGTATATTATGGGCACACTCTTACGGCATGGTAGCGAAGAGCAAAAGTTAAACTATCTGCCGAAAATTGCAGCGGGCGAATTACGACTCCAAGCCTTTGGTGTCACGGAACCCACAACAGGCACAGATACTACTAAACTTAAAACCCGCGCAGTAAAAACGGGTGAATCTTATATTATTAATGGCCAAAAAGTTTGGACTTCTCGAGCGCTGTATTCAGATTTGATGTTGCTACTAGCACGTACAACTCCGCTGGAAGATGTGCAGAAAAAGACCGATGGTCTTTCAGTATTCCTTGTGGATATGAAAGCAGCTAGAGATACTCTGACTATTAAACCACTCAAAACTATGGTCAACCACAATACTACTGAAGTATTTTTTGATAACACATTAGTGCCTGCCATGAACCTAATCGGCAAAGAAGGTAAAGGCTTTCATTACATTCTCGATGGCTTAAACGCCGAGCGACTTCTAGTTGCATCTGAATGCTTGGGTGATGCTCGTTGGTTTCTTGATAAGGGTGTAGCCTACGCCAATGATCGTAATATATTCGGAAGACCCATCGGACAAAATCAGGCGGTTCAATTTCCCTTTGCTCGGTCTTACGCCGAATATCGTGCGGCTGATCTAATGGTTCGTAAGGGCTGCGAAATGTTTGATTCAAGCCAGCCCTGCGGCCCTGAAGCCAACATGGGGAAAATGCTGGCTTCTGAGGCATCGTGGCATGCAGCTGAAGCATGCATGCAAAGCCATGGCGGCTACGGTTTTGCTAAGGAATACGACGTAGAACGTAAATGGCGCGAGACACGTCTGTATCAAATTGCGCCCATCTCAACGAATATGGTTCTCAGCTATATTGCCGAGCACGTGCTTGGATTACCAAGGTCCTATTAATGCGCCCTGACTGCGAACATTCGCCGCAACGGCCTTTACTACGTGATGTCACCTTACGTGATGGTTTACAAAGTATTCCTGAGGTCTTCACAACAGAACAAAAGATCTCAATATTTGAATGCCTTGTAGAGGCCGGTATACAAGACTTCCAATTAACTTCTTTCGTTAATCCAGCCCGAATTCCCCAGATGGCTGACGCTGAAGATCTTTATATGCAGGTTAAGAATCGCGGCGTCCATATTGCCGTCCTTGTCGCTAACCTAAAAGGATTTGAGCGAGCGAGCCATGTAGGTGCCGAGGTGATAGATGCGGTGCTATCAGCAAGTGAGAACTATAATAATAAAAATGCTGCACGGACGACAGAAGAAAGTGCCACTGAGATAGAAACTATGTTGAGAAAGTCAGAAAACTCAGGCTGCACTGTCGATGTCAGTATCGCTAATTGCTTTCACTGCTTTGGGGAAGGCACTATCGATCCTTCAAAAGTTCTTACTCTCACCAAGCGCTTTCATAACGCGGGGGCGCGCACTATCTGGCTATCAGATACCACCGGCCATGCTGAACCAACTGCAGTCGCGGATTTGACAGAAAAAGCTTGTCGCATTGGTGTGCAAATAGGCATGCACCTACATGATACGATGGGCCGCGCTGGCGAAAATGCATTAGCCGCTCACGAAGCTGGTGCACAGCGATTTGACGCAGTGTTAGGTGGATTGGGCGGCTCGCCCTTCACACCAGCTGTTGGCGGTAATCTGTCTCTAGAAACAGCACTTGCGGTCTTCTCAAAAGCAGGCATAGAAACGAGCATTAGTGAACCAAAACTACAAGCGGCAAGAGAAAAATTTGAAGCCGCATTGATCCAGGCTAAGTCACATTTGGTGGAATAATATGGACTCGTTTAAAACTCTTATTTGCACTGAGCCAAATCCTCATGTTTTACAGATCACACTGAACCGGCCTAGCTCTGCTAATGCTCTAAATACAAAAATGAGCTTAGAACTCGCATCCATATTTGATAAGTACACGAAAGAACCAGGCAAAATCCGCTGTGTACTATTCACAGGTAGCGGCAACAAAGTTTTTTGCGCCGGAGGTGACTTAAAAGAACGTAACGGAATGACTAATGAATCATGGCTCGAACAGCACGCAGTTTTTGAACGCTTTTACTTTGCAATGACAAATTTTCCATTGCCCATAATCTGCGCCGTGAACGGCCACGCCTTTGGTGGCGGGCTAGAAATGGTGTTAGCAGCGGATTTCGCTTACGGAGTTCCAGGGGCTAGGTTTGCGCTAACGGAAACCAAGCTTGGTATCATGCCTGGCGGTGGCGGAACGCAGAATCTACCCCGTGCTGTAGGCCCACGTAGAGCGAAAGAAATCATTTTTACTGCACGGCCCTTTAGTGCTGCATATGCTGCTAATTGGGGTATTTTGAACCGAATATGCACACCAGAAAAATTGATAACTGAATCTTTGGAAACGGCCGCCACCATTGCTAAAAATGGCCCCTTATCCATAAAGCAGGCCAAGAAGGCTATCCAGCATGGTCTGCAGACTGATCTCACGCGAGGCATGTGGCTAGAAATAGAAGCTTACAATCGCCTTGTTTTTACGGAAGACCGTTTAGAGGGCGTCAAAGCTTTCAACGAAAAACGAGCACCCCACTTCAAGGGTAAATGATTACGCTCAAAATACGTCCACCGATGGATATCTAAAAAATACATAAGGTAAGTTCTGCACAAAAGCACCCAGGTTGACCATAGAAAGCCCTTAGAATAGTTTGCCCTTCTAGAAGACGCGTTTTTTAATAGCGAATCCAATATGAGTGGATGTGAACATGAATTTTATCGCGCAGCATAGTAAGGAGAATCAGCCGTGAGCAAAGCTCCGATTATAATTGCCGTGTTGATTTTGTTTCCTCTATCTGAGGTAAGCGCGGATGGGGACCCAGCGATGGGTAAGCGGCAATTTGCACCCTGCTCTGCCTGTCATACGGTCGAAGCCGGGGGGCCAAACAAAGTTGGTCCAAATCTTCACGGCATCATAGGCCAGACAGCTGGATTACGTGAAGATTTTGTATATTCTGAGGCACTGAAGGCTTCAGGCGTAGTATGGACAGAAGAAAATTTGCGCGCTTGGATCAAGAAGCCCATGGATTTCATCGCAGGCTCAAAAATGCCGTTCGGAGGATATGCGTCCGAAAAAATTCAGAACAACATAATAGCTTATCTTAAAGAGGCCACCCAATAGTCACCGCCTGATGAGTATTCCGAATGGTGGTACCTGAAAAAGAATTTGATTTTATCGTAATCGGATCTGGCTCTGCTGGATCCGTGGTAGCTGCACGTCTATCAGAGGACCAAAAGCATTCCGTTTGTGTTTTGGAATCTGGACCCAGAGACAACAACATCTTCATCCATATCCCTGCTGGCTACATTAAAACTCTATTCAATTCAAAATATACTTGGCCATACAAAAGTGAGCCGGTACCCGGATTAGGAGGACGCGTTATTGGAACTGCTCAAGGCCGTACCCTTGGCGGATCCAGCTCGATCAATGGATTAATATATAATCGCGGCCAGGCCAATGACTACAACAGCTGGGCTCAGGCCGGGAATCATGGTTGGGGGTACGCGGATGTATTACCCTATTTTAAGCGTAGTGAGAATCGAATTACACAATCCAATAACAATTCGTACCACGGCACAGATGGTGAACAGCCAGTCACAGATTTAAGTTGGAAGCATCCGCTACTAGAACCTTTTGTGCAGGGGGCACAAAAAATAGGTATTCCATTTAATGCAGATTATAATGGAGCTCATCAAGAGGGCGTCGGCTACTACCAACGTATCATCCATAAGGGCCGTCGATTTTCTGCTTACCGCTCATTTCTTCATCCAGTGCGACAGCGCTCGAACCTCTGTATCCTGACAAATACTCATGTATCTAAAATCCTATTTGAGGACAAACGTGCTGTGGGTGTGCGCTATTTTTTAGGTGGACCTGGTGGAAGCATATACACGGTCAAAGCCCGCCGTGAAGTGATCTTATGCGGGGGTGCCCTCAATACGCCGCGCCTTCTGCAAACCTCAGGTGTAGGACCAAAGAGCCTTTTGAATGAAATGGGGTTAAAAGTAATCACAGACTTGCCTGGTGTAGGTGAGAATCTTCGCGACCACTATGCTGTTCGCATGGTCGCAAAAGTACGTAACGTAAAGACCATTAACGAGTTAAGTCGTGGACTACAATTGTGGGGTCAAGTAGCACGATGGGTCTTAGGACTACCCTCGATCCTATCGATCAGTCCTTCTTTAGCTTACGTGTTCTGGAAGTCGAACCCCTCACTCTCAAACTCTGATCTACAATTCACGTTCACACCAGCTAGCTATATGGAAGGGATAGCTGGATTGCTAGATACTTTACCTGGTATGACTTGCGGCTTTTGGCAGCAGCGTCCAGAGAGTCAGGGATATGTGAGAATGAAGTCATCAGATCCGTTTACTGATCCAGCTGTACAACCAAACTATCTTGATTCCGCGATTGACCAGCAGGTAGGTATTGCTGGAGTTCGCCTGGGGCGTCGTCTCTTATCCTCTCCAACGCTTGCTCCATTTTATGAACACGAAGTACAGCCAGGCATGGACGTTCAAACTGATGATGAAATTTTGAATTATCTGCGAACCAAAGGTTCCACAGTATTTCACTTTATCGGAACATCTTGTATGGGGCCAGCCAGCAATCCTTACGCCGTGGTTAGTGATCAATTGAAAGTTCATGGCTTAGAGAACTTACGTGTAGCGGATGCTTCGGTGATGCCATCAATACCGTCGGCTAACACCCATGCAGCAACAATGATGATTGGTGAAAAAGCAGCAGACATGATTTTAGGTAAGCCACCACCTAGAATAGAATAAAAAAACCGGGCGCAAATTTCTGCGCCCGGTTTTGTATTAGGCCATAATTTATTTATTTCTTCTTCGATGTTATCGAATCTGTCCACTCTCGCACGAGTTGAGCTGCTACCTCTCGACCGCCGATACCGAATGCGACAGCGACAGCAATAGCGATAGAACCTACAACAATTCCGAAAGCGATATTGATAATATCACTAGCCACGCCCATCTGATCCATACCCATGGCCACTGCTAGAACGATGATAGCAATACGGGTAGTAATACCAAGCAAACCAGCCTGAGGGGGACCAGCAGCTTTAACCGCATTAGCTGCAATATTTGCCAGAAATAAACCAAACCCAATTATGATAAGACCAAGAATCACGTTGCCTGAGAACAATAAGAAGTCTGTGACTAGGTTAGCTAGAGAATCAAAGCCTATGAGACTGAGCGACTCCACCACTGCAAATAGAAGAACCGCTACAATCAAAAGATAGCCGACGATTTGAGAAGGCGTACGACCTCCTGCCTTGGCCTCGGCTTTCGCCAAGCCTATCCGCTCCAGCACACGATCAAAGCCGATACCCGCAAGGAGGTTAGTCAAAAGACCTGCTACAACCTTAGCCACAACATAGGCCACGACCAGAACCAAAGCTGCGGCAAAAATATTGGGAATAGCTGCCAACACCTGGTCAAGCATATTGCTAGCTGGGGCCGTGATGGCCTGAAGCTCTAGTGCATTAAGAGAAGCTACCAAAACTGGGATTAGGATCAGGATAAAAACGATCAATCCGATCACTGATGATAGTCGGTGGTCACCCAAAGCTGTCTGCAAACCAGTCTGACGGCTAAATCGATCAGCCTCCATGGCATCAAGTACATTCGTAACTATTCGCCTAACGATACGCGCTACAATCCAGCCAACGATGAGAATAACTGCCGCTCCAAGGATGTTCGGCAAGAATGCTAGACCTTGATCTATCATGCCCTGAACCGGAGACAATAACCCCTCAAGGTTTAACGGACTTAGAATTGCCGGTAAGAATAGCAAGAATGTTAGCCAATAAACTGTCTCGGCAATCGCATTTGTGACCGGAAGACGGTCGCTATCATTTTCGGCAGCGCCCTTGAACATGTCATCAAAATTAATGGTACTAAGTGCTTTACGTATGACTATTCGTAAAACCGTTGCGATAATCCAAGCAAAAATAGCCAGGAGAACCGGAGCAATCAGGCGCGGTGCAAAGCCAAAAATAGAGCTTAGAAGTTCATTCAGTGGCTCAGTGATTTGCGATAGGCCAAGAATCTGGAAAAAACCAACAAGAACGAAGAGCATCAGAATGACAAAGACAATACGCCCAACCCACTGCTCTAGCTCTAAAGCCTCCGAGCCTTTTGGCTGACCAAACCACTCTGCCAATTTTCCACTAATACCTGTGCGGCTGATAGCTGCACGCACAGCCCTTGCTACAAGGGCGGCAAGAACCCATCCGACAACGAGTAATACCAACGCCCCAAGCAAAGTTGGGACGAATCCAGATATCTGCTCCATACTATTATCTCCTCACAATGCGCGCCTTTGGCGCAAATATCCCTTTCCGCAAAGTTAGCCTTAACCGCCAGGCAACAGTTCAGTCCGGGCCCCTACCCTAGACTGATAATAATACCACATAATGTGCCTATGAAGCTAAATATCCATACATCCTGTATATTTAATTTATACATAGCATGCAGTTCTTTTTTTGTTCTAATACTTGAAATGAGGCTAGATATGAATTTTGGCAGTACCGACAATAATAGCGACGCATTGCCGGTTACAGCCCATAAAGGCAACCTTCCGAGCCAGCTAAAAAAGCCGTCGGAAATTGATAAGGGCGTAAGAGTAATATCGCCAACGCACAGAATAAGAAGCTAAGAATACTCCAACATAATTACAGTGTTTGCCCCAACACCCCTCTAGGTCGTGCTAATAAAAGCCAGTCCGATCAACGGACAAGGTGTTCTAAGCCTTCCGGGTCTTGATGAATAATGATGTCGGCGGAAGGAAAATCTTTTTTTACAGCTTTTTCCACGCTGTCGGAAATACGATGCGCTTCTAGAAAAGATATTTCCCGCTTCAAAACAATATGCATCTGAATAAATTGATGTAGACCCGACGATCGCGTGCGTAATTCGTGCACACTTAGAACATCCGGGTGATTAAGCACAGCTGCACGAATAATTTCTCGATCCTTATCTGGAAGCTCTCGGTCCATCAAAAGATGAACAGAGTGAGTTGCAATCCGCGCTGCGTTGTAAATGAGAAATAGGCAAATTCCTATTCCAAACAGCGGATCAATCCAGTGCACGCTAAAATTATACGATAATATCAGAGCCATAATTACACTTGCGTTCATGAATAGGTCGCCAGTGTAGTGTAGAGAGTCTGCCCCAATCGCCACAGATCCGGTTTTCCTAACCACGTACTTTTGAAATTGAACCAGAATTAAAGTTACTATTGTGGCAAATACAATTACGCCTATTCCAAATCCACTGGCCTCGATAGGGGAGTTATTTCCAAAGCGTGTTGCTGCCTCAACCATCACCAAGACTGCAGAACCTGCAATAAAAGCGGCTTGACTGAGACCCGAGAGTGGCTCGGCCTTGCTGTGTCCAAACCGATGATCAGAATCGGCAGGCTTAAGGGCTATACGGATTGCTATAAAATTTAACGCCGATGCTAAGAGATCTAATGCGGAGTCCGCTACACTTGCCAATAGAGCCACCGATCCGGTAACAAAATACGCCCAAGTCTTTATACCCAAAAGCAAAGCCGCCACCGCAATCGCTGCATACGTCGCCGCTCGCATTAACTCTGGGCCATTTGAAGGCCCCGTTTTCTTTGCAATGGTAGGGACTACTGATGGCGCATGAGAGGTCTTCATGGATATAGCCGCTTGATGCCCCACCCCTCTTTGTGGCGCGTATAAATGAGTCGATCATGCAGGCGGTCACGAACATCCTGCCAGAATTCTAGAACCATCGGCATCAGACAATACCCATTCCAAGTCTGAGATCGTGGGACGACATTTCCCTCGAAGCGAGTCTCCATTTCCTTGAACCTACTTAGCAAAGTCTCACGCCGGTCCAATACGTGCGACTGCCGAGATGCCCAGGCTGCGAGCTGGCTTTGGCGAGGACGGGAAGCATGGTAGGCATCAGCATCCGCTGCATTGACAAACACAACACTACCTTCAATCCTCACCTGCCGTTTCATGGATTTCCAGTGAAAACAGAGGGACGCAAATCTATTATTTTCTAGTTCAGCGCTCTTACGGCTCTCAGTGTTGGTGTAGAATACAAAACCACGCTCACTGACCTCCTTCATTAGAACCATGCGAACGGATGGTTTACCATCAGAGTTAGCTGTGGCTAAGCTCATGGCATTGGGTACGTCAGGTTCCTTGGAGATAGCCTCGTCATACCACTGACGAAACAATGTGATAGGATTAGAAACTTCGACGATGGGTAAAGGAGAATCCATATGTTCCAACATAAATCAAAAGTTAGGCTCGATTCTTACGATCAACTCTGATTAGCGCCTTGTCAATCTTAGGATTTTAGGTATTCATGGCGTTTAATAACTAGATTCGTCATCATTTTGACACTATTTTTCGTTGGAATCGTTAGAGTGATATATCGTCTCGCCTGCAACATAAATAAGAGTAATTCTAATGAAATTGGATAAGACAGGCATTAAGTAAGGTGCACGCAATGTTTAAGACCCTATCCAAGCAATCGATAGCCGCTACTTTACTGGTGTTAACACTGGTTATCAGCGGATGTGCAGAAAATTCTGGCCAAAATGCAGGAGGCGGAGCTCTGCTAGGTGCCGTATTGGGAGGCTTGCTGGGTTCTCAATTTGGCAGCGGGGATGGAAAACTGGCAGCGACAGCTTTTGGTACCTTAGCTGGTGCTGCTGTCGGCAGTTCCATTGGCCGAAGCATGGACGATCTGGATCGTATGAAAATGCAGAATGCTGAGCGTCTGGCCTATACCGCCCCACTTAACGAAACAATCATTTGGAATAATCCGAACACTGGTAATCACGGATCGTTTACGCCTGTGCGCGATGGAAGCACTGAAAACGGTTCCTATTGCCGTGAGTTTCAATCAGAAATCATTGTTGGTGGTAAAAAACAAGATGGATATGGTACAGCATGCCGTCAGCCCGATGGAACCTGGAGAATTGTCGAGAACTAAAACACTCCTGTTCCCCTTGCTTTATGCGGCATTAGATAGAAAAACGACGTTTCCCAGACCCGTAATGAGCAATGCGTATTCCGAAAGTGCTTTTCTAGAGCGTAATAAAAACCGCCTGGACAAATGCCTATTACACCTAAAGACACTTTTTCAGGATATTTAGTAACTTGCTCGGCTATAGATACGGATGTCATATTTCGGTTACCTTGCCCATCGGGTGGTTTAGTGTAGGATGCCGTGACTTGTAGTTCCCGAAAATTTTTAGTTACATCACCAGGTATCGGCTATGGCTGAACAACAGCTTTTGATGGCGAAGAAAAAAGGGCTGATCATGGGTGTCGCCAATGATCGCTCGATCGCATGGGGTATTGCTCAGCAAGTGGCAGCCCAAGGCGCCAATCTAGCTTTTACCTATCAAGGAGAAGCTCTAGAGCGCCGGGTCAGGCCTCTTGCGGAAAGCGTACAATCATCCTTCCTAGTGCCCTGTGACGTTACCGACACAGAATCGATGAAACACGTCTTTAAAGAAATCGAAAAAAAGTGGGGTAGTCTAGACTTTCTAGTTCACGCTATTGCCTATTCTGACAAAGACCAGTTGCGCGGCCGCTATGTAGATACAACCCGTGATAATTTCCATAAAACAATGGAAATCTCGTGCTACTCATTTACTGAAGTATGCCGAATGGCATTACCACTGATGAAAGCTGGAGGAAGTCTCATGACACTCAGCTATCTCGGTGCAGAGCGCGTGACCCCACACTATAATGTGATGGGCGTGGCTAAGGCTGCTCTTGAAGCTAGTGTCCGGTATTTGGCAACAGACCTAGGGCCTCATAATATTCGCGTTAACGCTATATCCGCAGGACCAATTAAAACTTTAGCAGCATCCGGTATCGGCGACTTTCGCTATATTTTGAAATGGAATGAACTTAACGCACCTATGGATCGTAACGTCACAATTGAGGATGTGGGTAAATCTGGGCTTTACCTCTTGAGTGATCTAGGTAGTGGTGTTACCGGCGAAGTTCATCACGTGGACTGCGGGTATCACACAGTAGGCATGATGGCCCCTGAATCAGCACAGGATATCTCTGACCTGTTTGCTGGTGCCAAAATGACTGATTAACGAGATGACTAGTAATACCTTTGGCACTCTCTTCCGCTTCACTACGTACGGGGAAAGTCATGGCCACATGCTAGGATGTGTCGTTGATGGTTTACCGCCGCGCATCCCTTTGATCGAAGACGATATTCAAATCTGTCTCGACAAACGTAAACCCGGTCAATCAAAATACACTACTCAACGACATGAATCGGACACAGTGAAAATTCTTTCTGGCGTTTTCGAGGGAGTGACGACTGGAGCGCCGGTTGGATTGATGATCAAGAACGAGGACGCGCGACCTAAGGACTACAGTGATATTGCAGACAAATTCCGTCCGGGTCACGCCGATTACACCTATTTCAAAAAATACGGTGTGCGCGACTATCGCGGCGGAGGACGCCAATCGGCCCGTGAAACAGCGATGCGCGTGGCTGCTGGGGCTATAGCTCGCAAAGTACTAGTTCATCGTCTTGGCCAAGAAGTAATAATTCGTGGCGCTTTAGTCCAAATTGGGCCCCATAAAATTGATCGTGCGAATTGGGACTGGAAAGAATTAGAGCGCAACCAACTCTTCTGTCCTGATGCCAAAGCATCAGAAATATGGGGTAAGTACTTGGATGGAGTGCGCAAGAGCGGATCATCTACCGGTGCCATCATCGAAGTCGTGGCCGAAGGTATTACGCCAGGATTAGGTGCACCTATCTATGGTAAACTTGATGCTGATATTGCCAGTGCGTTGATGAGCATTAATGCTGCAAAGGGGGTAGAGATAGGCAGCGGTTTTGCTACTGCCGCCATGACTGGCGAAGACAACGCCGACGAAATGCGGATGGGCACTAATGGTAACGTAGAATTTTTATCTAATCATGCGGGAGGAATTCTCGGCGGAATATCCTCTGGCCAACCTATTGTTGCCCGTCTCGCTATTAAGCCCACCAGTTCCATTTTACGCCCTAAAAAAACAGTAAATATTCACGGCAAAGATACGGAGATCGTCACAAAGGGGCGCCATGATCCTTGCGTTGGTATTCGTGCCGTACCCGTGGCTGAGGCGATGTTATCAATTGTTTTGGCCGATCACCTGCTACGCCATCAGGCGCAGTGCAGCGCATAAACTAGGTAACTCTAAAGATGTTGCGAATGCTCAGAAATTTTTTTATCGGTATATTTGCTATTCTGGGTTTTCTCACCTTTATTTTACTTGCACCTTTTTTCGCCGCGTTCTTTATTTTGGACGATTTTGGCATGAAGTACGCTGCAGCTCCTGATAAAATTGTTCTGTCTATTGATATGGATGGTGGGTTTGTTGAGGCAAGTGTTGGGGGACGTATAGAAGGCTTCTCACTTAGACCCAAGACAACGTTACAAGATGCTGTAATCGCCATTCGTAAAGCCGCTGATGACCCAAGAGTTATAGCGCTAAAGTCTAATTTAAGTACCCAAGCCTTGGGACTGGCACAAATTCAAGATGTGCGAGATGCCATTTTTAAATTTCGGGCTACCGGCAAACCCGCGTTTCTATTCTCTGAAACCATTGGTGAGGGCATCGGCGCTCTGCCCTCCTATTACCTAGCTTCAGCATTTAGTGATATTTGGGTGCAACCATCTGGAACGGTAGGAGTTTCTGGCATTGTTTCCGAACAACCGTTTATAAAAGATTTTCTTGAGCGCTTTGGTCTTAAGGGCAGGTTTCTACAGCGGAAAGAATATAAAAGTGCTGGGGAGATATACACAAATTCAGAAATGTCACCAGCAAACCGAGAGGCCACGGAAGGTTTGATACAATCGTGGTTCAAACAAATCGTAACCGGCATAGCGGAAGCACGAAGCTTGGATAATGACACAGTGAGATCACTCATCGACCGTGGGCCATTACTCTCTGGAGAGGCTCTAGAAAGTGGTCTGATTGATAATATAGGATACCGCGACGAGTTTGAGACGGCACTGGTTAAGAACTTTGGAATCGCAACTTCTATGAGGCTGAGTCGTTATTTAGAATTCGACCAATCTAGCGGTAAGCCAGAGCCCAAAAAAACAATAGCTCTTATTCATGCGGTTGGTGAAATCACTCGCGGTGGCAGTGAAAGTCAAATTTTCTCTAATAACAGCGTCAACTCCTCACGAATAAGCAAAGCTATTCGTGAGGCGGCAAACGATAAAGATATTGATGCTCTAATTATCCGAATAGACAGCCCAGGCGGCTCCTATGTAGCTTCAGATATCATTTGGCGAGAACTCAAAAATGCCAAAAAACAATCTAAACCGATTATTGTAAGTATGGGTGATACTGCTGCCTCAGGTGGTTATTACATTGCGATGCCAGCTGACCGTATATTTGCTCAACCGGCAACTGTCACAGGTTCAATTGGAGTCATCCTCGGAAAGCTCATTATTAGTGATGCTGCTGAAAAATTAGGTGTACATTTTGAGCGTATCAGTCTGGGAGATTCTGCTGGCATGTTCAGTTCCTTGACTGACTTTAATGAAACTGATTTGAAGCGGCTTAATCAAATGCTTGATGCAACATACGCGGATTTTACCAACAAAGCGGCAGAAAGTAGGGATATGAGTATTGAAGAAATTGATAAGGTTGCGCGAGGCCGTATATGGAGTGGAAGAGATGCTTTTGATGTGGGGCTTGTAGACGAGCTTGGTGGCCTCGGCAGTGCCATTGACTATACCAAAACCCAGATTGGCTTGGAGGAAGAAGATTCAGTCTGGCTTGTGCCCTTCCCTGCTCCCGAGGATACTTTAAGTTCTCTCATCCGTGTCCTGGAGGAAGGGCAGCTCCCTTTCGGAATTATGAGTCTTTTGCAAGCCTCAGCGTGGATTAAAGAGCTTTTTTCTCCTGTTTTTGCTCAGTACGCTGCTTTACAGCACGAAGGCGTCCAGCTGTATATGCTGCCTATAAGCGCGAACTAATTCGCTAACCTTGGTACACAGCACCAATCAAAAATTCTATATTACCTTTCGGACCGATAATAGGGCTTCGCGTGCAGCCCACCACCGACCAGCCGGCTTTTTCAACTATCCAATCTGATATGTTTTTACAGACTTCTTTATGTAACTCCGGGTCACTCACAACACCCTTCTTACCCACGCGCCCTTTGCCCACTTCGAATTGAGGCTTTATGAGAGCGATCAGCCAGGCCCCTGGCGCGGCTAAATTCATTGCCGCCGGAAGAACCGTTTTCAAACTGATAAAGCTAGCGTCACAGACTAGTACATTAACATTGTCTGGCACATGAGATGAGCTCAAATAGCGAGCATTCATACGCTCAAGAACAATGACACGTGGGTCGGTTCGAAGTTTATGTGCTAGCTGCCCATACCCAACGTCAACAGAATAAACTTTAGAAGCTCCACTGGTCACAAGGACATCCGTGAAGCCACCGGTAGAGGACCCCACATCAATGCAAACACGATTGAGAGGACTAAACTCAAAGTACTCTAGCCCATGCATAAGCTTCAAACCACCCCGCGAAACCCACTGATGTGCGGGTCCCTTCACAACTAGAGGTATGTCAGCAGCGACCTTCGCTCCAGCTGATCTTTGAAGTTGGTCTCCACTGAAGACAATCCCAGCCATGATGAGTGCTTGAGCCTTAGAGCGACTTCCTGCAAGGGCTCTATCAACGAGTAACTGGTCGAGCCGAATCTTAGACTTTGACAATGGCTTAGTCTCGCGAGTCACGCCCTTTTAGGCGTCCCGCTTTTTACGCCGATACTCTCATGGCCCAGCGCATTCAATGCCACTTTTACAATATGAGGTGCAGTTAGGTGTGCAGCCTCAACCTGATGTTCGGGCTTTGCATGCTCAATAAATACATCTGGCATAGTCATCGTCCGAACCTTAATTCCTTTATCTAGGCTTCCGCTCCAAGCCAAAAAACTCAATACCCGAGATCCAAATCCTCCAGCGGCTCCTTCCTCAACTGTGATTAGAACGTCGTGAGATTCAGCCAGCTTACCTATCAATTCTTCATCTAAAGGCTTCACAAAACGTGCATCTGCTACTGTAGTTGACAACCCGCGTGCCACAAGCTCGTCTGCAGCTTTCATACATGCCGCAAGACGTGTACCCAAACTAAGTAATGCGATCTTGGTGCCTTCAAGTATTATACGGCCCTTACCAATAGAGATAGGTGTGCCGCGCTTAGGCAATTCAAGTCCAAGACCCTCGCCTCGAGGGTACCTAATTGCTATTGGGCCTATGTCATGTGCCGTCGCCGTAGCCACCATATGCATAAGTTCAACTTCATCGGCCGCCGCCATTATGACAAAATTAGGCAAGCAGCCAAGATACGCTATATCAAATGATCCTTGATGCGTGGCACCATCGGCACCGACATAACCGGCCCGATCAAGAGCAAATCGTACCGGTAAATTCTGCACAGCTACATCGTGAACTACTTGATCGTAGGCACGCTGCAAGAACGTGGAATATATAGCACAGAAAGGCTTATAACCCTCTGTGGCTAGACCAGCTGCGAAAGTTACAGCATGCTGTTCGGCGATTCCGACATCAAAACAACGGTCGGGGAATTGTTTATTAAATTTATCAAGCCCTGTACCACTTGGCATCGCTGCATTTATTGCGACTACCTTATCATCAGCTTTTGCCTCTTCAATAAGTGCCTTAGCAAAAACACCTGTATAAGAGGGTGCCTTTGCTACTGCTTTGGCCTGGGTCCCTGATATAACATCAAATTTAGTCACGCCGTGGTACTTGTCTGCAGCCGCCTCTGCTGGGGGATAGCCGCGCCCCTTTTGTGTAACAACATGAATTAGCACCGGGCCTTCAGCTCTACTTTCTCGCACATTACGCAGCACTGGCACTAGGTGCTCGATGCGATGCCCATCTATAGGACCAACATAATAAAAACCAAGCTCCTCGAATAATGTTCCCCCAGTGACCATGCCCCGAGTGTATTCTTCGGCACGACGGGCAGCTTCTTCAAGTGGTTTAGGAAAATGTGCGGCAATCTGTTTAAGAGCCTGACGAATTGTCAAATAAGGCTTAGACGATAGTAATCGCGACAAATAAGCACTCATGGCACCAACCGCTGGCGCAATAGACATATCATTGTCATTAAGAATAACAATTAAGCGGCTTTTAAGACTACCTGCATTGTTCATGGCTTCATAAGCCATGCCTGCACTCATAGCACCGTCACCTATTACTGCGATCACATGATTGTCATCGCCCGCGAAATCCCGAGCAACGGCCATCCCGAGTCCAGCAGAAATAGACGTAGAGCTGTGACCAGCGCCGAAGCAATCATATTCGCTTTCCGTACGTAGCGTAAATCCGGATAAACCACCCTTCTGACGGATGGTTGACATGCTATCGCGACGACCAGTGAGAATTTTATGAGGATAGCATTGATGGCCCACATCCCAGAGCAATCGATCTCCTGGCGTGTCAAACACATGATGAATAGCAACCGTTAATTCAACGACACCTAGCCCCGCGCCTAAATGGCCCCCAGTGCGCGAAACGCTATGAATCGTCTCAGCTCGCAGTTCATTAGATAGTTTTTGAAGGTGCTCAATACTCAGATTACGTAAATCTCTTGGAGCAGAAACCTGGTCAAGAAGGGGGGTATCAGGAACAGAAGAAGATGGGGTTTGTGTAGTCACGTACTGCACCTAAACACTGGCTACGTCTCAATTGCGCCGCTCAACGACAAATATTGCGGCTTCTTTAAGAAGCTTAGCCTTAGCACCGAATGGTGCGAGATGGGCTATTGCCTCGTCTACCAATGAACTAGCATAGTCTTTAGCACCTTTTAAACCCAGCCGCGAAACAAAAGTCGCTTTTCCGGCCGCCTCGTCCTTACCTATGGCCTTCCCCGTTTCAGCCGAAGACCCTTCTACATCTAGTACGTCATCGGCAATCTGAAATGCTAGCCCCATAGCAATTCCGTATTTACCAAGCGCAGTCACAAGTTCAGTAGGTGCCTTGCCAACGACTGCACCTGATCGGCAAGCGCAAGAGATTATACAACCGGTTTTCAGGTTTTGAAGTCGGCGCAGTCCTGAGTCATCCAGACTGAGATTTGCGGCCCGTAAGTCGATAATCTGCCCACCCACCATTCCCGCAGCGCCCGAAGCATGCGCAAGTTCCTGGACTAGGGCAATACGCACATTAGAATCCGCATGAGTCTCTGGATTTGCTAGTACCGCAAAAGATTCCGTGAGAAGAGCGTCACCCGCAAGTATCGCTGTAGCTTCATCAAACTTCTTGTGTACAGTTAGGCGACCACGGCGTAGATCGTCATCATCCATAGCTGGCAAGTCATCATGTATTAATGAATAACAGTGTACCATTTCTATTGCTGCAGCGACACGAATTGAGATTACAAGTGGCACACCAAATAAATCCGATGCCGCACAAACAAGAAATGGGCGCAACCGCTTGCCTCCATCAAGTGCAGCGTAACGCATCGCTTTAACCACATGGCCTTCGGGCTCTAGTACAGGGGGTAGAAGACGGTTTAATTCCTCGTTCACACGATCGGCTGTGAATTTCAAAGCGGCCTTAAAGCTGCCCTCGCCAAACTCCGTGGATGCAGACTTTACTGCAACGTTACTCACGATCCATAGGATCCAATGATTTACCGTCGCCGGTAATTTTTTCAATCTTGTTACGCGCGTCAGCTAATTTGCTTTCACAGTGACGCTTAAGAGCCGCACCGCGTTCATAAAATTTCACAGCATCATCAAGCTTCACATTGCCCCCCTCAAGGTCGCGGACGATTCCTTCTAATTCTTTCATCGCCTCTTCAAATCCCATGTCGGGAGTATCTTTGGGATTAGGTAATTTCGCCATTTAGTGATCCTTTAGCGTTTCAACATGAGCCACAACACAATCTGTCAAAGCAACCAAGTTGTAGCCTCCTTCAAGGACAGATACCACCCTTCCGCTGCATACCTCGCTTGCCATATCCATAATTGCTGCTGTAGCCCAGGCAAAATCAGTCTCAGCCAGACAAAGACCGCCTAATGGATCATCTTTATGAGCGTCAAATCCAGCAGAAATAAGGATAATGTCAGGCTTAAACTTCGCCACCGCCGGAAGAATTTCTTCAGCTAAAGCTCCACGGAACACTTCGCCGCAGCTACCTTCGAGTAGAGGCACGTTAAGCACATTATTGTGAGCACCACGTTCCCCGCTATTGCCGGTCCCCGGATAGAAAGGAAATTGGTGGGTGGATGCATAGAAGGTTTCGGCATCATTCCAAAAAATTTTCTGGGTGCCATTTCCGTGATGTACATCAAAGTCAATAACAGCAACACGTCTATAGCCTTGAACAGCACGAGCATGAAATGCACCGACGGCAACATTGTTCACCAAACAGAATCCCATTGCCTGATCTGCCTCAGCGTGATGCCCTGGTGGTCTTATCGCACAAAACGCATTATCTACTTCTCGCGCAGCTACTGCATCTATAGCGCGAATTACAGCACCTGCGGCGCGGAATACCGCCTCAGCTGATCCTGAAGAAATTATCGTATCAGAATCGAGTTGCCGCAGGCCTTTTGAGGGAATAACCGATAAAAGACGTTTAGTATAAGCGCCGGGATGAGCGCGGCTAATGTCATGCTCAGATGCCCGCGGCGAGTTTTCACGTATAAGGCCACTAAAAATAGGCTGGTCCAAACCCTTCAGAATACTACTCAAACGCGCAGGCTGCTCTGGATGGTACGGCCCAGTATTGTGTGCAAGATAACTTTCGTGAGTAAGGAGCAATGTCGTCATTGTACCCGTGAAAAGACGTGAATATATTTATGGTGATTACGCCGCTGTGGCCAATGTATGGTATAAATCCAACTCTCCGTCCGAGACCATTTCGATTTCACCGGTAGCGACCAAAAAGTTCAGATGCGCTAACGTCTCACCTAGAGCAAAATGAAGCTGATGAGCATCGAAGTCGCGCTCAAACATAATCTTCAGAACATCGCTGACACTAGCTCCTAAACGACATGCCTTGCGTGCAACATCCAAACGCTCGTGATGATGTTTAATAAGTTGCTCAACACGCAACTGCAATCCATAAAAGGGTAGCTTATGCGATGGCAGCACAAACGTGTCTTCAGGCAAGGCACTAAAACGAAGCAAAGTACCCAAAAATTTAGCGAGAGGATTCATCCCCGGCTCCGTTGGACGCACGCTCACATTGTGCGAAATACCCGGAAGCACTTGGTCGCCAGATATTAAAACACCCAAGTCTTCAGAGTACAGCGCAGCCAACTCGGGGGAATGGCCTTCACCGATAATAACACGCCAATGTTTACCAGCTGCTTCAATTGGTTTTGATGGATCGATGATAATAACATTTTCAGGAAGTCGGTGAACGCGTCGAGAGTAAGAATTGCCCCGCGTTGCCACTGCTTGAGCTATAGCATCATTCAACCCCGCACGACTGTAGTGTTCAGTGAGTATCGGAGTCATTACATTTTCATTCTGCTCAAAAGTCGTTCGTGCCGCTTTAATTTCCTTTTCAGTCACCCAAAGCGGAACCTGGTACTTTTCTGCTAACCACCCAGCGAGCCCAATATGATCTGGATGAAAATGAGTGCAAATAACTCTTAGCAGTGGCTTATCTTTCAGGGGAACCGCAAAAATCTGTTTCCATAACCCTTGGGTTTCGGATGTGCATAGACCAGTATCTACAACTGTCCACCCATCCCCATCATCTAGGACCCATAGATTTATGTGATTTAAAGCATAGGGTAATGGCATACGTAGCCAATGTAGCCGAGGTACCACTTCGATCAGCGTACCTGGCGCAGGGGCCTCAGAAAAAGGAAAGCGCAGGCCGTCTACAACCTTCATTGTATGCTCATTCATAGGCTTTGGGTGTCATAGATTGGATATCTTGTCCAGACGCCTATCTCTATGCCATGGATCGGTATTGCTATATCACAAATAGTGCAAACTGAGTGAGGCAAATAAATGTCTAATATACGTATCGGTGTAGATCTCGGGGGCACTAAAATCGAAATTATTTGTCTCGACAGAACGGGGCAAGAACTAGCTCGCCGCCGTGTACCCACACCACAGGGCAATTACGATAAGACAGTTAGAGCCATTACTGAACTGGTAAACTCAGTCGATGATAGTGACACACCTGTGGGAATCGGTGTACCCGGGACAATTTCACCTGCCACTGGACTAATCAAAAACTCGAATTCTACCTGCCTTATTGGCCACCCTCTAGACCGTGATTTAGCTAAGGCTATGGGTCGTAAAATTCGCCTCGCTAACGATGCAGACTGTTTTGCCTATTCGGAGTCAATAGATGGTGCCGGAGCAGAGTCAATGGTCGTATTTGGTATTATTCTTGGCACTGGTGTCGGTGGTGGCTTAGTCATAAACAAAACTATTGTTCGTGGACCTAATGCTGTTACCGGAGAGTGGGGACATAATCCCCTACCTTGGCCATCGATACATGAAGACGAAACTCCAGGCCCACGCTGCTACTGTGGCCTATACGGCTGCATAGAAACTTTTTTGTCGGGTCCGGCGCTGAGCAATGATCATGCTAAATTCACGAATGGAATACTTGATGCGGCTGAAATTTCGAGGCGAGCCGATGTGGGGGATAAATCCTCTGAACAAACAATGAATAGATACGTCGAGCGCCTTGCCCGCGCCAGTGCAAGCCTTATTAACACCCTAGACCCTAATGTGATCATATTGGGCGGAGGACTTTCGCACGTAGAACGTCTTTACAGAGAGGTCCCAAAAATATGGCCAAAATATGTATTTTCCGACACCGTGGTCACAGATCTTGTTCCACCGCGCCACGGCTCAGCAAGCGGCGTTCGCGGAGCCGCTTGGCTTTGGCCTTAGTCGAGTAGCTAAAGAATGAAAGAATGATCAACCACAAAACCCGCATAGTAGATTCCGTTCTTTGACCAGCTATTTTGGATAATCTAAGTGATGTAACTACCTGGCAGTGGGGATATCACTAGAGAAATTCTAATATTGCTAATATACCTTAATTTATCCATATAAAACAATTGCTTAATTTATATCTTTTGGTTCAGGCCATACAGAAAGAATTTATTACAGCCAATACTTTATCTCCTAAAACGCGGAAATTTACCTTAAGCTAAAATTATATTGGTCGCTCCAACTTGATACTGTTTACGTTGAAGCTACGCATTAATCAGAATTGCCGCCCCATGGGGATAGGAGAATCACAAGATGGCGGGTTTACACAAGCCAGAAGGTGCAAGCACGTCAGGCTTTGGTTACGATTCAATCGTAACGAAACTAACTCAATTACTCCAGTTCACAAAGCATACATCTCCAAGCAAATCGCCAGTTGATTCACAAGAAAGTTTAGACGTGGCGAAACTGGCGCATAACTTGGTGGAAGAAATCTCCAAGCAATTGCAAGAGCAAGACAAACGTATGGCTGAACTTGAGAGTTTAGCCACCACTGATGCCTTAACAAAGATCCTCAATAGGCGCGGATTTGAGCAAATTTTGCTTCACGAGCTTTCCGTAGCACGTCGTCATGGCGTAGGTGGTGTTCTGATCTTTGTTGACCTAGACGAGTTCAAGCCTATTAATGATACCTACGGACATGCAGCCGGTGATCAAGTTCTGAAAACTGTTTCTAAACTTCTAAATGGCCATGTGCGTGATACCGACTATGTTGGGAGGCTAGGCGGTGATGAGTTCGCGGTACTCTTGCCTCGTTCTAATAAGACAAACGGTGCCAAACGCGCACAGGAGTTAGACCGCAAGCTCAATAACGCTCATGCAGAATGGAATGGCAAGAAAATTCCTATTCAAGCAAGTTGTGGAATGCACATGTACGCATCTAAAGATGAAGTACGGGAGCTTCTTGAATCGGCTGATGCAGCAATGTACCGGATCAAGCAAAAACGCAAGAATAAGTTAGGTATAGATTCCCGCTAGGCTGGCATAAAAGCGAACATAAGGGTCATTTCCCTCAAGAATCAGGTATTTCTGATTTTACATCAGAATGTGTTATTCCCGGCTCTTTAGGCAAATTCGTCTTTATATAAAGATCTTTCAGATGTTTTTGTGAGACAACATTAGGCGCCTGCATAAGCAAATCTTCAGCACGCCCATTCATCGGGAACAGAATTACTTCACGAATATTGGGCTCGTCGGCAAGCAACATCACAATACGATCAATTCCTGGAGCAGCACCACCGTGAGGAGGTGCGCCATACTTGAATGCATTAAGTATTCCACCAAACCGTTTTTCTACTTCTTCATTATCGTACCCGGCAATTTCGAAAGCTTTATACATGATGTCAGGACGATGATTCCTGATTGCTCCTGAAGATAATTCAATCCCATTACATACAATATCGTATTGGTAGGCTTTAATTGTAAGTGGATCTTGGTTTTGCAAAGCCTCCAGGCCACCTTGTGGCATAGAGAATGGGTTATGACTGAAATCTATCTTGCCGGTATCCATATCGCGCTCGTACATGGGATAATCTACGATCCAGCAAAACATCAATTTGCCCTGATCCAGTAGGTCCAATTCATCGCAGATTTTTGTGCGCACATGACCTGAAAATTTCGCCGCACTATCGGGCTGATCGCATACAAAAAATACGCTATCACCATCCTCAGCACCTGTTACTGACTTGATCTCCGCAACGCGGTCAGAGTCAAGGTTTTTAGCAATGGGACCGCGCGCTTCACCATCTTTATACTGAATATAACCAAGGCCACCCGCCCCTTCGCTTCTCGCCCAATCGTTGAGCTTGTCGAACCAACTACGTGGCCGATCCGCAGAGCTAGGTGCAGGCACCGCACGAACAATTGCGCCCTTTTCAATATTCTTTGCAAATAGTCCGAAATTTGAACCCTTAAAAGATTCGGTCACATCGGTAATCAACAAGGGATTTCGTAAATCAGGCTTATCGCTACCGTATTTTAGCATAGCATCATAATAGGATATGCGGGGAAACGGAGACGTCGTTACAACACGACCATTACTGAACTCTTCGAAAACATCCACAAGGACTGGCTCGATCGCAGCAAAAACATCATCCTGAGTGACGAATGCCATCTCAAAATCAAGTTGATAGAACTCGCCAGGCGACCGATCAGCTCGGCTATCTTCATCCCGGAAACAAGGGGCAATTTGAAAATAGCGATCAAAGCCAGAAGTCATTATCAGTTGTTTGAATTGTTGTGGCGCCTGGGGCAAAGCATAAAATTTTCCGGGATGAAGACGCGAGGGAACTAAAAAGTCGCGTGCACCTTCCGCGGATGATGCCGTTAGGATTGGAGTTTGGTATTCTAAGAATCCCTGCGCCCACATTCGACGGCGGATACTAGCTATGACATTCGAACGCAGCAGAATATGTTCGCGCATTTTATTACGACGAAGATCGAGAAAACGATAGCTGAGACGCATCTCCTCGGAATATTCCTGATCACCAGCCACCTGCATAGGTAGCACAGCAGCCTCTGACAACACCTCAATGTTAGCGACAACTATCTCAACATGGCCTGTGGGAAGTTTGTCATTTATGGTATCAGCGGAGCGGGGAACAATTTTGCCTGTTACACAAATAACGCTCTCCAGACGCAAAGCCTCTAACGTAGCAAACACATCACTGGACGCATCAGCAACGCATTGGGTCACTCCATACTGATCTCGCACATCAACGAATAATAAATTTCCGTGATCGCGCTTACGGTGGACCCATCCTGACAACCGTGCTTCCGTGCCAGAATCTTCTTTACGGAGAGCATCACAGGTATGTGTACGATAGCGGTGCATCGCCAAATCCTTGCATAACGGTGATAAATTAAGACACCGCGAGGTGCCGCGATAGATCATGGGGCGGCGTGAAACCACACCGAACAACAACATTTGTCAAGGCTCACAAGCATTAAATCTATAAACTTCACCCAGCCTAACACTGAAAACTATATTGCGGCCTGCGGGTGCAGCATTCGCAGGCAACCGTTAAGACAATCCCCATGGCCTTAATTACTGATTCTGCCGCCCTGGCAAACTTCTGCGATAGCTTGAAATCCGCCACATTTATCACCGTTGATACAGAGTTTATGCGGGAGACCACCTACTGGGCTAAATTATGCCTAGTGCAGGTCAGCGGTCCAGACTATGCCCACTGCATTGATCCACTAGCCCCTAATCTAGACCTTTCGCCTCTTTACGAACTTTTAGCTAATCCTAAAGTTATGAAGGTATTTCACGCAGGCCGACAGGACTTGGAGATTTTCTACACTGCCACTGGCGCAGTCCCTACGCCAGTCTTTGATACTCAGATCGCAGCCATGGTGTGCGGATTTGGTGACCAAGTTGGCTATGAAACCTTAGTATCTAAATTGACCGGTAGCCGTCTAGACAAAACCCAACGCTTCACTGATTGGTCAAGGCGCCCACTTACTAATCGGCAAGTTGAATACGCCCTAGGCGATGTAACCCACCTGCGAACCGTATACACAAAGCTGGTAAAAAAACTGGAACAAACTGGTCGTGCAGCGTGGTTAGATGAAGAAAATGCGATTCTTTCGAGCCCAGATACTTACAAAATTTGTCCACGCGAAGTCTGGCGCCGCATTCGCGCCCGGACTCGTGAGCCAAGACTGCTTGCGGTACTGCGCGAATTGGCCGAATGGCGCGAGCTTAAAGCACAGTCCCTAGATATTCCGCGCCAGCGAGTCGCCAAAGATGATGCTTTACTGGAGTTAGCGGCCAGCTTGCCAAAGACTGTCGAAGACATAAAACGATCGCGAATAGCCAAAGCTCTTGCTAGCGGCAAATATGCTGACGGTGTCCTTGAGGCCATCTCTAGAGTTAAAGAAATGCCCAAATCTGAGTACCCTCGTACCGAAGGTGATTATAATCAAGGTAACCAGGCCCCAAAATCTCTGGTTGAGCTTCTCAAACTACTTCTCAAGACTAAGGCCGAAACGCACAATGTCGCACAAAAAATTATCGCTTCTAAAGACGATATTGATGCCATAGCCCAATCTGATCTCGCTGATGTCCCTGCACTGCATGGGTGGAGACGTGAGTTGTTTGGTGACGACGCCCTTAAGCTCAAGCATGGAATTATCGCAATTGGTCTTTCAGCAGACGGAAAATCTATAGAAGTGTTTGAACGCTGAAGAGTCTTGACACTGAAATATGTAGTAAGTTCCATGGCTCATAGACTATTAATGTTGATCACAATAGCTCTGACAATCAGCTTAGGCACTACACCTACAAGCGCTGATTATGAACCTGCTACCCGGTCAGTTGGATTAGAGGTGCGCAAAGCCTTGCTTCAGGTGCAAGATCATCTATTTAGCGGCGAATTAGACATGGCTTTAGGAAAAGCACGAGAGACCTCTAAAACGCAGAATTTATCGGCCTACGAAACCTACGTCATTCAGTCTGTGATCGCTTCGGTACTCATAAATTTAGAAAATTATAGCGAAGCGGCAATAGCCTTGAAGGCTGCCCTGGCAACAGGCCAAGAACCGGCAGAAAGCGTACCCAATCAGGTGAAATCGATAGCCGCACTCCATTACAATGCCGGTGAATACCTTGAATCAATAAAAGCTGGGGAGCAGCTTTTCAACATTACTGGCAATGAAAAAGATACCCAAATTTTAGTGATGATAGCACAAGCACGATTCATACTAAAAGATTACAAAGCGACTGCTACGCGCATCCAAACTGCAATTAACGAGGCAGATTATGCCGGCGATAGCGTCGACAAAAGATGGGTATTGCTCTGGATCGCATCCGAGTATCAAACTGGAAATGCAGCTGGTGTCGCCCTAGCATTAAAAGAGTTCGCTAAACGGTTTCCAGACTCAAACTACTACCTAGAATGGCGATTGTTTCCTATCCTGAGAGGCTTTCCCCCAGTAGAGATGTAGTTATTGTCATACTCGCGAGAATAATGGCTTTAATTCAAGATGTTCAGCCAAGCGTACTAAATGTCGAGCGTAAGATCCTGTCTTAAATAGAGGGTCTGCATCAGGTAATTCTAATACTAGGCTGTCCCCATTGATACTTAAAGATGTCCTACATAGCATGTCAGGACCGCCTGCTGACAAGGCGTAACCTAGCCGCATAGCTAAACCAATAGTCTTAACTCTATGGATACGAGCCTTATCAAGTAGAGAGTGTGCATGCACTACACTGGGTTCAGAAATATTTGCTCCATATCGGTAATGTAAGGCCAAAGCCAACCCAGCTCGATCTTTATGAGCCAGACCAAGAAATGGCAAACGCAGCACGCGTAAAAAAGCCTGTTCGGCACGATAATCGGGATGCTCTTTCCACCATACATCTCTCAAAAGGCATGCCGCGAGCCGCAAACGCAGCTGTGATGGGGACTCTTCTTTGAAAAGAGAAGACATCCACTCAAATGTTTCTCGACCTATTGCCGGATTGCGACCCGCATTGTGGCTCATTTCCTCGACAAGACTAATAAGGGGGTCCTGCTTACGCGTTACTTCCGGCAAACCACTGAAAAACTGACCTTCACGCATACCGTATATCGAAAAAACAATATCGCTCGGTTTGTTGACTTCCAGCAAATGCTCAAGGACAACGATGGCCAATGATAAATTCTCTAAACGTGTTTTTGAAACACCCTTGATTTTCTTAAGACTTATGGTGTCTAGACGTGATATGTCGCTGAACAAAGAAATAGCCTGCTCACGTTCGAGTGTAAAATTGTCGAGTACATGGATTGGGTATTTCATCTGCGCAATACACACACGCGCAAGATTTCTCCATGCGCCTCCTACAGCATAAAGCGTTTTACCACCACCCTGAGCCACCCATGTATGTTTATTAAGCGCTTTACTAATGATAGAAACGGCTACACTCCTATCACCGTTAGATGCTTCTTCCAGACGCAACAATCCCAAAGGTAGCGTTGTCGCTTCGCTCACAGCGCCGTCACCTACCCTCACTAGCTCCAGGCTACCGCCACCTAAATCAGCCGTAATTCCTTCAGCATCGGGGATACCACACAATACACCCATCGCAGACCGTTTGGCTTCTTGTTCGCCAGTAAGGACTTGCACTTTGATGTCACAAAATTTCTCAATCGTGTTAGCAAATTCGTGTCCATCTACAGCATCCCGCACGGCTGCTGTCGCCAAGGTATCAATGTTAACGACACCCATCGCCTTAGCAAGATTCACAAATCGCGCTACTGTCTCGACTGCCATAGCAACACCAGCGGCATTCAAGCGCCCTGTTTTTTCAAGGCCCTTACCAAGGGCACANATTATTTTTTCATTGTGAAGAGGAATTGGTGTACGTGTCACACCACTATAGACTACGAGGCGCACCGAATTAGAGCCGATATCGATAACCGCGACCGGCTGATTACGCTCACCGGATTCTGGGTTTGAATGCTTAAACGAATCTTTAGGAACCATAAGAGAAGAGCTTTATCCGTCTTAGCCAGCAAAAAAATACTACGTGGTGCGCGCTTAATATCAGCTTTGTCGCCGACTTGGAACCAAATTAGCGATGCGTTTTTTCACACGGTCTATAGCACTTCCCTGACCTGACAAACTTGGATTATTCATAAAATACTCATGGGCAGAAAACTGCGTACCGACCGATTTCTGGCGTTCATATTTGCCATTCGGCAACAGGCCCCAACTCTGGAGATTATCATTAAAATTTGAGACCATAATCTGCTCAAGAATCTGCTTATGTACCGTTGGGTTTTCCACTGGCACAAGCGTTTCTACACGCGCCATGAGGTTTCGTGGCATCCAATCTGCGGACGAGATAAATACTTTAGCCTGAGTCGAAGGCATATCATGACCGTTACCAAAACACACAATTCGAGAGTGCTCTAAGAAACGCCCAACAATACTCTTTACACGGATGTTTTCGGATAATCCTTTAACGCCAGGCCTTAGACAACAAATGCCACGCACAACTAAATCAATTTTGACACCCAATTGAGAAGCGCGATAAAGCGAATCGATAATATCTGGNTCTACAAGTGAATTAAGCTTTACCCATATTGNNCCAACTTTGCCTTGCTTCACGAACTGGATCTCCTGCTCNATCAGACTCTCTAGTTTTTCCTTAAGTCCCAGAGGCGCGATCACAAGTTTNTCTAAGTAGTNAGGGCGTGCATAACCTGTCATGAAATTGAACACTCGGGCAGCATCCCGGCAGAGCCCAGGNTCACAAGTGAAATAGGATAGATCTGTGTAGNTCTCAGCAGTGACAGGATGGTAGTTACCAGTACCAAAATGAACGTAAGAACGCGTCTCTGTANTATCACGCCGCACTACGAGAGATATTTTGGCGTGGGTCTTAAGATCAACAAAACCGAATACAACATTTGCGCCAGCACGCTCTAAATCACGCGCCCAGCGAATATTAGCCTCTTCGTCAAAGCGCGCCTTCAGCTCAACCATAGCCGTAACAGATTTTCCCGCCTCTGCTGCTTCCACTAAAGCTTCAATAATGGGACTATTATCGCTAGTTCGATACAGTGTTTGCTTAATAGACACGACATTTGGATCTCGTGCAGCTTGGCGCAAGAATAGCACAACGACATCAAATGACTCGAACGGATGATGTACTACGAAGTCTTTTTCGCGAATAGCCGCAAAGCAATCACCACGGAAATCACGGATCCGTTCTGGAAAACGGGCGTTATATGATGGAAACCTAAGATCACGACGCTCATTTAAAATCAGTTGCTTCAAATCTGTCTGACCAATCATACTTTCGATCTTGTATACATCCTCAGTCGAAACCTCCAATTCGTCAGATATGAACTTGATCTGCTCGGGCGGGAGGTCACCGGCGAGAGCTAGACGAATACATGTACCTCTGCGGCGACGTTTTAANGCACTTTCAAAGCTCCTAACCAGATCTTCGGCCTCTTCATCAACCTCTACCTCGGAATCTCGTATCACTCGAAAGTGACCTTTTTCCATCACTCTGTAGCCCGGGAACAAAGTACTAGCGAACATAGAAACTACGTCCTCAATCAAGATAAATCTCATCTCTTTNCCTGGAAGACGAATGAAGCGTTCCGACTGCTGTGGGATAGGAATTAATGCACGCATAATCTCACCATTAGCGATATCTACGAGCTTTAAGACCANCGCATGACCAAGATTAGGAATAAAAGGAAATGGATGTGCCGGATCGACAGCTAGAGGCGTTAAAATAGGAAATATGTGTGAGAGAAATATTTCCTCTAGCTCGCCGCGTTCATCAGATGTAATCCCTGCCGGAAGAACCACGTGGATGCCTTCAAGGGCCAGCATTTTTTGTAATTCGTTCCAAACCAAATCTTGCTGGTGAAACAAATTGCGTACGATTTTGTTGATATGTTCCAATTGTTCTTTAGCAGCGAGTCCATCTGCAGAGGGTAGAGTGACGCCGGCATTGACCTGTCCTTTGAGTCCAGCCACGCGAACCATATAAAATTCGTCTAAATTCGATGCGGAAATAGATAGAAAACGCACGCGCTCCAAAAGGGGATGTTTAGNATTNTTTGCCTCTTCGANAACGCGCTCATTAAACCTTAGCCACGAAATCTCACGATTTATAAATCGCTCNCTTGGGGGAAATGTTTCCACATCTTGCAGAGTGCCATNAGCTACGCCCGACACCAATTCTGGCTGTGTTTCAGCCGACATCACAATTTATCTCCGTCGATCAGCGCTGGGTTTCAATGCTCGGGATGAGTATTAAAAATTAAGCAAGCTCAATCATCACCGATGATGTATAAGTAAACTCAACGAAAGGTATCACGTTAAGATTATTCTGTCGATTAAGCCACTAGCTGGCAAGACGCATACCTTGTTGTAATAATTATATTTTTATGTCGGTAACGCCACATATCGATAGACAGATGAGTTTGAATCCAAGTATCACGACAGCGATATTCTGATAAACGACACATCCTGCCGGCACCAACATGATTTAAATTGTGACACTACGAATCAGCCGGTACATTCAGAATTCTTTTGATGAGAGGTACCGAAATTGGTCTCTGGCCAGCAAGAGACTCCAAATCCGCTAGATTTACTATGCGCCGAGCTGAAGCAAACGCACGGTCCATGCGCTGGACCATATAAGATATAACTTCAGGGGTTACTTTCAATTGTCTATCAGAAAACAGCTTTATCAATACTGCTTCGATCATTGCGTCGTCGGGCACTTCTATGCGCAAAGCATGAATAGCAGTTAAACGAGATTTAAGGTCGGGAAGCGCCACTTTCCACCTCGATGGAGGATCGCGGCTTATAAATAGTAAATACCCATCCTTTTCTTTCATTGCATTAAATAGATGCAATAAAGCACGTGGGTCAGTTACCAACTCTCCACTCTCTATTACCAAAGATGCGTTCTGCTCGACTAACACAGACACCGAAGATGTTGTTATGTCGCTAGCCTCAATAACTTTCGCACCAGAGCGAGTTGCAAATACATGCGCTAAATGGGATTTACCGCACCCCGGCGGCCCAAAAATCGCAAGTGCGTGGCCCGTCCATTCGGGCCACAGATCAATATGGGTCACGGCAGATTTATTACCGGGCGCTACTAGAAAGTCTTCTCGGCCTGAAGCGGGCCGGTGCCCCAAATCAAGAGTCAACTGGCGCTTTACCGTCATAACAAGGTACTACTGATCGACTTCAGATGAGGCTAAAGCTGCGTCCTCAGGCTTTAGATTTTCAATAACCCACACACCACTCTTTTGAGTTATTGCCAAATCTACTTGTGCTAGCGCTAAATTGAATTGGTCAATATTGCCCGCATAGACCAATGTTATCTGAGCCCGGTCCCGGGTCATTGCTTGCAGTCCTATACTATGAATTAGCGGCACATTTTTGAGTTTATTTTTTATCCCGACCCATTGCTCAAGGCTAACTAGAGGAACGAGGGCCGTGATTTGTGACGTGGCATTAAAAGCAACCCGGTTGGCTATTTTCCATGTATTTTGAACGGCATCCGCTGCAACCACAGCGGCACCGCTTAGAACGTCGTCCATATCCTCTCCTGGCACACCCGCATAAGACAAAACAATCTGAGATTCAGGTAAATCACGATGTCGGATAATTAAGGTCATGAGAATGTTTATTGTCTCACTTGTGTCAGCTTGCTCATCCAACCCATTAGCACCTAACGCCTGATTACCGGCAAGCACTTCGGCCACGGCAACAAGCTCACCGCCGGTTCTATAACGAGTAGACAGGGCCTCCAGGGCTTCATCATTGCCCGCTATGGCTTCCTCCACTGATAAAGTCGTGAGATCGTCGATATCACCCAATGGGATTACAAACGGAACAAGACCATTGTCCGCAGAGGGGCCCTCCCAGGCCATACGCCAGAGATTAGATTCTTCCCAAAGCAAAAGACTCCCTCCCACGTTCTCTCGGTACAAAGGAACTACCACTAATGGTTTACTGACGGTTTCAGTGTAGGACACGCCAGCAGAGCGCAATAAGGCTTGGACCGGGCCCGGATGGAATCGGACCGACAAATCTGCAAGGTAGCGAACCGCAGAGCTACGCTCATCGGAAACAGAAAAATCCCTAACCATAGTTATTATCTCGCCAGTAGTAGGCGTGGGTATCCGCTCAATGTCTTCCGGAGCTACCAGGCGTTCGATAACTTTCCAAAAAGCTGCCATCCGGCCCGCCAACAAGCCTTGCTCGCGGGCATTCGTCACATTAGATGCTGTAGTGTCCACGGACACGCCCCGGACAGTGAAAACATCTCTATAGGAGGCCGTTTGGGCAATAGCTGGTGACAATCCCAAAAAAGCCATCATAAAAATCAAGCCCAAAGTAGCCTTCACCTGAGCTCCATGAAGGAGCATTGCAAAGCGCTGTCGATTCAGTATGTTCACTTTCGTCACGGTCATCGCCTCAAATTTGTTTCCGTTCCTGGGTCGAAGGGTCGCGCCCACTCCAAAAAGTCGCCGGAAAAAAGAACTATGCACAACGGTTTAAACTACAAAGACGCCGGGGTCGATATCGACAAAGGTAATGCGTTGGTAGACGCCATAAAACCGCTAGCAAAATCTACCTCACGCAGTGGTACTGATGCAGCCCTTGGCGGATTCGGTGCATTTTTCGACCTCAAAGCCGCCGGATTTAAAGACCCGATTCTTGTCACCTGCACCGACGGCGTTGGAACCAAAGTGATGGTGGCACAAGCAGCAAAACAACATCATGGCATCGGTATTGACCTTGTCGCCATGTCAGTGAACGACCTTGTGGTTCAGGGTGCCGAGCCATTGCTATTCCTGGACTATTTTGCCACTGGAAAACTTGATCTGGATGCCGCTAAAGAAATCGTGGCAGGTATTTCTGAAGGCTGTAAACTCGCCGGTTGTGCCCTAGTCGGTGGAGAAACAGCCGAAATGCCAGGTATGTATGCTCCCGGCCACTACGATCTGGCTGGATTCGCAGTGGGAGCCGTCGAGCGAGACCGCGTTCTTACATGTGAGTCTGTCGCGATTGGCGATATTATTCTTGGCCTTAAGTCCTCAGGCTTTCATTCTAACGGCTATTCTTTGGTACGAAGAGCGCTAGAATTAAGCGGTAAGAGCTTAGACGACGCCGCCCCTTTTGCTCGTGGAGTCACCCTTGGGGATGCTTTACTTTCACCAACCCGCATATATGTCAAAAGCTGTTTGTCCGCTATCCGAGCTGGCCATGTCAAAGCCCTGGCTCACATCACAGGCGGAGGCTTTATAGATAATATTCCGCGAGTCCTGCCCAAAGGCCTTGGCGCCGAAGTGGATGCATCTTCTGTCTCTCTACCTCCGATGATGAGGTGGTTCGCCAAAATAGCTAATATTTCAAATCCAGAGATGGCCCGCACTTTCAACTGCGGGGTCGGTATGGCCGTTATTGTTGCCGAAAAACAGGTTGATGCGGCAATAAAATTGTTGGCAGAGCACGGTGAATCGGTCATGCAAATCGGTAGAGTGGTAAAGCACTCGGCAGGTCCACGGATTAAGGTCCTCAACCTAGATAGTTGGCTAAAACCCTGAGCAAGCCTATCTGGCCGCCGCTATTTTATCCAAGTCGATTTCACCAGAAACAATGCGGCGTAGAGTTTCAGGAAACAGCTCTTGCTCCTTAGCCTGAACGCGCGCAGTTAGAGTCTCTACCACGTCATCCGGATATATACCTACAGGTGCCTGCGCCACTACCGGGCCATGGTCGTATTCATCATCAACTAGATGAATGGTGACACCGGTTTGCGTATCACCTGATTTCAATACCGATTGATGCACAAAGCGCCCATACATACCCTTACCACCATATTTTGGCAGCAATGCTGGATGAATATTTAGGATTCTACCAGAAAAAGCTTGTAAGGTCTCTGGCCCCAGTTTGCGCATATACCCAGCTAATACAACAATATCTGTGTTATATCGGCGCAGGATACTAACAATTGCTGTATCCGCCGCCATCTCGGACCCTTTGGACGTTGCGCTGACGTGGTAGGTTGAAAGGCCGTTGTTTTGTGCCCAAGCTATCGCGCCACTACCCGCGTTATTGCTTATCAAAGCCCTTGGGACCGCATTTAAAATCCCATTGCGGATGGCCGCAACAATCGCGCGCATATTGCTACCATTATGTGAAGCAAGAAACGATACATTGGGGCAGAACGACACCAGCGGCATGGCCTCCCTCGAATAATCGCCCTAGCCGACGATTGCAGTAGCAGAGAAAAAATAGGCAATTTCAATTGCCGCATTCTCCAAAGAATCTGACCCATGAGCCGAATTAGACTCGATGGATTCAGCATACGTCTTACGGATTGTCCCTTCAGCTGCTTTAGAAGGGTCAGTAGCTCCCATAATTTCTCTATTCTTTGCCACGGCATTTTCGCCTTCCAATACCTGAACAACCACGGGACCTGATGTCATAAAAGTACATAGGTCATCAAAGAATGGGCGCTCTTTGTGGACGGCATAAAATGATTCAGCCTGAGCACGCGTTAGAAGCAGACGCTTTTGCGCCACAATGCGCAAACCGCCAGCCTCAAGCATAGCATTAACTTTACCAGTGAGATTGCGGCGCGTGGCGTCGGGCTTGATAATCGATAATGTGCGTTCAATGGCCATAAAAACCTGCTAGTGATTAAGTGGATTTGTTAATGCGCGGCGTTATAAACAACTCACGCTTGCCACGCAACCTGCAGACTCCCTAGATCTTTAATCGACCTTCTCCTGCCACCCCGATGGCATCTGTTGCCAATAATGAAGCTCATGGCCAGCAGATTTAGCCGCAGACCAGCGTTTGCGGGCTGCTATAATTTCGTCAGAATTGTTGCCATCAAACAAGTCCAAGCAACGCTCAAATGATGGCATTTTCTCTGAAATCATACCATCGGTCAGCACGAGGACCTTAGCCTGGTTAGGGTTTTCGTCGCAGTCAGTCAGCCAAATTGGCTGATCAGCGGGGCGACCATCTTTCTCCGTGCCATGCGGTAGCCAAGTATTGGGATTATAGGTCCATAGAACATCGGCGAATACTTCCACCTTGTTAGGTGACGAAGCTAGGACCACCGCCCTGTATCTAGCCTGAATAACACGTTCTAATAACGGCGGCAGCGCGCGCTCTACCGAAGATTGCTCAAGATGGTAGAAGTCAACTCGCACGGATATCTCACCACTCTTACATTGGGATTAACCGGCCATCTTCACCGGAATGTAGCGAACTCCACGATCAGTTGTAATCCGAACAAGAACGATATTCTTTTGGGCATCCTTAACTTTCTGCACAGCAACCTGGGCATCAGTGACATTGAATACCTTCATTTGCTGTATTTCATCGATTATATCGCCATTCCGCAAACCTTTGAAAGCTGCATCACCAAATTCATCGATTGCAACTACCATCAATCCATGGACACTTGAGGGCAAAGAGAATTTCTTACGAACAAAATCGCTAATTTCAACTACAGTAACACCAAGATCAGCCAACTCAATTTCTTTGAGATCCGAAGGCTTCACTGGATGATTAGAATCCATACTAGATATTTGAGAATTCTCTTCAGGTTCGAGCTCGCCTACCCTCATCTTGATGGTCTTACGTTGACCTTCGCGCCAGACCTCTACATCAACAGTACTATCGATGGTTGTTGCCGCCACAACTCGAGGAAGTTCCTCCATCTTGTCGATGGGCTTGCCATCGAAGGTTAAGATGATGTCACTGGATTCAATGCCCGCACCTATTGCTGGACCATTGTCAATCACTTGTGAGACTAGAGCTCCCCGGGCTCGGTCCAGCCCTAGGCTAAGCGCAATTTCCTCAGATACACTCTGAATCTGAACGCCGATCCAACCCCGTCGGGTGCGACCATACTTACGTAAATCGTGAACAACATCTCTGATTAGGTTAGATGAAGCTGCAAAGCCAACACCAACGCTACCTCCAGATGGTGAAAAAATCGCCGTATTTACGCCGATGACCTGACCATTCATATTAAATAAAGGACCACCGGAGTTACCGCGGTTAATTGAAGCGTCTGTTTGAATATAATCATCATAGCTTCCAACACGAATGTTGCGTGAGCGCGCCGAAATAATCCCAGCTGTGACCGTACCTGAAAAGCCAAAAGGGTTGCCAATAGCAATCACCCAATCACCAACGCGTGCGGCATCTGAGTTTCCCCAGCTCAAAGCTGGTAAGGGCTTTTTTGTTTCAACCTTAAGCAGCGCAATATCTACCTTCTCGTCTCGGCCAACGACAATTGCATCCAGGATAGTATCGTCTGCAAGAGTCACAGAAATCTCATCTGCACTTTCAATAACGTGATTGTTTGTAACAATGTATCCAGCCTTATCAATTATAAAACCGGAACCGAGCGAAGTTTGGCGGCGCCCTCGCGGCCGACTATTCCGACGGCCAGGGTCACGGCGACGTTCGAAGAATTCACGAAACGAATCATCACGAGGCGCTTGTCTTGGCCCAGCCCTTTCATCACTTTCACGACCCCGATATGAAGTGGTTGAAATATTGACAACAGCAGGACTGAACTTATCTGCAAGATCTGCGAAAGTCTCTGGAGGGTTTTTGGCTTCTAACGTGCTGCTATCTAAACCAGTCGTAGCTACGACCAAAAACAGCACCAGAGCAATGTTACAAATATTTCTCAACAAATTGGACCTCTGGGCAATATCAAGCTTTTAAATTTTCAGGTATGCACGAGAAAACTATGGCTAAATGAATCTTATAAACACATGCCTTACACTGTCATTAATGGATTCTAAACTCGCCAAAATTAGATGGAGGAAAACTAAGACCCCAAATATATTGAATGATATTTCTATCGCGGCAATTCATCAAAGTAGCGAAAAAATTCTGACTTCGGACTCAAAACCATGGTCGTGCCTTCTCCTAAAGAAGACCTATACGCCTCCATGGCGCGAAAGAAAGCATAAAACTTTGCATCCTTGCCCTGAGCAGCGTTCAATATTTGACGGCTCTGCTCCTCACCTTCACCAATAAGTGTCTGGGCCTGTTTCTCCGCCTCGGCTATTAAAACTGTTCTTTCGCGGTTAGCTTCAGCTTCAATACGAGATTTTTGCTCTTGCCCACGGCCCCGGAAATCTGCCGCTTCCGCCATACGATCAGAGCGCATTCGATTGTAAGTCGCCTGAGTCGTATCGGTTGTCAGTTCCGTACGGCCAATACGCACCTCAATCACCTCAACACCAAACTCAGGAGCGCGACGCCGCACAGCCTCCGTAATTTGATTCATTACCTTTTGCCGGCTTGCACCGAGAACGTCGGTAAGGTCAGCTTGACCGAGTGCATCACGGACACTCCCGTTCAAAATATTTCCGAACCGGTCACGAAATGCAGCGTCGGTTCTCACTGTTTGGAAATATTTGAGTGGATCTACAATCCTATAACGAGCAAAAGAATCAACATTGATACGACGCTGGTCAACAAGCGACATATCTTGGCCCTGAGGATCCAGCTCAAGGACACGAGAGTCATAATAGGAAACATTCTGAATGAATGGCACCTTAAAATGTAAACCAGGATCGGTAATTGCACGTCTCGGCTCACCAAGCTGCAACACCAGTGCTTGCTGGGTCTGACGCACAGTAAATGCCGCGCTATATACAGTAATTAATACAGCTAGCAACAATGCTAATGAAACAAACATGCGCACACTCATTGATCGACTCCTTGAGATTGTATCACTTGCGAGCGTCTTTGTATTTCTGGTAGTGCCAAATAGGGCACTACTCCCGACCCAGCGCTATCATCCATCATTATTATTTCCGAACGTCCCAGTACTTCTTGCATAGCTTCCAGATACATCCGTCGAACCGTAATATCTTTATTGGCAACATACGTTTCATAGAAAGCCGTAAAGCGGGAGGCTTGACCTTCCGCTTCGCGAATCAACTTTTCCCTTTCGGCGGTTGCCCCTTCGACCATCCGTGCCGCCTCGCCTTTGGCTCGAGGAATAATATCATTGCGGTAAGCAAGGGCCTCATTGCGCAAACGCTCCTCATCCTGCTTAGCTCTTTGCACTTCATTAAATGCATCAATTACTTCCGCAGGTGGGTCAGCCTTCTGAATACGCAGATCCAATATTGTAATGCCTGCTCCATATCCATCCATTATCGTCTGCAAATGATCTCGAGAATCCTGTGCAATAAGTTCGCGTTGATTAGTCATTACGGCTTGTAAAGGATTACGGCCTACAACTTCACGGACTGCACTTTCCGCAGCCACTTTCACAGTACCTTCCGGATCACGCATGTTGAATAAAAAGTCACCAGCATCGCGGATACGCCACTGAACAACAAACCATACATCTGCAATGTTCTGGTCTCCTGCAAGCATATGACTTTCCTGCGGCACTGCACGAACGTTGGGCTCGGAACCGCGAAATCCGACAGTAACTTGGTTCGTCTGCGTGACTTTCGGGCGAATCACCTCACCAATAGGCGCAGGAAACCAATAATTAGCGCCAGGCTGCGTCGTTTTTACATAGCGACCAAAAAGAAGCTCGACACCCTGCTCGTCAGGCTGAACAAAATAAATTCCGCTCAAACCCCAGACGACAATAGCCGCAGTAACCAGGAGCCAGAGGCCCTTGAGATTGTCTAATCCATTAGGCAAAAGACGGCGTAAGCGCTCCTGCCCATTGCGAAGAAGTTCCTCAAGATCTGGTGGAGGCGCGCCACCGCCGCCGCCGGGCCGGCCTCCCCAAGGCTTATTTCCACCACCGTTGCCTCCCCAGGGGCCTCCACCCCAAGGGCCGCTGCCTTGTTGTTTATATAACAATGGACTAATCCTTCGATAATTAAGCTAAGTGGCCTTCGCGACCATCACATTTCAGGTAAAGTGAACTGTTGGGCGTTATAGGACAACGCTGCCTCGGCCGCAACGTCAGGTGCATGTTAAACTGACCCTAACAAGAGTTGGCACATTCGTGCCTAGCCCTTGATCTAAGGGGTTATACTATCGATTTCAACCGACTTTGGGCGTACAGAAATAATTGAACTTAGTCCTGGGAGCAGAAATAGAGTGCCTATAACCCAAGAACAAATTGTAATCGCTTTAAAAAAGGTGGACTCTGGCACTGGGGACCTGGACATCGTCACGCGAGATTGGGTGAAGGAAATTGTCATTGACGGCTGCCGCGTGACAGTAATCTTGGAAGTGCCCGCCCGGGCAGGCCCAACTCTAGAGCCAGTCCGCGCTGATGCCGAAAAAGCTCTAAGATCCTTGCCAGAAATCAAGTCTGGGAAAGTCGTTTTGACTGCTCAAATCCCAAAAAACGGAGGAAAAGCAGCACAATCTAAAAAACCCTCAAAAGCAGGCGGTCAGCTAGATTTACCCGATGTTAAATTCATTATAGCCGTAGCATCCGGTAAGGGCGGTGTAGGTAAATCCACCACAGCAGCAAATATTGCCGTTGCTCTGGCACGTCTTGGCCCCTCCGTTGCTGTATTTGATGCCGACATTTTTGGTCCTTCTATGCCACGCTTGTTCGGGCTTTCAGGGCGTAAGCCAAATACTGATGGAAAGAGGATCATCCCTTTACAAGCGCATGGCATTAAGCTCATGTCGATAGGCTTCATGATCGCTGAAGACGACCCGATTATATGGCGCGGCCCAATGATCATGGGCGCCCTAGAACAAATGTTTCGTGACGTCGCATGGGGAAAGACGGATGTTATGATCGTGGACATGCCTCCAGGAACAGGCGACACACAGCTAACTATATCGCAGCGAGTACCTCTAGCCGGCGCTGTGATAGTTTCCACACCCCAGGACATTGCACTTTTGGATGCACGCAAAGGCCTCAACATGTTTAAGCGCGTTGAGATACCTATACTAGGCATCATAGAAAACATGAGTTACCACCTGTGCGCGGCGTGTGGGCACCGCGAGGAGATATTTGATCACGGTGGCGCATGTCGAACAGCGGAAGAATTAGGGGCACCGTTCCTCGGAGAAGTGCCTCTCGATCTAAATATTCGCACCACATCGGATGAGGGTCTGCCAATTGTCATGTCTGACCCTGATAGCCCACACAGCCAAGAATACATGGAAATCGCTAGGAAAATTTGGGCAAAAGTCTCAGCTGGAGAGCGAAAAGCACCTACTATCTCAATCGGTGGAAAAACGGTGGTTTAATGCAGACTTAAACCTTGGAGGCAGCAATATATACGAACGTGATAGTTGGGCGAACTCTGCTCACCGCAATATAGCCACTTTTCTAAATCATGGTACCATGCCGATTAAGTGCTTAGAGCGTAATTCATGAACAACCTCTCAATACTCTTATCGCGCCTGCAAATGATCCCATTGATTACCTACGTGGTGATCGTCACTGTTATTTGTCAGCACACAGCTTCCGCACAAAGTCGACCGTTTAATATTCCGAATTTAAGCTCTTATAACTGCACTGACGTGGATGCAGCAAATGCAGCTGGGGTGAGACACATGGGACAGGTCATCAACGGTCGTTACCACGAATGGCATGAGATTTATTCAAGTTTTGACGGCAAACAGCGACTCGCTTGCATCAGTCTCATTGTGCCCGAAGCGCGACAAATGAGCCTTTATGAGGCCCGCGCGTTTCTAAAAGATATTAAACGTTAGGTAATTGCTGTGTTTTCTTCAATCACCTTGGAGATTTTTTTTTAGTTTGCGATTAAAAATAAACGATCTTATGCAAATAATTAAATACAAAGCGCCTGAAATGCTCATAAACAGTTTTGATAAGTCTGCCCAAAAGCTTGAGGTCAGCAGAGTGCCGTTTGTGAGGCTTCCCAGCACGCTTAGTCCGCCCAAAAAGATAATAAGGCCGAGCACTACGTTCAAATGCATCAACAGCCTTTGCTTAGCAGGATAATTAATTGAGATAACTGCGAAGACCAAGATAGGCAGGCCCAACATAGCAGGAATATATGATGTAAATGACTTGCTTTGACTCACCAGTGAAACCAGAACAGCAAAAATAATCAATATCGCACCGTACAGTGCAGAAATTTTGTCCGGGTTTAACCCGAATACACGATACTCTTTCTCCGGCATTTTCTTACTTTCATTTTTGTAGAACTAATTTGTAATAAAGTTACATGGGCATTAACACTGTACCTTAGTTTTTACAAAGAAGGCGCCCAAAGTTCTACAACACTATGCTCTGGAGAGCCTGGCTTACCTGCCTTATGACGAATTCGTGAGACCTCTCTCCATCCCCTTAAGTCTAGGTCAAAAAAAGCATCTCCATCAAATTTGCTATGGACCTCTGTTAAATAGATGCGATCAGCATGTGTGATAGCTTGGCTGTAAATCTGGGCACCACCTATGATCATGATCTCGTTAACCCCAGACTTATGGGCATCTTCGCAAGCCAGTGCCAATGCAGATAAGAGGTCATTAGCCTGAACTACTCCTTGCGGCCCCAAATCAAGGTTTCTGGTAACTACAATGTTAGTCCGTTGCGGCAACGGCCGGCCAATGGACTGGTAGGTCTTTCTGCCCATTACGATAGGCTTGCCAATCGTCAATTTTTTAAAGTGCTGCAGGTCTGAGGGTATATGCCACGGCAATTTGCCGTCTCGTCCAATCACCCCATTTTCAGCTCGTGCCACGACCATTGAGACCAGAATAGTCTGGCCAAATTTCTTGGTAATACCCGAGTGTTGGAACTTCTTGCTCATAGTTCTTATGCCGCTCCGCCCTTGCCTCATAAAATTCAGGAAAATGCCCTGACTTCGACAAAAATCCTATGTTAGACTAGAATAACCGCCGCCAGGACACACCTCCTCGCGCGGGCGCTATTGAAAGCGCTTTTGTCGCCCAAGCTAACTGATGGGCACTTAACACACGGTCAGATTCGCAAGGAGGAAAGACCATGACGAATACTATCAAGTCGTGCAATCAAATAGCTGCCATTACAGCGGCAGCCCTGATGACAATGACAACAGGAGCGTGGGCAGCCGAAACAGCTTGTGGCCCAACTCCCAACCCTCCGGATATTCCCGAAGATGGTGCGGCCCTCCCTGATGACCTGATGGAAGAAGCTTTAACAGCATTTGAAGAGTACAGTGAGCAATTCAGCACATTTAACGCATGTGCTGTTGCCGAATACGAAGAGGCGCGCATTGGTATCGAGCGCGCATTTGACGAATTTGCGAATAAAGGTAAGGAAGGTAGTGAATAATAACTCCTTTCGCTCTTCACGCAATATTGGCGAGAACTGCTCCTGCGCGGTTTCGCCAATATTGCACTAAACTGCTACCTTTGCGGGGATATGCGGATACGGCTCGTATCCCAAAAGATTGAAATCCTCGTAAGTAAATTCAAATATGTCGGCGACATGAGAATTGAGTGCCATACTTGGCATATCTCTCGGTGCACGGCTCAGTTGTAAATGAGCTTGCTCAAGATGATTTGAATATAAGTGAGCATCTCCCAGGGTATGAATGAATTCTCCCGGCTTTAGCCCAGTAACTTGCGCAATCATTAACGTCAATAACGCATAGGAAGCGATGTTAAATGGTACGCCGAGAAAAATGTCGGCGCTACGCTGGTAAAGTTGGCAAGATAAATGCCCATCCGCCACATAAAATTGAAATAGACAGTGGCACGGGGGCAGCGCCATAAAATCTACATCAGCAGGGTTCCAGGCCGTGACAATATGGCGACGGCTATCCGGGTCCACGATAATGGAATTCACGACGTTTGCGATCTGATCAACTTTACCGCCGTCGCGCGTAGGCCAAGAACGCCACTGATGTCCGTAGACTGGACCCAATTCCCCGCCTTCGTCCGCCCATTCATCCCATATAGAAACACCATTTTCTTTTAGATATCTTACGTTGGTATCACCAGTCAAAAACCACAAAAGTTCATGCACGATAGACTTGAGATGCAGTTTCTTGGTCGTCAGCAGGGGAAAACCCTCCTGCAGGCAAAACCGCATCTGGTGACCAAAAACGCTTACCGTGCCTGTTCCAGTGCGGTCTGATTTCTTGGTCCCGACTGTTAGCACGCGATCAAGAAGGTCTAAATATTGCTGCATAGCTTTTCTTATACCTGTATTCCGCGATAGACCAAAGGCCATGAAATAAGCAGTAAATCAGACCAATAGCCAGGGGGAGTGGCAAAGTTAACCGATAGGTCTTATATTGGAAATGCTGTGAAAGCAGCTATGGCGCTAAACCTGCTGTGAAATAAGTGTAGTGGACCCGGGGGCAGTGCCCGGCGCCTCCACCAATTTAGCTCACTCGGACCGAACAGTCCAAGGGCTTTGCGGGGGCGAAACAGGCTCGACACGCACGGTAAAGACAGTAGCTGTTCCCGGCATTGTACCACCGTTATCGGGCTAATTCTAAAAGTGCCAACGACAACGTTGAGTACGCCGCTGCTGCCTAGTAGGCAGTAAGCGCGGTTCGGGGGGCACCGGGCAACAGAAGCCCCCCACTTTTTCAGCCAAATTACGTCTGTTACATGATTTCGAAGCAGCAAAAATACTTTTTAGTACCTAACACGCATTAGATTAATTAAGAGGCCTGTACCCAGTTCTAAATCAAAAAAAATGCACGATACAAAAAAGTGCTGGATATCCCCATTGCTGGCATGCTCTGTTTGTATAGAAATGGAAATCACATCTCTCAGCTATGAACGCATGGTCGAAGATGCCCTTAGGGGCGTTCTCTACCAAGCTTTGAAAATTACCGAAGCTCAGGGTCTGCCTGGCGAGCATCATTTTTATATTACCTTCGATACAACGCATCCAGGCGTGTATATGGCTGATGCTTTGAAAAAGATTCATCCCAATGAAATGACAATTGTCGTTCAACATCAATATTGGGACCTCTTAGTGGATGACGAGCATTTTGAAATCGCGCTGAGTTTTTCTGGTGTTAACCAGCACCTCTCCATTCCTTTTGAAGCGGTTACAGCTTTTGCCGATCCCCATGCCAAATTCGGTCTCCAGTTTCACGTAGAGTTCGAAGAGATTGAGAAGGATCACGAAGACCTTCAAAATGATGTAGTAGATATTTCTAAAGACGGCCCTGCTATCGAAGGTTCCGCCCAGCTCGATTCTTCCAAGGTTTCTCAACACTTTAAGAACTCACATAAGAACGTTACCACTAACTCCAGCGGACAGAAACCTGAAGCAGGTAATTTAGAAGAAAGTGATACCGATAATGGAAACGTGGTAGCGTTAGATGCATTCCGAAAGAAGTAATTGGGCTCCGAAGTCCAAAGTCTAAGACTGTCGCTGCCCCACATTCATCTAGGCCGCCCCTTTCTAGGACTCATACTTTAATTACATACTCTAAATGCCATACTACAACGAAGGCCCGTACCTTATAAAGTACGGGCCTTTGCATAGCTTCTAATCTTTAAGTAAATGCGATGACGCAGCAAAATGTCTAATATAAAATTTCTACCACGGCGCATTCTCAGCGATAAATAGAAGTTTTAGTTCGCTTGCCGTCGCAAGAATGCGGGAATTTCTAATTCGCCTTCATCGTGCGACATTCCGACTCGATCTTGTGGACCGACAGAGATATTCAAAGTCCCATGCTTATCAATTTTGGCTTGTGGTTCGGACCCTTGTGATTCCTTTGTCGAGGGCATTCCTTCCGCTTTTGGCTTAGAAGTCAGACTACGATAGCGGCTAAACAAGCTTACACGGCCATTATCTGGCTTTGCCTGAGAGGCCACTTCCGCTGCAGCTTTATTCGTGGCTGTAGTAGATTCGCTCATAGCTGGTTTCGGTTCAAGATCCATCAGCGGTAGTGTAGCAGAATCCGGTTCAACATTTTGGCGCGGTACCATTGGCGCGGATGTTGGTAAAGGTTTATCGACCTTTGGCTCAACCGGATCCCTTGGGACAAACACATCTCGTTGACGTTCTGCCAACGTCGGTCCAGACGGTGCCAAACGAGCGATAACTGCAGGTGCTTTAGCCAGTGCTTCAGCCATGGCTTCGGTTTGCGATTGAGGACCTTGAGAAGCCGGAGTGATTACTTTGATCTCAGCTTCTGGTTCGTCGAGCTCAGTTACCGCTTCTAATGCGCATTCCTCGGCGTTTTTTGCGACAACGGTCATTTCAGCTAAAGCTTTTTCCTCGGCTTCAAGATCTGCCGTTCCATTAGCAGGGGCTAAGGTAGGACCGGCAAAGCCGTGATTCTGAAAAGCTGGCTGATCTGGTTGTGATGATTTTTCTGGAGAGATTGGTGAGTCCACTTCTGTTGTCGCATTTTGAACTTCCGGCACACGCCTTCCGAACGTGTTAATTTCGCGTCGAGCGTGCATGGGACGGGGTTGAATGTCAGACTCTGATTCAATACCAGTGGCGACCACAGATACACGAATACAGCCCTCCATTTTTTCATCGAAGCAAGATCCGAAAATAATATGCGCTTCAGATTCTACTTCGTCGCGGATACGGTTTGCAGCTTCATCCACCTCGAACAAAGTGATGTCAGCTCCACCAGTAATATTTATGAGCACACCCTTGGCACCCCGCATAGATGTTTCTTCCAGAAGCGGATTTGCAATAGCAGCTTCAGCCGCATCGAGAGCGCGACGTTCTCCTTCTGCTTCACCCGTCCCCATCATAGCGCGACCCATTTCCTTCATGACTGTGCGCACATCAGCAAAATCTAGATTGATCATTCCCGGCATCATCATCAAATCAGTGACGCTGCGTACACCACCGTGCAACACATCATCAGCCATTTTAAAAGCATCTGCAAAGGTGGTTTTCTCGTTAGCTACTCGGAATAAGTTTTGGTTAGGAATAACAATGAGAGTGTCTACATATTGGGCTAGTTCCTCTATACCCGAGTCCGCGAGACGCATGCGATGAATGCCTTCAAACTGGAAAGGTTTTGTCACAACACCCACAGTAAGAACACCGAGGTCACTTGCAGCCTTGGCTATGACTGGTGCAGCACCTGTGCCAGTGCCACCGCCCATCCCGGCAGTGATAAAGGCCATGTGTGAACCTTCCAGTTCGGCGGCTATTAGTTCCACCGCTTCTTCTGCGGCATGCCGACCTATATCGGGCCGAGCACCTGCGCCAAGGCCTTGTGTGGTATCACGACCGAGCTGGATACGACGATCAGTACGAGAGGACGCCAGAGCTTGAGCGTCAGTATTAGCGACAACGAAATCGACGCCCTCCATAGCGCTTAGGATCATATTGTTGACGGCGTTTCCACCGGCGCCACCGACGCCGACGACAGTGATGCGCGGTTTTAGCTGAGCATCTATAGTGGTTTTAGGAACGGTAATGTTGATGGTCATTTGCAGCCTCCAATTATTTTTAAGCTCGTTGCAACGATTGAGTGATCGATCACTCTTATTGTTTTCGGGTTTCGTAGGGCTGGTGGAGCGGCTACCCGCCCGTCAACCCGTTTCGTTGGTCCGCTCTCCGTCATTAGAAGTTCTCCTTTAACCACTGGCCAATGCGGCCAAAAGAGTTTTTGTTTTTGGCGGCTTGCATTGCCGCATAGTCTGGTTTTGTAACATGTTCCCTCAGGCCATATCGTAGAAGCCCAGCGGCAGTAGAGAAGGCTGGGCCTGACACAGACTCTGGTAAGCCTCTTATCATCTTGGGACGCCCAAGGCGCACCTGTTTATCGAGCACTAGCTCAGAAAGGTCACGAAGCCCTTCAAGTTGGCTAGCGCCACCAGTCAGCACAACACGGCGGCCAGCAGACTTTCCAAAGCCTGAGGCATCGAGGTGACTGCGAACCAGCTCAAGGGTTTCTTCCATGCGGGCTTGAACAATCTGTACCAGCATAGATTTTGGTATTTCATTGGCGCTAGTTTCGTCATCCTCTCCAACTAGTGGAACTTTGATAAGTTCACGAGCATTAGCAGGCGCCTGGAGCACACTTCCATGAACCGTTTTTAGGCGCTCAGCTTTTGCAACAGGAGTAGATAGTCCTTTAGCTATATCACCAGTAATATGTTGCCCACCAACTGGAATGGTCTCAACAAAACAGACATGACCTTCCGCGAATACAGCGATGGATGTAGTTCCACCACCCATATCAATGATTGTGCAACCCAAGTCCTTTTCATCCTCGACAAGACAAGCGACACCCGAAGCGTAGGAGGAAACTACTCGCTCTGCGACGCTTAGATCGCAGCGCTCAATAACAGAGCCGAGGTTACGTGAAGGACCAAGAGCAGCAGTAACGAGATGAATGTGGACTCCTAGCTTTCCACCGTACATTCCGCGCGGATCAATGATGCCGTTGCTGCTATCTATGGAGTATCCAGTCGGAATACAATGTATTAGCTCGCGATCATTTGGATCATATTGGGAGCTACCATGGTCTATTACTCGGCGTACATCAGAATCGCGTATCTGGTGACCTGCTACAGAAAGTTCCACATTCACGCCCGTAGATTGTGGACTGCCACATGACATGTTCACAAACACCTTATCGACACGTTCATCTGCCATTTGCTCGGCTGCTTCCACAGCGGCGCGAACACCAGCCTCGGCTTCATCCAAATTGGTGACCTGGCCGCATTTCATGCCGCGTGACCGATGATGCCCGACGCCGAAAACCTGTAAATCACCTTCAATACCCATCTTGGCGATGAAACATGCAACTTTGGTGGTACCAATATCCAAAGCTGCGATGGTTCCAATTCGTGGAATGATTTTAGTCACGGTGACGTAGCTCCTTCTGGTAAAAATTTAAAAACTGCGTTCAATGAAAGCATGGTGTTTAGATTTCCTGCTGTTCAGTTGCCTCAGTTAATTTGATGTCCGGCGATTCAGTTGTTGTCAGGTCTTCTGTGACGTTCTTTTTGGTACGAACAATTAGTTGTCCATCAATTCGTAGATCGATAAAGGAGAGATTTCGTTCAAGAATCCCGTAGTCACGCTCTAAGTCTGCTAAATGTGTCCATGTAATGGCGAGATTATCTTCCGGCAGTCTTACGGCTACGCCACCCTTGTAATTATCAAAATGGACATTCCATCTTCGGTCACTCACACGAACAGCCGCTACAATTCGCGATGCAAGTTCGGCATTGGTAGCGGTCACGGTCTCGAAAAACTTAGCCGCTTCCTGCGGAGCACCCGGGCCAACAATCAATGGCAGTGACTGATCAGCTCCAGGAACATCGATGATTTCAGCACCATCTCGAGTAACAAGTGTATAACGCTTGCCGCGTTGCCATAGGGCGTAGGGCTTAAATTCTTGTAGTATTATATGAATGCTACCGGGCAACCGACGTTCAACCTTTGCGGATTTAACCCACGGTAGGCTTTCAATGGATTCGCGCGTATCGGTAACATTAATGGATAAAATTGGTACGCCTCTTTCCAGACCAAGAGCGTCCAGAATATCTTCGCGGTTTGTGTGATTGCGTCCCACCACGGATAGGGCTTGTAGGTTCATTCCTGCAGAGGCGGTTAAGTTTAGCGCAGCTACATTAAGCTCGCCAAACATCGTAGATGTTTTTGGAGCTAATGGACCGGTAAATATATTGATGATAACGCCAACTATTCCAGCGAGCACTGTAAAGACTAAAACTATACGTATTTTTATACGTCGCATTGAGCGTGCTCCACCATCCAAAGGGCCAAATCCTCAAAACTAATTCCGACATGTAGGGCCTGTTCAGGAACGAGAGATGTAGGTGTAAGACCGGGCTGTGTATTGACTTCAAGAATGTAGAATTCATTACCATCGAAGCGAAGATCCGTACGCGAGATACCGCGGCAACCAAGAGCGTTGTGAGCATTGAGTGAAAGCTTCATAGCTCGGTCGTAGAGCGTTTTATCTAGCGGTGCCGGCAGCACATGGACGGAACCTGCGTCCGTATACTTTGCCTCATAATCATAAAAACCACGATCTGTGGTGATTTCGGTGACTGCAAGCGACTTATTGCCCATTACTGCTACGGTTAGTTCGCGGCCAGGAATGAATTCCTCAGCCATTATGAAATCACTGTCAGCCAGGCCTAGGTCTCTTAAAGGCATCCGGTTATCACCGTCACGGATGATTTTAACGCCAACACTAGATCCCTCGTTGATCGGTTTGAGGACATAGGGGCGGGCCATAACGTCACCTTTCTTTGCTTCGGCGACCGTAACGATGCGTTCCTGTGCTACTGGAATTCCTGCTAGAGAAAATAGGCGTTTGGCAGCTGGTTTATTCATTGAAGTGGCCGAGGCTAGGCGGCCTGAACTGGTGTAAGGAATCGACATCATATCTAGTAAACCCTGGATACAGCCGTCTTCGCCAAACCGTCCATGCAAAGCGTTGAAAACTACATCGGGCTTTGTGTCATTGAGGGCGGAAACTATTTCGTGAACATCCCGAGTGATGTCGATAGCTGTGACCTTAAATCCTTTGGCTTTGAGGGCGCGGATGGCTGCTTGACCGGAGATAAGCGAGATCTCGCGCTCCTTAGAGAAGCCACCGTAAAGAACCGAGATACGGTTTATGTTCAAGTTACGCTTCATATCAACTTGCTCCGGATGAGAGCTGTTGGGTCTGTTGTGTTAACGCCGACGCGCCGAATTTCCCAATGCAGTTCAACACCCGAGTGTTCCAAGACGCGGCGGCGAACCTCCTCGCCCAAGCCTTCTATATCGGATGCGGTAGCTACTCCGGTATTGATTAGAAAATTGGTATGTTTTTCAGAGATCTGGGCCCCACCAATAGTAAGGCCACGGCACCCTGCATCATCGATAAGAGCCCAAGCTTTTTGTCCGATTGGATTGGCGAAGGTAGAGCCGCCGGTCCGAGCCTGCGTTGGTTGACTGTCCTCACGTTCAGAGCGAATTTTCCGAATTCGCTCTGTGATGGCTTCTTTATTTCCAGGCTTGCCCTTTAATTCTGCTTCTACAAAAATCCAATTTTCATTGACCGAGGTGCGGCGATATTCAAACTTCATATCATTGGGGTAAAGAACTCTAATAGCACCCTTATCGTCTAGCGCTGTGGCACTAACAAACACGTCTTTAATTTCATAACCGTTTGCACCTGCGTTCATGCGCAAAGCACCACCAATAGTACCAGGAATACCTGTCAAGAACTCAAGCCCTGCGATTGAGGCATTACGTGCAGCGGTGGCAACGCTGGCATCAGCAATACCTGCTCCGCAACGTACGGTCTGGCTTTTAGTGGTGACGTTAGTGAATGACTTACCCAGACGAATAACTAGTCCTGGCACACCACCGTCGCGAACAAGCATGTTTGAGCCAAGGCCAATGATGGTTAAAGGTATATCTTCTGACAGTGATTCAAGAAATACACTTAAATCGTCTAGATCTGCGGGCGTGAAAAGTACTTCTGCCGGTCCCCCAACTCGAAACCACGATAACTGACCTAGATCTGCCATAGGTTCGTAGTCACCGCGCACTTGCGGCAAACGCTCCAATAGACAAGATTGTATACAACGCTCTGTCATCATGCAGCGTTTCCTGGTCTATTTACTCTATCGGACTTGCCGATTGCTGCAAGGTCGACAGGCAGGGCTTGTGCCCAAGCGGTTATGTTTCCAGCACCCAAACAAACGACTACGTCTCCTGGTTCGGCAATATCATGGATCACAGCGGCAAGGTGTTTCGGTGATATTAGAGCTGTCACGGCAGGGTGTCCGTGATCGTGCAAGCCATTAACTAAAGTTTCCCGATTAATATTTTTAATAGGAGCTTCACCTGCGGGATATACGTCAGCAACAATGACGTGATTAGCATCGTTAAAACACTGACAGAAATCTTCGAATAGAGTTTGAAGGCGGGTATAGCGGTGCGGTTGAACCACGGCGATCACGCGGCCTTTTGTTGCAGTTCTTGCAGCCTTAAGGACGGCTGCAATTTCTACTGGATGGTGACCGTAATCATCGATGATGGTAATGCCATTGACGTTACCGACTACAGAGAAACGGCGTTTCACGCCTTCAAACTGAGCCAGGCCTGTTCGAATGATATCATCGTGTATGCCCATTTCAGCGGCAACCGATACTGCAGCTAAAGCATTTAATACATTGTGCTGGCCAAACATGGGAACATGAATATTCGAGATTACACGTTGGCCACCTGTAACACGTTCTGAAACAACTGCATCAAACCGTGCGCCTGACTCATCAAGCAATAGGTTGAGGCCGCGCACCTGTGCTGCCGGACTCAAACCGTAAGTGACAATTTTACGATCAGTAAACAGAGGTAAAAGTGACTGGACTTCAGGATGGTCTATGCAGAGCACGGCAAAACCATAAAATGGTATGCTCTCAACAAATTGNCCGAAAGCAANTTTCAGTTTTGAAAAATCNCCGTAGAANTCCAGATGCTCAGGNTCNATGTTAGTCACTATNGCNATNGTTGCCGGTAAACGCACGAAAGTGCCATCAGACTCNTCGGCTTCGACAACCATCCAATCGCCGTCACCAAGNCGAGCATTCGTGCCNTAGGCATTAATAATACCACCATTAATNACNGTAGGATCAAGCNTGGCGGCATCCAGAATACTNGCAACAAGCGANGTNGTTGTTGTTTTNCCATGAGTNCCNCCNACAGCNACCGACCACTTTAGCCTCATTAGCTCGGCAAGCATTTCAGCGCGTCGCACAGCGGGAAGCATAGCCTTGCGTGCAGCCATCACTTCAGGGTTATCAGTTTTAACGGCGGAGGAAGTGACAACCACTCGCGCTTCTCCCAGATTCTCTGCGCGATGCCCCACTTTTATCTTTATGCCAAGTTCACGCAGACGAGTAACGTTAGCGTTCTCAGCGATGTCACTACCTTGTACCTGATAACCTAGNTTATGCATGACCTCAGCAATGCCAGACATACCTATCCCGCCTATCCCGACGAAATGAATAATTCCGATATCCAGTGGCATAGATTGCATTAGATATCTCCTCGTTTCATGGGTTCCGCAGAAATAGGTGGTGGTGTCACTAGGGGATGTTTTGTGTTTTGCGAACTGGCCTCGTCCTGGATAAGAGCAGTTACAACACTGGCTANNCGTCTNGNTGCATCCGGAATNGCAAAANCTGCTGCGGCATCGGCAGTTTGGGCCATAGCCTTCGGGTTAGTGAGTAATTCTGTAAGATGATTTGCAAGCGCTTCTGGCGATGCAGCAGACTGCGGGATATGCCAGCATCCGCCAATGGCTTCCAAAGCCTTTGCGTTAGCTGCTTGATGGTCATCGGTAGCATGAGGGAGAGGAATCAGCACACTGGGGCGACCCGCCACACTGACTTCTGCTACCGTTGACGCACCGGAACGAGCAATAAGTAAATGCGTTTCACGCAAAAGATCGGGGACATTATCGAAGAAAACGCGCAATTGAACGTGTGCGCCAACTTGCTCGTATGCGGCATGTGTTCGATCCAGTTCTTCTGGGCGGCACTGCTGTGAAAATGAAATGCGTTGTTTTAGACTGTCCGGTAAACGTCGAACAGCTTCTGGTATTACGTCGCTGAAAATGCGGGCCCCCTGGCTACCACCTAAAATAAGTATTCGGATAGGCTTCCCAGTAGCTGGTGGTATATATTTAGTGTTGCGGACATCAGCGATGGTTGTGCGAATAGGCAGGCCGGTAAGTTCCAGATAGGTATTCTTTGGAGCGGGACGGTTCAGTTCAAATGAAATACAGACTCGATTCACGTGTTTAGCAACAAGCCGGTTGGCGCGGCCAAGTACAGCGTTTTGTTCGTGAATAACTGTGGGTATACCCAAGCTTAGGGCCGCAGAAACTGCAGGAAAAGAAGCATAACCACCAAACCCAACTACAGCGGCAGGCTTTAAAGNCGCAAGTAGTTTGCGTGCCTGGAAAAACCCAATAATGAGGGCAAAGAGGCCTTGTAGACGGCCGGCTATACTGCGCCCTGCTAAGCCTTTAGCTTTAACAGTATAGCTTTCGATTCCGGCGAGCGTTCCGCTATAAATACTACCGCGCATATCACTTATAAGCACTGGTCGGTAGCCTTGAGCGATGAGCTCTTTTGCCAGCGCGTCGGCCGGGAACATGTGTCCACCTGTACCACCTGCTGTAAGTATGATAATGTTTTGTGAGCTATTGCCCTTAGCTGTCATAAGCTAAGCCCTCCCATATCTCGACGGCGGCGCGTAAGGGCGAGCATCATTCCCATTCCAACTCCAAGGGCGAGTAGCGAAGAACCACCATAAGATATAAAAGGGAGTGTCATTCCCTTCGTAGGCATCATGTTAAGACTAGAAGCCATGTTGATTATAGCTTGTAGGCCAAATTGAATGGCAAGGCCGCCGACAGCTAGTAGAACAAATAAATTTTCCTCACGCGTGACTTTCATAAGTGCACGAATAACAAGAAAGGCNAATAGAGCGACCACAAGCAAACAGAGAAAAATNCCAAATTCTTCACCAGCTACGGCGAAAATAAAATCTGTATGCGCATCNGGCAGNGCTTCTTTGACACGNCCTTCACCTGGCCCACGTCCAAACCAACCTCCTTGTTGGAAAGCTCGCATAGACTGCGTCACTTGATAGGTATCTCCAGTGGATGGGTCGAGAAAACTATTCACACGAATAGCCACATGGGGAAACATGAAGTAAGAGCCAGCTATTGCGCCAAGACCGCTTAAAGCAAATAAAGTCACCCAAATGATAGGAAGCCCCGCGATAAAAAACTGGGCGCACCACACAGCCGTTATCACAAGAGTCATACCTACATCCGGTTGGCTCAGAAGTAGTGCGGCAGTGAAGAGTAAAAAAAACACAGCAATAAAATTGCCTGGAAAATCTTCGCGCAGGCGCTGCTCAGCAAACATCCAAGCCGTGACTACAGCAAAACACGGTTTGACGAACTCTGAAGGCTGAATAGATGGAAGCGGACCAAGATCAACCCAACGTCGCGCACCATTAATATCTTGACCAAAGAGAAGAGTTGCGATCATCAGAATAATCATGATCGTAAATCCAAACACGGCTAATCGGCGGACCCACACGGCAGATAATAGCGAGACGGCAAATATAACCAGTATAACTATAGGCATGAAAAGTGCTTGTTTACGCACAAAGTGGAATGCATCGACTCCAATACGTTCGGCTGCAGGAGGCCCAGCTGCGAGAGTTAGTAATAATCCAGTAGCCAATAGGGCGCCTACGGTAGCTAAAATCCATTTATCGACAGTCCACCACCACCTGCCAACTGTGCTTGTATCCAGACGAGTCAATGTTCTCCCCTTCATGACTGCACCTTCTCAGGTGGCCAGAGGCTCAGAACTTCGTTACGGAAACAATCGCCACGTTTCTCAAAATTTTCAAACATATCAAAAGAGGCGCATGCCGGAGATAGCAACACTGTAGCTGGGTTTTTGTCGCTTAGTGCAGCCTGGCCGGCTGCCTTAACGGCCGCCTTTAAATCTTCGTAAAGAGTATAAGGCACATGGTCTTCAAGATGATCGGTGAATTTTGCTGCAGACTCACCTACTAGAAAGGCTTGGCGAATACGCGGAAAAACCGGATTTAATGAATCTATACTGCTGTCTTTAGCTCGACCGCCGGCAATCCAGTAAATATTTTCATAACATAGCAAAGCTTTTTCGGCGGCAACAACATTGGTAGCCTTGCTATCATTTATGAAAACTGTATTACCTACTGTTGCGACTAATTCCTGGCGGTGCTTGAGGCCAGGAAATTTACAAATGCCAGATACTATAACATCAGTGGTTATTCCGTGCGAAAGAGCTACTGCTGTTGCAGCAGCTGCATTCTGCCAATTGTGTATACCGGATAGTGTGGGTGCGGTCTTCAAATCCATTAGCGTGATGGGCTGGCTACTAGTGGAATCTATTAGGAGACCTTTTTCCACATAAACCCCTCCAGAAATGGACTGCCTACCAGAGATGGGAATGACATTATGCACGCCGTCAGCGATAAGTTCCGTGCATAGAGTAGCAGAAATGTCATCGTCTATGCTGATGATGGCTGTTCGCGGAGAGCGTTGACTTTCGAATATGCGCCGCTTGGCTGCGATATAGCCTTCCATGCCACCGTGACGATCGAGATGGTCCGGCGAGATATTAAGTAACACGGCCGTCGCACAGGAAAGATGCGGCACTAGTTCTAGTTGATAGGATGAGAGTTCCAGTACGTAGGTGCCGCCAAGACCCAGAGGTTCTAAATGCAGTGCTGGAGTACCAAGGTTTCCACCTACAGCTACCTTGCGTCCAGCGCACCGGAAGAGATTTGCGATTAGCTCTGTTGTGGTGGATTTCCCATTAGTTCCTGTTATGCCTACCACTTCAGCATTTGGTTGCGATTCTAATAGCAAATCAACATCGCAGGACAGAGAAACATTTGCAGCGCGAGCGCGCTCGGCTATGGGATGAGGTTTTGGAAAAGTGTGCGGTACTCCGGGACTCCATACAAGGGCGCGAATACCACTAAAATCTGGACGTGTCCCATCAAACGCAGTAAATCCATTTGTGATGACTTTAGCTAACTGTGCTGGATGGTCGTCCCAAACGCGCACGTCAGCACCGCTTGCTCGCAAGGACTCTGCGGCAGAGAGGCCAGATTTGCCCAGCCCCATCACAACGACACGTTCGCCTGCGTAGTGGCGTGTAGGAATCATCACGTCCGTTACCTCAATTTCAAAGTCGCCAACCCAGCAATGGCAAGGATGATGGCGATAATCCAAAAGCGAATGACAATGGTCGACTCAGCCCACCCCTTTTCCTCAAAGTGATGATGCAGTGGGGCCATTTTAAAGATACGGCGTCCGGTGAGTTTGAAGGACGCGACTTGAACGATGACAGATACGGTCTCAAGTACGAAAAGTCCGCCAACTATACCAAGGACAATTTCGTGCTTGGTCACAACAGCTACTGCTCCAAGCGCCCCGCCCATAGCAAGTGATCCTGTATCACCCATGAAGACCATAGCGGGCGGCGCATTAAACCACAGGAAACCGAGCGCAGCCCCGACAACAGATCCGCAGAATATGGCTAGCTCACCAGCGCCTGGAACGTAGTGAACTTGCAGGTAGTTGGCAAAAACCACATTACCAATAAGGTAGGCTATTATGGTGAATACGCTCGCTGCTATCATTACTGGTACGATAGCTAGACCATCCAATCCATCGGTGAGGTTGACTGCATTCCCGGACCCCACCATTACGAAAACCACGAAAGGAATGTAGAGTACGCCGAGATCAATGAGAACGTTCTTGAAGAATGGTAGAGCTAGTTTGCCGGCCATATCGGGGGTGCCAGCCAAAACGACAAAGTATGCTGCCACAGCTGCGACTGAGATTTCTGCAAGGAGCTTAGTCCGACCCTTCAGCCCACCCGATGACCGACGCGTGACTTTTAGATAATCGTCTAAGAATCCAATAGCACCGTAACTCAAAGTGACAAATAGTGCGATCCAGATGTAACGATTAGATAAGTCTGCCCACAGTAACGTCGCTAGCGCTATGCCCAGCAACATCATCACACCACCCATAGTCGGAGTACCTTGCTTGGTCACCAAATGGCCCTGTGGCCCATCGTTACGAATAGGCTGTCCGTTTTTTTGCTTGGTACGCAACCAGCGAATGATTGCGGGACCAAATAAAAAGGCGACTACTAGCGACGTGACTACGGCGCCACCTGCACGAAATGTAAGATATCGAAAAACGTTTAGAACGGCAATTTGGTCAGAAAATTCGGACAGAAAATAGAACATTGTATACGGTTCCCTATTGCCCGCTTGTGACGAGTTGTTCCGGTTTGGTTTGGTCAATGCTGTGTGCTTTGATCGCATTCACCACGATCCCCATGCGGCTGCCATGTGACCCCTTGATCGCAATCACATCGCCCGCTTGCATAGCTTTGATTAATATGGGTGCAAGCGTCTTTGAATCGGATGCATGAATGCCGCGCATGTGTTGCGGTAAAGCATTATGCAAGCTTTTCATTAGAGAACCTGCTGTATAAACCAGATCAATAGAGGCTGCTTGGAGACTAGAGGCAAGATCGGCATGCAGTGCTGCTGCCGAGGAACCAAGCTCCAACATATCGCCCAAGGCCATAATAATTCTCCCGCTAGCCCCGCCCACTGGCTGGTGCATTTGAGCAAGGGTTTCGGCTAGAACGCGCACAGCTGCTGGACTAGCATTATAGCTTTCATCAATCAGAAGAAGTGATCCGCCCGAGACTGGAATGCGCACGCGCGCGCCACGACCAACCGGAGCAGATAATTTAGCTAGAGCCGCAGCGCCGAGATGTAGATCAGCATCCAGGGCATCAACAGCAGCTAAAGCGACAATACTATTTAGCGCCCAGTGACGCCCACTTACGATCATATCGTAGGTTATGCGCTGCCCACCAAACTCTGCAGCAACTTGTGTTCCATCAGGAGTCAATGACCAAGCAACTAGTCGAGCTGTAGAATCTCCACCAGCACCGAAACTAATAGTATGCCTACATTTATAGTCTTCGACTGTATTTGCAAGTCGTTCGTAAAGTGGATTATCACGTGGCAAGAGAACAGTACCGTCTGGCTCTAAGCCGGCCATAATTGCTGCCTTCTCATCAGCTATTTCAGCGACTGATGCAAAAAATTCCAGGTGTGCCGCTTCGACATTTGTGATGATTGCTATGTGTGGACGCACAAGCTTTGAAAGAGGTGCTATTTCACCAGCGTGATTCATGCCGAGTTCAAAGACACCAAACTTTGTATCTGCTGGCATGCGCGATAGACTCAGGGGTACACCCCAGTGATTGTTGAGATTACCTTCACTTGCGTACGTTGCTCCTTGCACTGAGAGGCTTAGCTTCAGCGCTTCCTTTGTTCCAGTTTTGCCAACACTGCCGGTGACTGCGACAATACGAGCTTGTGTACGCACGCGTGCAGCTTCACCTAAATTTTGAAGGGCTGCAAACGTATCCTTAACCATTACTAGCCTATCGTGGTATCCGTGGGAGCCTTTGATTTCGTGTTGTATAAGCGCGGCAGCAGCCCCTTTTTCCAGAGCTTCTGTGGCGAATTGATGTCCGTCGAAATTCGGACCCTTCAGGGCAATAAACAAATCACCTTTTTGTAAAGTCCTACTGTCGATAGATACGCCTGTCGCATTCCAGAGGCCAGAGCCCGAGCCTCCGGTAGCGCTTACGACGTCAAGTGATGTCCATAATATCGTCATGAGCGCGGCTCACCCTGATCGAGTAATTGGCGAGCAACTTCAGCATCACTGAAAGGAATGATATTCGTGCCGACGACTTGGCCGGCTTCATGACCTTTGCCAGCGAGTAAAAGAGTATCTCCAGTTTCCAAACCCTGAATCGCAGTAGAGATAGCATCCGTTCGGTCGGCAATTTCAATAGCACCGGGACAACCCTGCAAAATTTCGGCACGTATGATTTCAGGGTTCTCATTACGTGGATTATCGTCGGTCACGTATGCTATATCGGCTAAAGCTGCCACTTTATTACCCATTATGCGGCGCTTACCTTTGTCACGGTCGCCACCACATCCGAAAACAACAGATAATTTACCTGAAGTATGTGGACGCAAAGCATGGAGTACAGTTTCAATGGCATCGGGTGTATGTGCGTAATCCAAATAGACAGGCGCACCACTTGCATGCACACCAATACGTTCTAGCCGACCTGGAATGCCTTTAAGGCTCTCGAGCGCCTCCACGGCCTGTACGGGATCAGCACCGCCTGCAAGAACAAAACCAAGAGCGCAAAGCGCGTTGCTAGCCTGAAAAGGTCCGACGAGAGGTAGCCATGCACGTTGAGATTTGCCAAGTACTATAAGGTCGAGAACCTGTCCATCGACCTTGCTGCCAATACCTACCTGCTGAATAGCTGAGCCCTTGCGTCCGTAGCTGAGTACTTTGTGGCCACGTATTTTGCATGCTGCGTCAAAGGCAGAAAACTCTGGGCTATCAGCATTCAACACGGCAACACCGCCTACCATCATTACGTCTGAAAATAAGCGCATTTTAGCGGCGAGATAAGATGCCATTGAGCCGTGGTAATCGAGGTGATCACGAGAGAGATTTGTAAACCCAGCGATAGCTAAACGGACTCCATCTATACGGAATTGATGCAATCCATGACTTGATGCTTCCATGGCTAAATGAGTAACGCCAGCATCAGCCATACTTGCCAGCATGCCGTGTAAGCGAACGGGGTCAGGCGTAGTTAAACTACCTTCAATTTTCATATCCGGTGTTGCAGCACCAAGAGTACCCATGTAACCAGCTTTGTGCCCAAGAGTTGTCCATAGCTGTTGAGTTAACTGTGCGACAGATGTCTTGCCATTAGTACCGGTGACCGCCGCAATAATATCCGGTTGTGAATTAAAAAAACGCGATGCTATAAGTGCAAAGCGCCGACGAGGATTGCTGTCGGTAATCAGGCGAATGGGTGCATTAGCCTGATTAGAGGGTCCATCATTTAGGTATGTTCCAGTAGGGGCAAGGACAGCCGAAGCGCCGCGTTCCACCGCTTCACCTATGTACCTACGTCCATCAAGGTCAGTGCCCGGCAGCGCGGCGAATAAAAACCCGGGCCTCACGTCACGCGAATCTGCTGTGAGACCTGTGATATCTAAATCTTTCAGCGGCTGATGGTTCATTCCCGTTTCCTCAAGTAATTCACTGAGATACACCGCTGCCCCCAACGCCCTTTTTTTCCAGCGCATCAATCGAATCGCTTGAATCATTGGCGCCCCGATCAAGAAAGGCTGTTTGAGGTGGTAGATCAAAATCTGCTGCCTTGAAGTTTGGGGCCTCACCCCGCATGGTCAAATTTGTATGTCTATTCTGTGTGTCTGGATGTTTCCCACCACCGTAGATATGCACCAGAGTACTCAAGGGTTGGAAATCATCAGAATGATCAAAGGGGTAAATCCCCAATAGCGGCGCGATACTCTCAATGATGTTGCTAGCTGTAGGGGCAGCGTTCCAACCAGCAGTAGTAAAATTAAATGTCTCTTTAATACCTTGAGGCTCATCGAGCATGACCATAACGGCGTATCGAGGCCTATCTATCGGGAAAGCTGCTACAAATGAAGTGCGTCGGGCTGACTGACTGTAAACTCCTTCTGAGGAAACTTTTTCAGCAGAGCCTGTCTTGCCTCCGACAAAATACCCTTTGACGTCAGCCTTTTTTGAACCTTCCAAAACAATAAGGCGCATGAGAGCACGCATGGTTGTAGATGTATCTTCAGAAACGACGCGGCGACCTGGGATTTCAGTTTTTTTGGTCCTTCGGACAATAGTAGGTGGGTAAAATGTGCCTCCATTGACGAGAGCGCTTACGGCAGAAGCCACATGTACCGGTGTTACAGAAATACCATAACCAAACGCAGCATTCATTGTATTAGATTTGCGCCAGACTGCAGCGAAGTTTGGACTTCCGACCTCAGGTAATTCTAAATTCAGTGGTGACATCAAACCGAACTTAGTAAGAAACTCTTGCTGAATCTCTGCGCCATATTCAAGAGCAATTTTTGCAGCACCAATATTTGAAGAGTGAATCAATATTTCTGGGACCGAAAGCCAGCGCTTCTTGCCACGAAAGTCATTGATAATGTAGCGACCTACTGTGATAGGCTCGCGAGCATCGTAAAAAGAATCCAAGCGAGCTGATCCAGTTTCAAGGGCTGTGGCGGCTGTAAATAATTTGAATGTCGAACCCATTTCGTAGAGTCCGAGAGTGGCGCGGTTAAATCGAGTATCAGGCGCCGCTTGTCCCATAGATTTGGGGTCGTAGTCTGGTAGAGATACCAGAGCAAGAATTTCGCCATTACTCACATCCATAACGACGCCGCTACCAGATTTAGCATTGAATTTGGATACTCCAGCAGCAAGAGCTTCCCGAGTAGCATGTTGCACTCTGGCATCTAAAGAAAGGGCTATGGGGTTACGACTACTTTTGAGAACATCATCAAACGTGCGCTCAACACCCGCGATGCCGTGATTGTCAGGATCTGTATTACCTAGCACATGAGCAAATAGTGCCCCTTGAGGGTACACACGACTTTCTGAGTCCTCAAAGTATACGCCTGGAATACCAAGACGATTAACTGCCATTTGCTCGGTTGGAGTTAAATTTCGGCGCAGGTAGATAAAACGTTGACCTGAGCTTAGCCGTTTCATTACATCGCCGTAGACAAGGTCGGGTAAGATCGCGATGAGTTTGTCAGCGGCCTCTTTGGCACTTAATATTAGTTTAGAGTCGGCGTAGAGGTTAACCGTAGGTACATTTGTGGCAATTACCACACCATTTCGGTCAACAATATTAGCACGGTTAAACGGAGGTGGGGCGTCCACGGAGACGGTACCCGCCACGGTTTGATTAGAGCCCGCATCAAGCACCATGAGATCCAATAAGCGCACGCCGATCATTATGAATGCCAAGCCGAACAAACTAGAGGTGACAATTAGACGCATGCGACCTGTTTCAACTGCACAGGCAGAAGTCCCCTGTATACGGACTTTGAGCTCACGTTGAGGTTTCACCTCTTCTCCAGGATACAAGAACGGCTTTCGACTGGAGGGGCGAACAACTCTTATCATGGAACACTTTCAGGGATATAAGTTTCCTCAGTGCCAGCCGGCATTAGGTAACGCTGAATACGAGTGAAAAATACCGCATCGACACCTAGAAATGTTGTTGCGCTTCCTCCTAAGCTTTGTGGGGCAGTGGTAATCTCTTGAATGTGGCCGTGCTGGGAAGAACGTTCTTTAGAAGCAGTATCCTCTCGGGAAATTTTCGGTAGAGGCACCATGCCCTCTCGAAATGGTAAGGCAGATATTGTTTTTATTTGATCTGACTTTGGTGAAACAAAGCCGAGATACTCCGCTGAAAGACGTTGCAATCGTTCTGGATCATTTAAATAAGCCCACTCAGCTTCCAGCACCCTCACAGCATCTCTATCTTTTGCGATCTGTACCTGCTTGAAGACAAGCTCTTCTTCTAATGCTTGTACTTTGTACTTAAGGAGGAACATAGATACACCGACAGTGATTATGAGCACTAACCACATTAGTGTGGAAATCTTCATGCTAACCCTCCCCCCAGAGTTATTAGGGATGGAGCGCTAGTACGTTCAGCAATTCGAAGGCGCGCAGAACGAGCGCGTGGGTTTTTTGCTTTTTCTTTATCGCGCGGTGTAATTGGACGCCGGGACAATGCAGAAAAAGTGGCTATATCCTGATTGGGAGTTACGCTAGCGGGTGCATGCCGTGACGGCTTAGATGCCATCCCTGAACGAGTTTTTATAAACTTCTTGACGATGCGGTCTTCAAGAGAATGGAATGAGACGACAGCAAGAACACCACCTGGACTTAATAGATGCTCAGCATTCTGCAATCCTCGCTCGAGTTCGCCAAGTTCATCGTTCACGAGAATACGAAGGGCCTGGAAAGTACGAGTCGCTGGATCAATCCCGTCGTGGGAGCGGCGCACCTCAGCTCGAATAACATCGGCAAGACGTAATGTACGTGAAAACGGGCGTTCCTGGCGTGCGCCAACAATAGCGCGAGCAACGCGGCGCGCGTGACGCTCCTCACCATAGGTTAAGATAATGTTGGCTAAATCTTTTTCGGACATAGTATTGACTACGTCCGCAGCACTTCTGCCGCTTCGCTCCATGCGCATATCTAAGGGGCCATCGCGTAAAAACGAGAACCCGCGGCTACGGTCTTCGATTTGCATTGAGCTGATGCCGAGGTCGAGAGCGATACCATCCACAGACATGACCCCCTGTTCGGACAAAAGCTTAACCATGTCTCCGAACCGTCCCTTAACAAGGTGCAAGCGTTCCGGAAATAGTTTGGCGATTACCTCACCCTTGGCGAGAGTCGCTGGGTCACGATCGATGGCCCAAACCATGCATTCAGCAGCTTCCAGCAGAGCAATTGTGTAACCACCAGCACCAAACGTTCCGTCCACATATCTACCACCTTTTTTTGGCGCGAGCGCCTTGGAGACTTCATTAAGAAGAACGGGAATGTGATCTGACCGTAGAGCTGTCGCTTCGGCCGCATTCATGGTTTATCACTTTCTTTTGACTCTAGGCTTGCCGCTATGCGCCGGATCTTGGCTTGCTTCACAACAGCAAGCGAGGATGGTTCCCAAAGTTGAAACTTCCATCCACGGCCAACAAACGTAGCTTGATTTTTTAGGCGCGCTTTGGCGATGAATTCATCCGGAAGAACAATGCGGCCGTCACCATCCAAAGGAAGTTCACGCAACTCTTCCATTATAAGCTCTGCTGCTTCGTCTCTTACTGGGTGCACAAAACTGTCAGTAAAGCCGGATAATAGGTTTTCAAAACGATCGAACCCGGCGCCTTCCAAGCAGCTTTCAAAAAGAGCTGGATGCAAGGCAACGCTTGTAAGTCCGCGTCCTGCAATAACCCCACGAAAAGACGCTGGCACTGAAACACGGCCCTTAGAATCAATCTTATTAGTGAACGTCCCAAAGAACGCTTTCATATCCGAGCACCCTCTAGCCCGTTCCTTTGCATCCGGGCCCTCGGCAAATCTGCTTTTTCCCTAAAAAGTACGGGTCTCGCAGAGCCGCGAACTTGGACTTAAATGGTATCTCATGGGAATTTATGGGTGTCAATGGGATAAGCCTCTAAGTACCTGTGTGTGTTCTTTTTTTGTTCTTTTTAATTTAGGGCCAGAATGTAATCAGAGAAATAATATTTCTTACTAAGTCAATTTTGGACAGAAGCTGACTAGTATAGATTTGAAATGGCAAAATGGTGGCGATACCCAGTTGCTTATATGGCAAAGCCTGTGACGTCAGAATTCAGGATACTAGGAAAAAGTGCGCCAGATGGCCTGTAAGCCGGGTTCTGTCCTCGATGTTTCCATCGATAGATGGCCATTCCTCTGGGACGAGTGTTGCCACCCGCCTCAAGCGACCTACCCG
>PASS01000045.1 GCA_002712165.1 Fidelibacterota bacterium
AAGCAAGTCGATAGCTAATGTAAGTTTTTCACTATTGAGTAAGTCAGAAAATTTTATCTTGCCGGCATTTATCTCTGAACGAAATCCTTGAAGAGAAGCTAGGTGTTCCGGGGTAACAAGGTTACCGCTCTCTTTCGCTCGGGCTAAAAGTATCCCACTTTCCTCGAAAGTCTCGCGAATCGCAGCAACCTGAAACGAATTACCTGCACCGTCGGCTAAAGAAGCATCCGCATCATCTACGCGCCCCCCTGGGAAAACGCGAGCAGCAGCGGCAAATCCCATTTTGTGGTGGCGCTCGACCATGAAGACTTCTAGACCACAGTCTGGGCTGTCGCGCATCAGAACAACAGTTGAGGCTGGGAAAGGTGTTGCAGGCTGGTCAATTTTCACGAAGCAGAGTAGAGCATTTATGTTTATTGCGCGCAATCTTGGTTGAGAGAATTTGTGAGTCCATAAGTAGGTATTTGGTAAGTAAAGACCGTGAAAGCTTTTGTATATATCCTTGGAAGCCAGAATAAGCATGGATATCGTACATATGTGGGATGGACAAACGATCTTGATCGTCGATTGTCCCGTCACAATTCAGGGTCTGGTGCGAGGTCCACACGTGGACGGGCATGGACCCTTTTGTATGCAGAGAGATATATGACCCGCAGCGAAGCTATGAGTCGTGAATGGCATTTGAGGCGAGATCGGACTTTTCGTAAGCAGCTNGCGCAAAGTGTCGCCNTAGAAGAATAGANCGCATGGNNGTACTTTTTAATTTGGCNCCCAACTAGCTGCGAGCTTTTTGGCCTTNGATATTTGTGCGGGGGTCATCATTGGAGAAATAGTCTNACGAGCNTTGGNTGCNTGTGCACGGGCCCTGGTGTCAGATTCAGGAANNCNAGATTCTGANAGNATGAACCACTTGTATGCNTGCACATAATCTTGAGAAATATCATGNCCTACAACGAATAACCGGCCCAAGCTAAATTGGGCATGTGCATGTCCTTGCTCTGCAGACTGCTTATACCANTCTAATGCGTTGGTGCCGCTATTGGCGACTTCTAGCGCTTCTTCGTAGAGCTGGCCAATACGATATTGGGCTTCTGCATCTCCGTTTTCGGCTAATGGTCGTAAAAGATGAAGAGCTGCTGAAACTTCATTACTTTGAGCATATGACGACTTCTCTGCGATTGAGGCCCTGGGCCAAGAATAAATTATAGGAGCTATGCTAATGCATAGTGCCACGAGTAGGGTAATTAGAAACCTATGTTCGGTAGTTTTTGGCACTTAGTTATTCCAGTGCACTTTATTAATGAGTTTTGTTCTATTCATTGAAGTAGTCTGGCGGCTTTTTAAGCTGCACTCCACCAGTTGACTCCCTTAGTGTCTTTCTGACACGTCACGCGCCCTGTAGCCCTAAGATGGTTAAGGTGGGCCACTGCTTCGCCGGTGGCCATGCTCAAAAGGTTGCCGGTAATTGGTCTCCGAAAGAGTGCACTGAAGACATCTATAGTTCTTTTTGGTTCGGAGACAAGGTCATGCAGTTTGTTTNAGTCATCTACGTGCCCNTCAATGAGCTGTACAAGGCGTGCGTGGAGNCCATGGAATGGATAATTATGGGCCGGTAGGACCAACACATCGTTAGGAATATCTTTCTTTATATGGTCGAGCGAGGTTAGCCAGTCACCAAGTGGGTTGGCATCGGGCTCAGTTGGAAAGACTGATACGTTGGAGGAGATGCGTGGTAGAACCTGATCGCCGGATATGAAAACCTTNAGATCTGGGCAGTAGAGGCAAGCGTGCTCGGGCGAATGGCCAGTGCCGACGACAACATGCCAGTCATGTTTTCCGATCGGAAAAACATCTCCGTGCCGTATACGTCTAAATGATGCCGGCATTGCGTATATAGATTCGCCAAAGCTGCCAAAGCGCGCCTTATAGGTCTCAATAGACTCATCATCCCAGCCAGCGGCTTTATAAAATCGCACACCATCTGCGGGAGCTTCGTGGCCAGTATCGGCTGCCATGAGTCGGCAGGNTAGGTATTCCAAACGGCTCATCCAAAGGCGGGNATTGAACCGATTCACAAGCCATCCTGCCATGCCACAATGATCGGGATGCATGTGTGTGGCGATAACGCGGGTAATAGGCTTATTTTGTAATGCGCCTTTGAATGCTGCGCGCCATGCCGTAGTGGTTTCGGTAGATCGCAGGCCAGTGTCGACGACTGTCCAGCCTGCACCATCTGCTACCGCCCATACGTTGATGGCAGGTAAAGCTGAAAACAGAGGCATTCGAAGCCAAAGCAAGCCGGGCGAGATCTCAACTGCAGACCCGTCGCCAATTTCGGGTTTGTCTTTGAGGGGGTAGATAAGATCAGGTGAAGGTACGATATTATCCATATATACGCGTATCCAAGTTAGCTACGCTTAATTCCACTGAAAATTGAATCATAGCTATTTGTCCCTAGGCTGTGGCGGACGTACTCCGCTATATGCATGCCATGCTCCGCTGGCAATCCAACCGGCATCGACTACAAGGTCAATTCCCGTAATACCCGAGGACTGATCTGAACATAGAAATGCCGCGGCATTGCCAATCTCCGCGGTGGTTAAAAGACGGCCCATGCACGAGACTTCCTCAAGTCCTTTGACATTGCGCTCGCCNTTAGAGACTGCCTCCTCAAGGGCNGCGGTCCATGTAGCGCCAGGTGAGATAGCATTAATGCGTACACCTGAGCGTCCCCATTCGGCAGCAAGTGTGCGCGTTAGAGAAACCACTGCGGATTTGGCGGGTGAGTAGGAATGTAAGGGAACTGATAAAGATGCGGTGACAGACGCAATAGTGACAATGCTACCATGACCCCGTTTGGCCATCCGAGGGCCGAAGGCGCGGCAGGTGAGATATGTGCCCCGAAAGTCAATATTCATTACTCTGTCCCAGATCTCCATGGAAAGATCGTCAGGCGGCAGGGGGGGCTGTAGGACACCTGCACTGGTTATAACACTAGAGACTGGGCCAATATCCGACTCACACGCATCGGCAAATTGCTCTACAGCAGACTCGTCGGCCACATCGATCTCTATGGCGTGGCCATTAATAGAGGAAGCTACTTTTTTAGCTTTTGCGATGTTTATATCGGCAATAATCACAGTAGCACCACCTTCGGCTAAACGCCTGGCGCAGCCCTCTCCAATACCGCTGGCACCACCGGTGACCACTGCTATGTTTCCCTGAAACTCTCCTAACATATCTCTAGCCATAAATTCCTCCTTGAGTATTTAGGGATTGAGTGTACCAAGTCGAGCCGGTCTTGCTACACTGCGCTATATAAAATATTAAAATTAGGGGAGCCGTATGGCACATAAGTCAGTAGAAGCACCATATAGCGGTTTCGGGCGTCGTTCTACAGCCGAAGATGTCACGGCTGGCCTTGATTTGCGCGGTAAAACCATACTGCTGACCGGCTGCACGTCAGGAATTGGGCTGGAAACGATGAAGACTTTAGCCAAGTGCGGCGGTCATGTAATCGGTGTAGGTCGGACGCAAAAAAAAGCTGATATGGCTTGGCGGTCTGTTTCTGATTCTAATATGGAAGGGTATGTGACGCCCATTGGGTGTGAGTTGGAGGATTTTGGTGCTGTTGTGGATCTAGCGGAAAAGGTTCGCGCGATGAACATGCCAATAGATACATTAATATGTAACGCTGGGATACTTGGCCGACCCAAACTAGAGATTATCAAAGGTATCGAAAAGCAATTTGCCGTTAACCACCTTAGCCATTTTATTTTGATAAATCAGTTGCTTGACCAAGTTAAGCTTTCACCCCAAGGCCGAGTAATTATTGTAGCCTCAGATGCTCATAAAAACACTCCGATGGGTGGGATTGATTTTAGTAACCTTTCAGGAGGAAACGGATATAGTGCACTTAAGTTTTATGGCCAATCAAAGTTGGCTAATATTTTAACAGCTCGCAAACTTGCACAGCATTTGTCAGGCACTGAGGCGACAGCTAATGCGCTACATCCAGGATTTGTTCGCACCAATATATTTCATAATCTTCCAACATTCTTGAACGGACCGTTAAAACTTCTAGCACGACCATTCATGAAGTCACTTTCTGTTGGTGCAGCAACGACTTGCTATTTAGCAACTAGTCCTAAGTTGGTTCAAATTAGTGGCCAGTATTTTAGTAATTGCAACATGGCGAATCCTAGTGCTTTAGGCCGGAATGATGCCCTGGCGCAAAGGCTCTGGGAGACGTCGGAAAATCTGGTGAGCGATTATCTGAGGTAACTGACTACCCTACTATGAATTATCGGTTAGGTATTTTGGGGAGAAAGCATTGCTACGCGTTGCAGTTATTAATGACTACATGAGAATTTTCCAGACAGTCGCTGATTGGTCAGTTCTGGATAGCTTCGCAAAGGTTGATTTTTACACCGATAATATTTCGAGTGAAGGAGAGGCTGTAGCTCGCTTGGCACCTTACCATGTAATTGTATCTGAACGTGACCGGACACCCTTTAGTCGGTCTCTTTTAGAGCAATTGCCTAATTTAAAGCTGCTTGTGACAACAGGCGCAGTAAACTGGTTAATAGACCTCGAAGCAGCGAAGGAACAAGGGGTGACTGTTTCGTACACAGGTGGAGTGCCTGGTGCGGCGCCAGAATTGACCTGGGGCCTCTTGTTGTCTCTCAGCCGCCGTATCGCTTGGGACCACGCCCATATTCGAGCTGGTGGGTGGCAGACGAAACCGGGCATATCCTTGGCCGGTAAGACCCTAGGACTTATTGGTCTCGGGCATATTGGTTGCCAGATGGTTAAGTATGCGAAAGCGTTCAATATGAATACGGTAGCCTGGAGTCCCAATTTAACGATGAATAGGGCAGATGCAGCGGGTACAACCCTCATAGAGTTAAGTGACTTACTGCGTATTTCTGATTTTGTATCTATTCATATGGTGTTAGCTGAATCTACTCGTGGACTGATAGGGGCTGCCGAACTGGCGTTGATGAAGGCATCAGCTTACCTAATCAATACATCGCGTGGGCCATTGGTATGTGAAGAATCTTTAATCCATGCGCTCGAGACTGAATCAATAGCAGGAGCAGGGCTGGATGTTTTTGAAATTGAACCTCTACCTAAGGACCATGCCTTTCGCAGGCTGCATAACGTAGTTATCACACCCCATACTGGATATATTACGGATGAACAGTACAGCGTATTTTTTGGTGAGGCAGTCGAAAATGTGGTTGCTTTCGCCCGCGGAGAACCCATACGTATTATGGATGAGAATAATATGATTGCGGCTTTGATGGATAAAAAATAACCGATTAAATTACTTCTTGATAGAAAAGGGGGGGCTATGCCAGCTAAACCGGCGGTGAGATTACATTTGGACCGAGACTCTGATCATGCACGGCTTGTCGTAGAGGAAGGTAGTGACATTCTTTCAAGTAATCTGAATGTAGGCCAATTACAAAATTTAGCGACTACCGCTCACACTATTGCTGCCCAAATACAGAGTAAACAGAATGGCCAGGGCCATGACATTAAGCACATGGCTCGCACCGTGGCTATGGAGTGGACTGTCTTGGAGGATAGTAACGCCAAAAATTCTATGATATTCGCGTTCAGAACAGCAACGGGGTGGCTTGGCTTTGAGGTAAGCCGCAGTCAGTTAATTGAATTATCTGAAAAACTACCCGTAGCATTAAAAGACTCAGCTCCTCGTACACCAGTGGTATAATTTTGGTTAAGACGCAACACCCCTCGTATTCTAGCCTGCAGTACGTGGTATAGCCCTGTAGTAATTTAGGTCAATTTTTAATTATCTTGCGAGCTTGCTTCTAGGTCCTTATCGATTTTCTCTAGGACTTCATTTGTCAATGCAGGAACAAACATTTGAAGGCTGCGCAAACTCATACCTCGAGCTTGTCCCATTTGCGGGTTGTCAGCCAAACCAGGGACATGCTTATCAAGCACAGATTTTGCGCTTGGATTGTCCAGAATTTCCCCCATCTGTGAGTCAGATGATAATGTCTCTGCCCAAGCTGATGAGAGCGCAAGAGTTATAATAATTGCGGTGCCAGCAGCGCAGCTTAGAAAATTCGTTCGCATAATAATCTCCAGAACAATTAAAGAAACCCATAGGTTATGTTGTCAGTCAGTAGTTTCACCGAGTCGATAACAACCAAGCATATGCGTAGATCATGGGTGTTCACGCACAAAGAACCCACACGTCATAAATACGTTTTAAATTGATTACTGGATCAGTTTGGTACTGAATAATTACATTAATGCGCAGCGGAACAGCGCGAATAGAACAATAGTTACGATTTTATAAAATCAATATATTGAGCCTCTGTCATTACTTTGACGCCATAATCCCGAGCTTTTGTCAGCTTCGACCCGGCCCCAGGACCAGTGACTACAATGTCAGTTTTCTTAGAAACTGAGCTTGCTACTTTAGCGCCCAAATTCTGGGCTTGAGCTTTTGCTTCACCACGGCTCATGGTCTCAAATGTACCAGTGAAAACGATGGTTTTGCCAGAAATTGGCGAGGATAAAATTTCTGACTGTACTGCTGATATAATAATTACTTGGTCAGATAGTGTCTTAAGGACGTTTCGGTTATGCTCTTCGGTAAAGAATGCGATTAGATCCGCAGCAACTAATTCACCTATAGCTTCGATGTTTATAAGATCCTGATATGCTTCGGATTCTTTGTTTTGTGCATCTACCATCGCATCGCACCAATTCTCATATGTGCCATAGGACTGTGCAAGTAAACGTGCAGTCGATTGTCCGATCTGGCGAATTCCGAGTGCATAGATAAATCGTTCCAGGGTGACGGATCGCCGACTATTAATGGTGGCAAAAAGATTTTCAACAGACTTGGAACCCCAGCCTTCGCGTTCTCTCATTGGTGTTGAAAATGTTCTATCCCGATCTTCGAGCGTGAATATATCTGCAGGATTAGAGATGGTATTATCGGCGAAGAAGGCTTCAATGTGCTTACTACCGAGACCGTCAATGTCAAAGGCATCACGTGAGACAAAATGCTTTAGGCGTTGAACAGCTTGAGCAGGGCAGATGAGGCCGCCGGTACAACGTCGTGCAGATTCCCCTTCTTTGCGCACTGCTAGGCTGCCGCAGACGGGGCAATTGGACGGAAAGGGATATGGCACACTATTCCCTTGGCGTTTTATTGCTATGGTTTCACTTATTTGGGGTATTACGTCGCCTGCTCTTTGAATCTTAACAGAATCCCCCACACGAATATCTTTTCGTATGATTTCATCTTCATTATGCAGAGTTGCGCGAGTAATAACGACGCCGCCTACAGTGACAGGGGTTAAGTGTGCAACTGGTGTTAGAACACCCGTTCGTCCAACTTGGACTTCAATTTTTTCTATTGTTGTTTCAACTTGCTGTGCAGAATACTTGTGCGCTACGGCCCAACGTGGAGAACGGCTGATAAGACCTAATCGATCTTGAAAGTCTTTGCGATTTATCTTGTATACTATACCGTCAATGTCGTAAGGGAGCGTGGATCGTTCTGCCCCAAGCGCACGATAGGCATCCAGCATTTCATCTATAGTATTTCCTCGTGTGGTCCTGTCATTTACTGGAAAACCCCACTTTTCGAGTTGCATTAGAAAGTCCCAATGGGTTTTCCACTCAACGCCCTCAAGGGCGCCATATGCGTAGCAGAATATTTGCAACGGGCGTTCAGCAGTGACTGTAGGGTCAAGCTGTCTTAGTGACCCTGCTGCAGCATTTCGTGGATTAGAAAAAAGTTTCAAGCCCTTTCTCTCATGAGATTCGTTCATCTTTTGGAAATCATCTTTTGACATATAAACCTCACCACGTACCTCAATCAGTGCCGGTGCATTATTCGCGATGACTTGTGGTAAGGTATTAATTGTTTTTAAATTGGCGGTAATATCTTCACCTATCGTGCCGTCGCCGCGGGTAGCTGCTGTAGTGAGTTTTCCATTTTCATATCGAGCTGAGAAAGAAACACCATCAATTTTTGGTTCTGCAGTGACTTCAATGTTTTCATCAAAACCCAGTTTCAAGAATCTTTGGATGCTTCGTATAAATTCCTTTACATCATCATCTTTAAAAGCATTGCCAAGAGACAACATTGGTGCTGCATGAACTATTTTCCTAAAACCTCGTGCAGGCGCTGCGCCAACGCGTTTATTAGGACTATCTGTCCTTGCAAGGTTTGGAAAGAGAAGCTCTAGCTCACCATTGCGCTCCCGTAGATAATCGTATTCAGCATCATTAATGTCTGGTGAGTCATTTTGATGGTATGCAATATCGTGTGCGGCTATCTCTTTAGAAAGTGCAGCGAGTTCTTCTTTAGCTTGCTTTTCTGTCAATTGGCTTACAGCAATATCTCTCAGTGGTTTAGTCACGAAGTCGCATCCATCAAACTATCGGCTGCTGCTCGGGCCTGATCAGTGATTACCTCGCCAGCTAGCATACGCGCTATTTCCTCGCGGCTTTGAGCAGCATCTAATAGACTCAATGTGGTACTAGTATAATTAGCATGAGAAATTTTACTGACTCGCCAGTGGTGGTCAGCTCGTGCGGCTACTTGAGGAGAGTGAGTTACGACGAGAACTTGAACATTTTTGGATAGTTTTGCGAGGCGCTCCCCGACAGCATCAGCAGTTGCACCGCTAATACCAGAATCTACTTCGTCAAAGATTAGCGCTGCTCGTTCTTGGGTACCCGCTAACACGACTTTAATAGCTAGCATGAAACGAGCAAGTTCACCGCCCGAGGCAATTTTTCTAATGGGCCCTGGCGGAAGTCCTGGATTAATCGCAGCTTCAAATTCTACTTTATCAAGGCCACTAGTGTTCCAAGCCGTTTCAGGCTTAGGGATTATTACAGTACGGAATTTAGCTTTATCCAATTTGAGTGGCGCTAGTTCTTTAGCGACTAATTTGTCAAGGGTTTGGGCAGCATCATGACGAGCCTTGCTAAGCGCTTTTGCCTCTTGCTCGTAGCCCAAGCGAGCAGAGCTTTCTGCAGTCGAAAGGCGATTGACGGCTTCAGTGCTATTGTCTAGAGCTGCAAGACGCATTCTCAGTAGGTCCAAAACGGTGGGTAAATCATCAACAGAGCAGTTGTGTTTTCGGGCGACAGATTTAAGTTCAAAAAGTCTCTCTTCTGCCTGCTCTAACCCTGTTGGATCGGAGGCGAATACCGTTCCTATATGCTCAAGTTCACGAAAGGCTTCTCCAGCTTCTATGGCTGCGCGTTCTAGAGATTGACAAAGGTTATCTAGGCGCCCTTCGGCCATTAGGGCAACTTTAGATATATGTGTGAGTGCGGTACGTAAGAGGGACTCAACGTCAGCGTTATCAGTGACGGCATCGCGGGCTTCGTTTAGAGCTTGTACAATTTGCTCTCCATGGCGAAGACGGGTACGCTTTTGTGTTAAAGCGGCCTCCTCGCCGACCTGTGGTGCAAGGGTGGTGAGTTCTGTCACTGAGTGTCGTAGGCTCTCTTCTTCAGTGAGTGCCGATGCGAGATTATCCTGGGCTATTTTTAAATCTTCTTTGGCTTTGCACCATATAGTCCAGGCTTTGGAACAAGCGAGGGCCTTTTTGTTACTGGGTTTAGAAGCGCAGTATGCATCAAGTATTTTTATATGAGTTTCTGTGTCGAGTAAGCCGTGATTTTCAAACTGGCCATGAATCTCAACAAGAAGGTCACCCACAGACCTCAATAAGCCAACACTTATTGCTTGATCATTTATAAAAGCGCGGCTGCGGCCATCCTTGCTGATAGTTCGGCGCAATATTATCACATTATCAGTCGCGATGCCTTGTTTTGCTATACATTCATTGGCTGGATGGTTACTTGAAATTGCGAAGGAGGCCGCCACTGATAGTTTATCGGCGCCTGAACGTATAAGTCCTGAGTCGGACCTACTACCGAGTGCTAAACCCAAAGAGTCGAGAACAATGGATTTGCCAGCGCCGGTTTCGCCCGTAAGGATACAAAGACCGGAAGTAAAGTCCACATCCAGCTTATCAACCACGACGACATCGCGTATTGATAGGCGTATTAGCATACTAACCCCAAACCGATCCGTGGTAGTTTTCGGAGGTGCGCGCTACGGGCGACATGCGCTCTACCGAATATTATTATCGAGAGATGTGCCTTTAACATTTTGCGCGTCTTTTACGTCGGACTCCGCAGCGATCTGACTTATTGTTTCTCCACCTAGTAGTGCATACGCGTCGCTATACCAATTTGTTCCGGGGAAGTTATAGCCCAGAACAGCAGCAGATTTGCGAGCTTCTTCAGGTAGGCCCAGGGCGGTAAACGCTTCAGACAATCGGTATAGCGCCTCTGGAACATGGCTAGTGGTGTTATAATTTTCAGCAACATTCTTAAATCGATTTATTGCAGCGAGAAAATGGCGCTGGTTTATATAAAACCGACCCACTTCCATTTCCTTTCCTGCTAAATGGTCTAGCGTAAGGTCTAATTTTAAACGTGCATCGCGTCCATAGGGCGATGTTGGGAAACGGGTAATGACATCTTGCAATCCTTCCATCGCTTTTTGTGTCATTTCCTGGTCGCGTCGCACATCTGCTATCTGTTCATAATAGCAAAGGGCTTTTAGATAGTAGGCGTATGCCACGTCGCGGTTGCCCGGATGAACAGATATAAAGCGATCAAGGCGTGTAAGCGCATCGTCAAACTGGCCTGCATGGTAGTGACCGTAGGCGGACATCAATTTTGCTTTAGTCGCCCAGACGGAGTAAGGGTGCTGACGCTCTACTTCGTCAAAAAACAAAGAAGCATCGACGTAGCGCCCTGCGTCTAAGAAAATAATGGCCTGACTGTAAATTTCATAGACGCTTTGCTCGATATATTCGTTCTCGTCAGTGCTAGAACATGCAGACAATACTAATGTAATCATTGCAACAAGCAACGATCCCGCAATTCTCCGGGGCAAAGTCAAAAGATTTGTTGTAGCGTTTTTAGGCATGATTTTTGATTACATCGACCGTATTTGTTTAAAATTATGCCGCTTCCTACTAAGCAAGCAGTTACAGTATACCATGATCAGACAACCTGTCACGCTACCGAAAGCACAGAAGGTGGTGACGGTTAGGCGCAGGCTAATACGTCTGGCTTGTTATTGGCCCACATGGGTTTTTTTTCTGCTGCTTGCCAAAGGTCAACCATCTTCCAACAAGAGTCGTCAGCGTAGACTTGGGACATGAGGCTAGCAGTATCCGCGTGACTTGAGCAGTGCCCGGTAAAGTGACCGATTATCGGATGGCCTGTGAGGTAGAGGTCCCCGACGGCGTCGAGAGCTTTGTGGCGGGCAAATTCATTATCGTGCCTTAGGCCCTCGTCGTTCAGAATACGACTACCATCGACGACAATGGCATTATCCAGCGTTCCGCCGCGGGCCAAGCCGGCCTCGCGCAGGGCAGTCACATCAGATAGAAGTCCAAAGGTACGTGCTTGGCTCAGTTCAGTTTTAAAATCCTCACGCCCGACAGTGAAAGAACAGCTTTGCCGACCAATGGCAGCTGCATTGAAGTCGATACGAAAGTCAATGCGCAGGCTCTCGTCATGCGGACCAAGGGCAACCATCTTAGCCCCGTTGAAATAAGACTTTTGCCTAAGAATTTTTAGCGCTTTGCGGGGCTCATCTTGCTCTACCACACCAGCGCATTCGATTAGGAGGACAAATGATAAGGCGCTACCGTCCATAGCCGGCACTTCTGGTCCATTGATTTCAACCAGGGCATTGTCGATCTGAGTACCGCAAAATGCCGACATAATGTGTTCTACAGTTGCTACACCGATGCCGTTTTGATCGGCAATTACTGTGCACATACGTGAGTCCACAACCCGTGACCACCTGGCTTCTATGATGGCGCCGCCCCCGACCATATCAACGCGCTTGAAGACGATACCGGTTCCTGGAGGAGCAGGATGAAGCGTAATGGACACTCGTACACCGGAATGCAAACCCACACCTGTGCAGCCGATCGATGATTTGAGGGTTTTTTGAAACACTGGACTTCGGGTGTCGCTGGGGGTGGAATTTGCAAACGAAGCACCGTAGGCGCTGGGGGCATTGGCGTCAAAAGTCATATTATCGATCTTTACTAAACGCGCCGCGCCTTCAGATTAACCCACTTAAACGCGGCAACCACTCTCATGTAGCAACCCCCGAGACCGTGCTACATTCTCATTGTTACAAATTGATGCATATTTACAAGAAAAAAATCATGGAAAAGCAACATTTTATTGGCTGTTTTCTGCGAGAGCGGCCATTAGGTCACCCTATTTTTTGGTTCAATGTAGGAACCCAAGGGTGGATAGTTTAGGTAGATTTATCAGGCTAACACTCTGCTTACGCTAGTCTAGCCTGTTCTGTAGCTTTAATTTGGACGGTATTATAGACCCTTCAGAACCGTCTGCTGAATGGTCAGCCGCCAGAACCAGATATACCGCAGGTACCACAAAGAGCGTAAATAAAGTGCCGATGGCGACCCCTGATGAAATCACAAGCCCAATGTTAAAGCGCGCCTCAGCACCTGCGCCATCAGCCAGTAGGAGTGGTGATACACCAAATACCATAGCGCCGGTCGTCATCAATATGGGGCGGAGACGAATCTCCGTAGCTTTCTCAATGGCCTCGCGTTTACTGTAGCCAGTGCTTTGTAGCTGATTAGCGAACTGAACTATGAGAATACCATGCTTACTTATCAGGCCCATTAGGGTCACAAGTCCAACTTGTGTATAGATGTTGATAGATGCACCGCCAACGCCAAGGTTTATGAACAATAGTGCCCCTGCGATTGACATCGGAACAGATACTAGAATGATGAACGGGTCGCGAAAACTTTCAAACAGAGCGGCCAGTACAAGTGAGATGATCACCAGGGCAAAAATGAATGTTGTTACGAAGCCACTAGATTCTTGCATAAATCGACGAGATTCGCCGGCATAGTCTGTTGTATAGCCAGTTGGTAATGTGCGTGCCGCAAGATCTTGCAGGTATGTGAGGGCGTCACCAAGATAAACGTCTGTAGCTAAATTGCCGGAGACTACAACAGCGTTCATCTGTTGAAAATGGCCGAAGGATTGAGGAACTGCTTTGGTGGTAAATTTTGCGATAGTGGAGAGAGGGACCGTGCCATCATCTGGAGTTCGGATATGATAGTTCAAAAGTTGATCGGCATTTAAGCGATATTGTTGCTCTACTTGCGGAATCACCTTGTATGAGCGGCCCTCAAGAGCAAAATAGTTTACATAGCCACCACCGAGCATTGCCGAAAGAGCCCCACCAATATCACTCATATTCAAGCCTAGTTGAGCCGCTTTATCTCGGTCTATGGCAAAGGTGGAGCGCGGCTGATCAATTTTCAGATCATGATCTATGTAACTGAATAGACCGCTACTACGCGCCTCAGATGTAAAATTTTCTACTACTTCGTTCATGCGTTGGAAATTTTCTGTAGATCCAAGTACAAATTGTACTGGGGCTCCAAAGGAACCTGCACCTCCCACCGCCGGCAGGGCTGGTTGCAAGAAAGCCGCGCCGCCCGCCCCAGCAATTTTTGATAAATCGCGACTGAGCATGCCCTGGATATCCCACACTGTCTCGTCACGCTCCTCCCAGGGCATCAATGTGATGGCAGTGATGTTTATGTTTCCATAGCCGATGTTTTGGAACATATGAGTCTTAGCTGGATAATCCTTGGTCATTTCAGCTAGTTGACGAATGTAAAGCAACCTTTGGTCGATTGTTGCGTTTGGTGCATAGAACATCATTGCGTTGACCAGGCCTTTATCTTCTGTAGGTGCTAGCTCACTGCGAGAATCAGTGTATAGGAAGTAGATGCTTCCAAGCACGATAGAGGCAAATAACAATGTGACTGAAGTAAAGTTCAGAGAATCATGAAGTGCGCGCCGAAATAATTCCGAGATTCGACCCATTTGAATGTCCACAAAGTGAATGATACGGCTTTCCAATCCGGAAGCCTCTGCATGGGTGGTGAGCATTTTTGAACACATCACAGGTGATAGAGTTAATGCGACAATTGCGGAGATGACTACAGCGCCTACTAGTGTGAAAGCAAACTCAGTAAACATCGCGCCTGTAAGGCCACCTTGAAAACCGATTGGTATGTAGACGGAAATTAAAACACTAGTCATTGCGATGATAGGCATGCCTAGCTCGCGTGCTGCGAGTTTCGCAGCTTGCAGAGACTTCATCCCTTGGGCCATATGACGGTTTACGTTTTCGACTACGATAATGGCGTCATCAACGACAAGTCCAACAGCTAATACGAATGCCAACAATGTTAGTAAATTAATTGTGAAACCAAATAATAACATCATACCGAATGTGCCGATAAGCGAGAGCGGTATAGCAATGATAGGAATCACAACGGACCTGATTGAACCTAAGAAAGCAAATACCACAAGCGTGACAATTAAAAGAGCCTCGACAATAGTGGTGATGACTTCAGAGATAGAAGACTCTACGAAAAGACCAGCATCGTATATTTGTTTAAACTCTATATTGGGTGGTATTTGTGACTTGATGGAAGGAATTATTTTGCGAACTTCTCTGACGATCTCGAGTAGGTTCGATCCTGGCGCTGTTTCAATCGCAATCCACATACTTTTCTTGCCATCTACTAAGATCAAACTTTCATATTCATCTGCCCCTATTTCAACTTTTGCTACGTCTTTTAATCGGACAATTGCCCCTTTAGTTTTTTTTATAGCTAGGTTTTCGAAGTCCTTGAGGGACGAAACTCCAGTTGTGGCATTTAAATTGGCCTGTACCATTTGGCCCTTTGTCTTACCAAGACCAGATAAGTAATTATTTGCGGCAAGCGCAACGCTAATATCAGCTGCTGTAAGGTTGTAAGCGGCGAGCTTATTTGGATCTAGCCACGCCCTGAGGGCTAGATTTTGTCCACCTTGAAGGCTCACATTCTGGACGCCCCTAATGGCTAGAAACTGTGGCTCTATGACGCGCCGGACGTAGTCAGTTATTTGATTGAGCGGTAGCTTATCGCTCCATAGCCCAATATAAACAGGCGCAAATAGCTGGCCACCAGTTACCCTTATTATCGGACGCTGTGCTTGCGGTGGTAATTGATTGAGAACGGAATTGACTAGGGTATTGATTTCATTCAGTGCGGCATTTGGATCGTGATTTAAATCCAAATTCGCACTTATTGAACTCAGGCCTGCTCGGCTCGAGGAGGTGAGGTAGTCGATGCCGTCAGCTTGCGCTATAGCTTGCTCCAATGGTGCGGTTATGAATCCCGCGATAAGGTCAGGGTCAGCACCATAATATGTGGTGTTAACCGTAACTACGGCATTAGTTGTTAATGGAAATTCGCGTACGGGTAATTCTACGTAGGAGCGGATTCCCAGTACGAGAATTAAGAGACTAATCACAGCCGCTAAAACAGGTCGCTGAACAAATATGTCTGTGAAGTTTCTCATTTTCGCTGATCGTTTATGGATCGATAATGACTGGAGATGTTTCCATCGGTGTTTCAATAGTGTTGTCAATTCTTACCAATGAGCCATGCCGAAGTTTGGTATTGCCTGCAGTAACCACTATTTCGCCAGCCTCAATGCCAGAGCTTACTGACACCATATCGCCTCTTGTTTCACCGAGAGTTATAAACTCTTGCCGTGCCTTGAATCGTTTCTCACCGTCGGTGTCTTGTCCTTCGTCATCAAGCAAAAATATAGTATTGCCATAGGCATTATATATTACCGCTATCTGAGGCACGGCGAGAACTTTTTGAGAGTTTCCTGCATCCACTTCCACAGTTGCGTACATGCCAGGAAATAGTTTGTGTGTATTGTTTTCGATAATGGCTCGAACTCGGACATTGCGATTTGATGCATCGACCTTGGGGTCTACGGCAGTGATAGTCCCGTTAAAAATATCCTCAGGGTATGTATCGACCGCCGTTTGAACTGATTGCCCTGGTTTGAGACGGTTCAACTCTTGCTGTGGCACAAAGAAGTCGACGTAGATCGGGTCGAGGGCTTGCAACGTCACCACGCTATTGCCAGCATTAAGGTATTGACCTTTATCAACAGAGCTGACTCCTAGGCGCCCAGAGAACGGTGCACGAATAGTTTTCTTTTCTAGGATAGCTCTCTGTTGTGCAACTTGGGCTCGAGTGTTGGTGAGGTTTGCCTTATTGGTGTCTAAAGTTGCTTGACTGACGGCCCGAGATTTGACGAGTTCTTGCGCACGGCTATATGTAAGCGCAGCAAGGCGCTCTGTAGCCTCAAGAGAGCGAAGCTTCGCAATTTCATCGTCTGCGCGAAGGCGAAGAATGATCTCTCCTGATTCCACGTCATCGCCCGATTGGAAATGAATATCATCAACAATTCCCGGTACTTCTAAGGCAAGATCTGCCCCATTCACCGCCTTCAAAGTACCAACGGCTGAGACACGTGGTGTCCAGGATTGCACCTGAACGGGCATGGCAGAGACTGTTTGTGGCTGAGAGATGCGAGCCAGCATAGTGCGTTGTTGCTCCATGCCCATAAATATTTGATAGCCAATGACTATAAGGGCTAATAGGCCGACTAAGCTGAGCATGACCCCCATGCGTTTCAGCAGCGCTGACTTTTGTTGCCATATGCTACGTGTCGTTGTTGGACTTTGCTCCATTGCCTTGCCTCCTTCCCGGCAGGTTTGGCTAGTTGGATAGCATTATCGGTGCTTAAATTGGGGCTTACGTTTTTCTAAGAAGGCTTCCATACCTTCCTTGCGATCTTCAGTACCAAAGGTCGAGTGGAATACGCGCCGTTCGTAATGGAGACCTTCGGCTAACGTGGTTTCATAAGCACGATTCACGGCTTCTTTTGCTATCATGACTATAGGCATGGACTTATCAGCAATAGCTTGTGCGGTCTTAACCGCTTCGTTGATGAGGTCCGCGGCGGGAACAATACGAGCCACTAGACCAGCGCGTTCGGCTTCCTCGGCGCCCATGTTGCGGCCGGTTAAAACCATATCCATCGCTTTTGACTTTCCAATGACGCGCGTAAGTCGCTGCGTGCCGCCAGATCCAGGGATGGTGCCAAGATTAATTTCAGGTTGACCGAACTTGGCAGTATCGGCGGCAATGATCATATCGCACATCATAGCAAGCTCGCATCCACCACCAAGAGCATAGCCAGCAACAGCGGCGATCACGGGTTTGCGGCATTTTGTGACACGTTGCCAGCCGACTGTGATAAAGTCCTTGAGGTAGGCATCCATGTAGTTGAAGCCGACCATTTCTGAAATATCAGCACCTGCTGCAAAGGCCCTTTCACTACCCGTCAAAACAATAGCCCTAATATTTGGATCATCGTCATAAACGTCCAGTGCTGCACCCAAATCGCGGACTAAAGCTTCGGCTAGGGCATTTAAGGTTTTTGGCCTGTTAAGGGTTATAAGACCCACATTGTTACGGGTCTCTACTAGGACGTTTTCGTACGGCATGTAAGCTCCACTTATCGGAGAAAAATGAGATGGTATGTTTAGAGACAAATCAATGGGGTTTCAACGGCTGGCAGGTGAAAAATGAACGTCTAGAGAGCGTTACAGAGCGTTACAACGAAACTGGTTATGGAAGATGTCCGCTGGTCGGATTTAATATTTACGAAGCCATGATCTTCTTGCTCAACAGGGAGAATAAAGTCATAGGTCATGAACTAAATGCATTAAATACTGAATGTCTGCCATACTCGCAGAGTATAAATTGCACTTCTGCTGCACCCTCATAAATCAGTCATATTTATGTCTTTACCGTTCCAGCCCTGAAATAAGCCATGCTTAATTCACATCTTATATCAAGGAAAACTATACCACTGTGGAGAAGATACAAATTCTTTGGAATGGTCCTAAACGTGCGCCTCTAACGGTGGCTCTAGCGCATGGTGCAGGTGCACCCATGGACACGCCATTCATGAACTTCTTCGCGGAGGGATTATCCACGAGGGGTTATCGCATTGCCAGATTCGAATTTCCCTATATGGCAAAGCGACGAAAAACCCAGCAGCGCTCGCCACCCAACCGCCAGCCCGAGTTATTGGCAACTTGGAAGACCGTATTAACTCAAATCAAGGCTAACAAACTAGTTATCGGTGGCAAGTCAATGGGTGGGCGCATAGCCACGATGATTGCTGATGAATGTCTTTACCATCCGAATAATGTCTGTGGAATACTCTGCCTAGGTTATCCGTTCTACGGAGCTGGTAAATTCAACAAACCGCGTATCGCCCATCTAGAGATTATAAAAACACCCATGTTAATCTGCCAGGGTGCCCGTGATCCATTGGGAAACCATGAAAGCGTCTCTCGCCTTAAATTATCAAAATCGATAAATTTCCATTGGGCTGAAGATGGAGACCACGATCTGAAGCCACGCAAAATATCGGGGTTCACCCATGAACAAAATCTGATCGCGGCACTTGAATCAGCTTCCTCATTCCTATCAGCCTTAGGCTAAAACAGGACATAAATGTCAACTAGTGCTGAAATGATTTTCTTGTCTGGAGTTTAAGCGCCTTCTGACAATTACTGTGATGATACAAAAGCTCAGGGCAATCTGCGGAATTTTAATATTGGCAGTAAGTATATGCTTTCAGATACTATGCCTTATATAGAAGGGGCTATTCTAAGCATGGGCGAAAGCATACGCAAACGTTCTGTTGAAATCGCTGGGCACCGAACCAGTGTTTCTATTGAGGAACCATTTTGGGCAGAGCTACATGACGTAGCTATACGCAAAAATATTTCTATAAATCAGTTGATCACCGGCATTGATCAGAAGCGTGTTGGTAATCTCTCCAGTGCTATTCGACTTTACGTACTAAGAGATTTACAGTTAAGAAGGATCAAGAATGATGTCCGGCAAATCTAAGCGGCCGCGAATGGTGACTGGAACAGATGTAGGTAAACTACGTTGAGTAGTAGCGTCTGCTCGCGGCAGTTTTTCCAGCCGGAGATCACCTGATACATCCACTAACCAATTCGGAAGATCAATTACTCCGGTAAATTCACCACCGTAAAAACGCGATTTCACAGCGCTATTAACAATTTGAATACGACCTTTATCAGTCTTTAAATTTGCGTCTATGAAAGCGAGCAAACTCTGCTCGGCAGGTATTATACTCTCAACTTGGGTTATCGCCGACAAAGCACCCAGAAGGCCAGCAACGGCGCCAGTGCCCACGGATGCGGTAGCAAGTTTTAAAGTACCATTTCCCTCTATACTTTTGATGAATGCCCTAAGTGAATCTCCTGAAGTATTAAACTCACCTGTAAAATCTACTTCTCCAGAATTTGGCTCTAAGCCTGTACTACCACCGCCGTTAACGGCAGTTGCGATCTTTGTGAAATCGCCGCCGGTAAAGCTTAACTTTCCATCGAGAGATAGCTTGGGAGTGGCAGCAGCGCGTATCCATAGGTCTCCTGGTGCACCAAATACGTAACCGTCCCAATGGGAAAGTTCCGCTATACCCTCAGCGATATCAATTTTAAAGTTAAAGTCACTCAAATCAATGCCGCGCATGTTCAGACGTGAACCTGATACAATAACGTCGCCATTCCATTCTATCAGAGCCGACCAGTTATACGGTTTATCTGACCAAATACTTTCAACATCCGACATCTCGCTGTCGTGTAAAGAATTTTTTTCTAGACTGAAGAATTGCTGTGTTGGATCCATCGGAAAAAGTCTATCGAACGCTAATGCGACATCGTATAGCTTAGCTGATATGCTTGGCTTATTGCCTGCCTTATTAAGGGTGACATTCCCTGATAGGAACTCTTGACCAATGGAAAGTTTTAAATCCTCTGTAGATGTCACATCACCAGCGTGAGAGATGCGTGCAGATAGAGATATTGGACCAGGATCCACTGACCCCGCAGGCCATGATGATCCCGTCGACTGTATGAATTCTACAAAGCTAGGATGACTGGCATCCAACGTAAGCGCTAGCTGTGGCTGTTGATCTAAGAGTAAACCCTGGCCTGTACCATGAATTGTCATGGCGCCGATTTTTGTTGTGGTAACAAAATTGGCCTGGGACAAGCCACCGCTTACAATGCCTGTGAATGAGAATGGCGCTAAATCTCCCATGTTGGGTGGTATACGGAAGCCTAATACCCTGCCAAAACGGCCAAGGTCATCAGTATGAAAGTCAAACTGGAAGTCATGGAATTGGGGAGTTGCTCCAAATCCTGCAAGACCGCCACTAAACCATATTGTCGCGCCTGCTAAATTATCGAAAGACGCGCTTCGAATGTTGAGAACACCATTGTTCAAACCGAGGTCAAGACCAATGCGACCATTTGAAATGCTTCCAGTGGTCATAGCATTAACCGAGACTCGCATCTCTGCATCGATGTCTTCCAAACCTCGGAGTGACTCGAGTATAGGAGTTACGCCATATACATTATGCTTTTGAGCTGAGATGCCAGTCTTACTAGAAAAAAATGCCCGTAATCCCTTTTTTGGTAGCAAAGGCACATAGGCATCAAGGTTGATCGAATCTATTGCAATATCGACGCCAAAAGATGCCCTATCTCCAAGCGCAAAGAAAGCATTCCCTGTAATGCCAACAGTATCGATGCTGGCAGAGATGTCGTCGAAAGATAAGTGTGTAGGCTTTCCTTTAACAGTAGTTCTTAAAAAAGCCTTAGTTAGCCGGCCCCCGGAAATTTGATCCAATGCCTCCGATTCTCCGAGCCATGCCAACGTACTACGTAAATGCTGAGTATCTACTTCTAGTGCTCCGTCAAAAATCGGATTCACGACATCACGAACAAGTCCAGAAGCCCTTATTTGCATTGCTCCAGGTAGTATAATTCCAACTTCATTAACAGCTAAGCGGCCGTTTGACAGTGATAGATTAACAACACCATCTCGTAGTACATCTCCTTCATAAGATAATAGTGGAGCCCGAGCCCGAACGGAGAAAGTAAGTGACTGTATAAAATCCAAAACTTTACGCCTCTCATCCGCTGCATAAGCCTGACGAGAGATGTTTCTAAGGTCAGTAAATTTATTAGGCCACGTAGCATTCGCAGGAGATGTGGCCGAAAATTTCCAATCACTCAGTTCAATAGCAGCAAACTCAAGGTCCACACTAAAGCTAGGTACTGTGCCAGTGGCCCAAGTGATAGAACCACTTGCGCCCGTGCCTCCGAAATCAACAATAAGCTTTTCGGTTCTAATATCACCGGATGACCCCTTTAGTTTCGTCTTGAACATGAATGGTTCGTGAAGTGCCGCCGGAAATTTTGTTTGAGAACTCGCCAACCCCATGAGGTCTAGTAGCTCTAGACTGCTACTGCCAGACACTAATATCTCACCGACAAAGCCATGTTTTGGATTTCGCTGAACAGTACCAATAAACTTAGCCTGTACATCAGAACCATCTGGCCGAATAGAAATGTTGATTCCATCAGCATTGACTGAATCAAGCGGAGTATACGCAGCTTCTAGATGCACAGGAACTCCGCTAATATTCATTGCGCCTGTGGCTGCGATGTCTCGACGCCCTGATATGGCTATATCCGCTTCAATATCAGTGAGACTCCAGATATCATTCGACGTGCTATTGTAAAGTTGAATGGCCCCTTCATCGATTTTGATTTGCTCCACCATTAAATTAAAGGGTAGAGGAGCATCACTTGAATTAGGATTGATTGATTCTAACGGACGGTCACTAATAGCTTCAAAAAAAGAATAAGGTAATCCGCTGCTGTTGGCTGTAACGACACGCATGTCCGGTCTCACTAGAACCAGTTCATGTAATTGTAGTCTACCAGTGATAAGAGGTATAAATGCGAGATGTGCATCTAATGTCTCAATTGTTATGGTATCGCCTGTCCTATCAAGTGCGATGCTTACACCCTCTGCTTTAAATGCTGGGCGAGGCAAAAAAGCAGCGTCCATATTACCAGCTATCACTACTTCTCGTCCAAGCGAGTTGCTCAGTTGCTCTGCAAGCAATTCGCGGTAATTGTTCCAATCAATGAAATTGGGTGAGACGATAATAGCTGATATCAGCGCAGCAAAAATAATGCCGCCGCCAAGCAGCCTGCTCTGAACTCGGCTTATGCCATGGAATATAATCAGAACGCTACTTCCGTTAGCGCCATCATGGGCTCACTGCCAGCACGTATAATAGAATCCAATCCGGTAGTCTGCGGCAAAACGCGGCGCATAAAATACAAACCTACATGAATCTTAGTGTCATAAAAAGCTTCGCTGCTATTTGCTTTAGCAAATGCCGCTTCTGCCATAAGAGTCCAAATCCATGCAAATACAGTTAAAGAGAATAGTCGCAGATAATCGCAAGCGGCAGCATTGCGTGAGTTTGGATCGTTCTTGGCATCTTCGAAAAGCCATTGTGTGCATTCTTTCAAACGTTCAACTGCGTCTCTCAATGGACCAGAAAACTCACTCATATCATTACGGCCGCTTACACGAATCAGAGTTTCTTCGACCTCATCTAACCAACCCTTATAAAGGCGTCCATTATCCAAACCGAGCTTGCGTCCCACCAGATCCATCGCCTGAATAGCGTTGGTTCCCTCATAAATCTGAGTTATGCGCACATCTCGCACCATTTGCTCCATACCGTATTCGCGAATGTAACCATGGCCACCAAATACTTGAAGGCAAGAATTGGCAATTTCGGAGCCAAAGTCCGTGCTCGCGGCTTTGACGATAGGGGTCATCAAACCCACCATGTCGTCAGCTTTTTGTCGCACGCTTTTATCAGGGTGCTTATGAGAGATATCTGCCTGCATATTAGTCCACACAGATAGCGCTCGCTCTGCCTCAATGATTGAACGTGAAAACATTAGACGATTACGAATATCAGGATGAACAATTATTGGATCAGCAGCTTTATCTGGACAGGCAACACCATCAGCAGCACGGCCTTGAAGGCGCTCCTTAGCATAGGCTGTCGCATTTTGATAAGAAAGTTCAGCAATGCTTATACCCTGTCCACCCACAAAAAGCCGCTCTTTATTCATCATCACAAACATACCGGCCAAACCCTTATGCGGTTGGCCGACAAGCCAACCTTTGGCATTGTCAAAGTTCATTACGCATGTGACTGATGCACTCATTCCCATCTTATGTTCTATGGAGCCCGCCGTGACATTATTGCGCGCACCTAAAGACCCATCTTCTTTCAACAAAACTTTAGGTACTAGGAACATCGATATACCACGAGAACCTTCAGGCGCATCCTCAAGGCGTGCGAGAACGAGATGAATAATATTTTCTGTAAGGTCGTGTTCGCCAGAAGAAATGAAAATCTTTGTGCCGCTAATATTGAATGAGCCGTCTTTATTTGGTGCAGCCTTAGTACGTAATAGGCCAAGGTCAGAGCCAGCATGGGCTTCTGTTAAGCACATCGTTCCTTGCCATTCGCCACTGATGAGTTTGGGTAGATATGAATTCTTCTGCTCGTCAGTACCTAAAGCCGTCAGGGTTATAATGGTACCCTGGGTCAATCCTGGATATAGCCCAAGAGATAGGTTCGCCGAGCCCACCATTTCAGCGACGAGGCAGTCGAGTGATTCGGGCAATCCTTGTCCACCATACTCTGGGCTGGCTGTCAGTCCGCACCAGCCTCCCGCCGCATATTGCTGATAAGCGTCCTTGAAGCCTTTAGGCACCGTAACATTACCGTCTTTGAAGACACATCCTTCTTGATCTCCACTTTGATTCAAAGGGTGTAGAACCTCTTGGCAAAGTTTGGCGCATTCCTCCAACACTGCGTCCATTACTTCGGCGCCCACTTCTTCAAATCCGGGAAGTGGTGAAAGTTTGCCAGTTACATCGAAAAGTTCGTGTAATACAAAACGCATATCGCGCAGGGGCGCGGTGTAACTCGTCATAATCCTACCTTGATAAAATGGATGACTCAGTTCAAGTGTCGGCGGTGCGGTTAATTGCTTAGGCCCGCAACAGTAAAGTTCGCATTATAAATTAATCGTTTGCAGATTCTCGTCAACTTGCACGCCTAAAGCATATCTTGGCCTTATTGCTTATTACCAAATTTTCGCACGTTTTTATCATTAATGGGACTAAAATAGTCCTTTATTTACACAGTATTTAGATCATGCTAAGCGATTGTAAAAGCAGGTCTTATGGCAACACTTGAGTCAAACAAATCGGAAAGCCACCCCTAAAGGCTGGAACATCACCCAAGCGTTAAACTCCCAGTGAAAATCGCGGCGTACGCAAATGACATTCACCTTCATCGAAAAGCCATCCCCAAATAGTGGTAAACGCAAGGCCGTCAAGGGGACTGTTCAAATACGACACGTGATAGTGCATTATACTGGCATGCCATCATGCGATCAGGCTTTGAGAAGACTGTGTGACAAAAATTCTGGTGTCAGCGCTCACTACCTTATCGATGAAGATGGATCTACATTCCGAATGGTACCAGAAGCTTTGCGCGCATGGCATGCCGGCGTCGGGTTTTGGAATGGCGTGCGAGACCTCAACAGTACCTCAATTGGTATAGAATTGGTCAACCCCGGCCACGAGCACGGTTACCAGTCGTTCCCTTGCGCTCAGCTTGAGGCATTCACCGAACTTGTCCGCGAGATCATGGAGCGCCACAGCATTAAGCCAGACCATGTGCTCGGCCATTCCGACATCGCGCCCGGCCGTAAAATAGATCCTGGAGAATTATTTCCATGGCGGGACTTAGCCACTCAGGGGATCGGCGTGTGGCCCAAAAAGGCCAGGCCGCTCAAAGTAATGCCAAACATAACCGCCACCCTCAATCATTTAGCGACCATAGGTTACGCGGTACCCCTGTCTGTCGCTCAGGGCGCAGATGTGCTAAAATCTGAAAATGGTGATACGGACGTGATTAGTGCGTTCCAACGTCGTTATCGACCTACTCGTTTTGACGGTATTTTGGACACAGAAACCGCTGGTATTATTGCTAGCCTCGCCTTTTCTTGACCTTAAGCTTTAAGACGCTCATTTTGTTTTCGCGCTAGATGGCCGGATGGCCGCTGCTCGGATTGATGTTGGGGCAGAGGAAAGTCCGGGCTCCACGAAAACAAGGTGCCGGGTAACTCCCGGCGGGGGCAACCCCAGGGAAAGTGTCACAGAAAACAAACCGCCTGGTGCTTTGGCGCCGGTAAGGGTGAAAAGGTGCGGTAAGAGCGCACCGCGCTGCCGGTAACGGTAGTGGCAAGACAAACCCCACCTGGAGCAAGACCAAATAGGGACGGCCTTTCGCACGGTTCGCCGGGGCGAAAAGTGAGTTTTCGAGCTGCCGTCCGGGTAGGTCGCTTGAGGCGGGTGGCAACACTCGTCCCAGAGGAATGGCCATCTATCGGTGGAAACATCGAGGACAGAACCCGGCTTACAGGCCATCTGGCGCACTTTTCCTTAGTATTCTGAATTCCGATGACACAGGCATTGCCATATAAACACCGGGGTATCGCCGCCATTTTGCCATTTCAAATCGATACTACTCAGCTTCGGTCCAAAATTAACTTATTAAGAAATATTATTTCT
>PASS01000046.1 GCA_002712165.1 Fidelibacterota bacterium
CGTACATTCGGACAATGAAGTTGTGCGGCATTCCACGATTCTTGGCTTGAATCGTGCAAACTCTGTCTAGGGCATCGCCGGTAATATCGGGCATAATAATAAGCTCCGTTCAGCTCAACCGAGGAGGGCAAAAGGATTACCAACAATCTCACTAACGTATTGAAAATACAATCTCAAAATATAGACTTAATGATTAGCTGATAGAGTTACTTGAAGCTAAAATTGTAGAAGCCTCGACAAAACTATTCCTACAGGGAGGGCTATAATTTGGGCAAAAATTTTGAGGAATTGGATTACCGCCCAAGTAACATTGGTGATATTTCTCTCCGCCGCCGCAGAATTCCAGGTATCTCAGATACGGATGTCTTTGAAGTCAAACTCGGGGATGAGTTCTTGATGTCGAGCCTTTTCACTGATGGTGAAATTGCTCTGGCAAATCACGGTCTGGCAGCTTTGAAGATGAACTCTGATGTGCCGGTTGACGTTGTAGTTGGTGGTTTGGGCCTGGGATATACAGCCCATGCGGCGCTGAAGTTTGGAGGTGTTGGTTCTTTGGTTGTTGTCGATGCTTTAGCGCCTGTAATCGATTGGCACCAAAAGGGACTAGTCCCTTTGGGGAGAAACCTCATATCAGACTCTAGATGCCAATTAGTCCACGGTGACTTTTTTGTAATGGCTGGTGCTGATGGCGCGGGGTTTGATCCTAAGAGACCTGGGCGGCAATTTGATGCTGTGTTACTCGACATTGATCATTCGCCGCAAAAATTACTTGATCCGACTCACGGACCTTTTTACACACCGACAGGATTAAAACTTCTAGCAAAATTTATTCGCCCTAACGGAGTATTTGCGTTGTGGTCCAACGACCTACCCTCAGATCAATTTTCTGAAGTTTTATCAAATGTGTTTACCGCGGTGAAATTCCATGTGGTAAATTTTCAAAATCCTATGACTGGCGAAAACGCCACTTCCACAATTTATGTTGCCGCCACACCGCGGGTGTGATCCCTCATCCTCTTGCTCTCTGTGATACATAATTTAGCGCTTGGATGGGTAAAATGGCTGGCCTAGCAGACCTGACCTGAAATTTGTTAGTTTTCTGCAGAACTTTTAGTTAGGAGTCGAATGATGGGACTTTCGCTATTTCTCAAACGAGCAGTGCAGCACCGACCAAAGCACTTGGCTTTGGTCTTTGGCAACCGTCGCTATACCTGGTCGCAGTACCACAAACGGGTCAAAAAAGCAGCCGGTGCACTAGTCGCAGAGGGTTTTCAAAACGATGATCGTATCGCCATTCTTATGGCTAACTCCGATTATTATTGTGAAGCAATGATGGCTGCCCCTTGGGCTGGCGGCGCTCCAGTGCCGCTTAATACACGTCTTAATATAACAGAAGTGGCAGATTCTTTGGATGACAGTGAAGCGAAGTTTCTCATGGTTGATGATCTTTGCGCCGAGACTGGTTTGAAACTAGCAGCCGAACGCAAGGGGCGACTGAAGTTGATTTTTGCTGGCGAGGGCCAGTGTCCGGACGGTTCTATTAGTTACCAATCAGCTGTTGAATCTGCTGAAGAGATTGATGATGCAGGCCGCACCGGTGACGACCTCGCTTTCATTTTATATACTGGAGGTACTACGGGAAGGTCTAAGGGTGTCATGCATAGCCATGGCAGCGCCATGGTCTGGCCTCTATACATGATGGCTGAGGGCATGCACTGTGAAAATGCCACTTATCTTAGCTGTATGCCAATTTTTCATATTGGGGGAGCCTGGCCTTTGTATGGATGCATAGCTAGCGGAGCGACTACAGTCATGCTCCCAAGTTTTGATGCTGGCGCTGTTTTGTCTGCGATAGAATCTGAAAAGGCGACTGAGATTTTACTCGTTCCCACTATGATTCAGCGTGTATTAGAAGACCCAGCGTTCAAAACTACAAATACCACCTCCCTGCGTCGCATAACTTACGGAGCTTCGCCCATAACAGAAGCATTGTTAGATCAAGCGACTTCGGCATTGCCACAAACGGAATTTGTGCAGATTTATGGCATGACCGAAGTCGGAGTTATTACTGTGCTTCACGATCAGCAGCTTCACGGAAGGGGTCGTGAACTTGGGCGTCACCGGTCCGCTGGCCGCACAACATTTGTCTGCGAAATGCGGGTAGTGGACGAAAACGATGCTCCAGTTTCACAAGGTACAGTGGGGGAAATTGTGGTGCGCGGACCAAATGTTATGCAGGGATATTGGAAGCGCCCGGAAGAAACTGCCAAAGCCTTAAAGGGAGGCTGGATGCACACTGGTGATGGTGGTTATTTCGACGAAGAAGGTTATTACTTTTTCGTCGATCGTGTGAAGGATATGATCATTTCAGGTGGTGAAAATATCTATTCGGTTGAAGTAGAAAATATAATTTCCCAGCACCCGGCGGTTCAATCCTGTGCGGTCATTGGTATTCCCCACGATGAATGGATTGAGACGGTTCACGCCGTTGTTGTGCTGTATGAAGGAAAGGTAGTGAAGGAACAAGAAATAATTGAGTATTGCCGAGCCCGGATTGCTCGATATAAATGCCCTCGTAGTGTCGATATTCGATCGACACCACTGCCGCTATCTGCGGCGGGAAAAGTCTTAAAGCGAGAGTTGCGTAAGGAATTTCTAGAAAAAACATAGCAGTATAGAACAGCCAAAGATTTCCTATGGCTGCTTCGTAAATTTGGAATGTAGATGAAGAAAATATTTTTCTTGGCCGTAGTATTGATTATGGGGACTGCGCAGCTACGGGCGCATGAATTTAATTTAGGTGATCTTATGATCGATCATCCCTGGGCGCGCCCCTCATTGGGCGCAAGCCCAAATGGTGTAGCCTATATGGTTATTACCAATGGCGGTGTGCTAGCCGACAGGCTTTTGAGTATCAGTGGTGATGTAGCGAAGTATGTGGAATTGCATGCGACATTTATGGACGGAGACATTATGCGTATGCGTCCAGTACCTGGTGGTATTGAAATTCATCCTGGCCATTCGCTAGAAATTGTTCCGGGTGGCCTACATGTTATGTTAATGGGACTGACCTCTCCTTTGAAAGAAGGGGGTAAGTTTCCTTTGAATTTACATTTTGAGAGAGCTGGAGCCGTTGAAGTTACCGTTTTTGTTGAGAGCAAACCTGGAAAACATGAGTCACCGGTGCGTGAGCGCCATCACTAATGAATCATTATGAAAATAATTTATAGCTCTTTCAGACCCTCAGAAGGATATGACCTAGGATCAGACTAGTCTTGTGCAGATGGTGACTATGTGATCCGAACTAGGTAGTGTCTACCAACACCGAAAATACTTGCCCAGACCGGGTGCTCTGCGATAGGGAGCCTAGCTAGCCTGTAGTAATTTTTAGGAGCTTCAAAAAAGATATGGCTGTAATTCATGTTACGAACCGCGCTGGAGAACAACACACTGTTGAGGCAAAGCCCGGCAATACCATCATGGAAATACTGCGCGATGCGGAAATGGATGTTGAGGCGATTTGCGGCGGATGCTGCTCCTGCGCGACATGCCATGTCTTCGTTGACGATTCTTGGATAGGCAAAGTTGGCGCATGTTCTGAAGACGAGCAGGACCTAGTAGAGCAAACGAGCTATTATAAGCCTGATAATTCGCGCCTTTCTTGCCAGATAGAATTTTCTAATCAATTAGATGGCCTAGTTGTTGAAGTCGCTCCAGCTGAGTAATTCTGTGGTCGCTTCCTCAAGGCTAGTCTAAGCGGATCACACATCCTTCAGTGTAATAGTAAGCTACTGCTTGACTATGAGTTAGCAGTAAAAAGAGCATCTAATAGTAAGCGCCCTGTTTTAGGGCTTCCTAATGTATGTATGGCTCTAGCCTCGTGCACAGGTCGGGTAATATTCGCGTAAAGTCTCCGAAATCGCTGTCCAGAAAGAAAATGAGCAAGTTGCGTGTGTGCCACCAGCGTTGCGTGACTATCTGGAGCAGCGTTCCTCCAAACTTTTTTAGGGTGGGCCGGCAGCTTTTTTGCGATAGCACTCAGATGGCCCCTTTCTCCCTGCGGACTCACATCTATGAGAGTAAATCCGCTGTTAATTAGTGCATCTTCTATGCCTATGCGGTTAAAGGTATGTAAGTGCGCACGGTGAAAACGATGATGAGGGGCGTGTCCCCATGATGCGAGGTTGGGAACCTCGATTGCGATTACGCCGCCGGGCTTCAACCATTTCCATACCTGTTTCAATGCAGCCATAGGGGAGGATGTGTGCTCTAAAACGTGATGCATAGTCACTGCTTCGGTGCTCTCGGTAAGAAATTCGATCGTTTCTAGCGTGCCAGCTCTCATGTCTATTTTGTATTCTTCGCGGGCATAATTAGTATACCCTGTGTGCGGCTCAATCCCTATTGCATCGAAATTTCTTTTTGAAAGCAAGTACACAAACTCGCCGCCGCCGGCACCTATATCGATTATTCTTACGCCGGTGTTAATGTGTCGGGCTAAACGTGTCAGACGATTCAATGCGCTGATACCTGCACGGTATATATGTTTTCGTTTGGGTATGGTGACCTTCTTGTAATCCTGCCGGTAAATGTCTCTATAGTAGTCGGCCAAAGCATTTGAACTGGGCGCTGGGTTGGTAAATACGTGTCCACAGTCACAACAAAGGACTGTACTTAGTTTTTCTCCGTGCCGGTCTCTGGTGCTGACTAAGTTATGACTTGCGCTGCAACATAGTGGACAAGTTTGTTCTCTCCAATCTACTTCGGCCATCGTTTATGCATCCATAACCATTGACCTGGACGTGCTTCGATCCAAGCTTCCAAACGTTTATTTATTTCTATTAGGCCTTTGCGGATACCGTCTTCACTTTCGTCAGAGAACATAAATGGTTTCTCTATAGTTATTCTAAACTTTAAACCATCTATCCGTTCAGTTCTAACAGGGAAAACAGGACAGCTGATTCGCGCGGCCATTCGGACAACGGCGGTCGCCGTATATGCGCCACGTCCGAAGAAAGGAACTTTCATACCGGTGTTCGATTTTTGATCAACCAGCATGATTACATGTTGTCCAGCGTTAAGAGCCTTCATGATTTGTCTAGCGCCAGAAGACCCCTTCGCAGCCATACCTGCGGTGTAGGACTTGCGGATATTTGTGACGATGCTATCTGCGAGTGGGTTGTTTGCTGCCCGGTATACGATGAAGAGGGGTTTGCTTTGTAATGCTATAGCTAGAGGGATAGTCTCCCAATTAGCTAAATGTGCGCTAAATAAAATTGCAGGCTTGCCAGCCTCAGCCAAACCCTTCAGTTGGTCGTGTCCAAAAAGCTCTATGTTTGCAGGTGCTGCGTGCAACCGTTCCAGCACTGCATATTCAGTCATTGTGCGACCAAAATTATCCCATGCTGCTGTTAGAGTTCGCTTTTGAATTGATGTGTCGGCTTCCGGTAAAGCCTGTTGTAAGTTTTGCATGGCTGTGTTGTGTGCGTTCGTAAACGGGCCAATGGTCCTACCAAGCCATCCCCCCAAAGCTGAAATTGTTTTTGTAGGTAACCGTGACAACAATATGAGCAAAACGCGGGCTGTTGCAGCCTCAATCCGGTAGCGCAAGGGTCGCTTTAGTATGGGAAGAGCTTTGCTCATGGGGTAGCCAGCTTTACCTTCTATATCTTTGACGCGTGTCAGCCTTAGGGTACAGTCCGCGACTTATAGCCTGTCTTGGAATGAATCACATCCGCTACGGCGGGGGAAAGCCACATGTCGCGGGAGCAGAGGCAGATGCGACTCTTACAAGTTATGGCCGGCGGCGCAAATGGCGGTGCAGAGCGGTTTTTTGAAGATCTCGTCGGAGCCTTTGCTCGCACGGGTGTTGACCAGGCCTGCGCTATTCGCGGTTATCCTGAACGTATGGCTACACTAGCCAGGGCTGAGTGTCAGCTTATTAACCTACCTTTTTCCGGACCACTTGATATTTTCACTCCATGGAAGTTGAATAATTTCGCGAAGACTTGGCGCCCGCAGGTAGTTCTGGGTTGGATGAACAGAGCCTGTTGCGCGCTCCCCAAAGGCCCATGGGTAAACGTCGGCCGGCTCGGTGGTTACTACAATCTTAAGTATTACCGCAGGTGCGATCATCTGATTTGTAATACTCCAGACATTCGCAAGCATGCAATACGTGAAGGATGGTCGGCAGACCGCGCGCATTATATACCAAATTTCTATTCAACCACATCTGGACTGGCTGCGGATAGGGTGGCTCTGCAAACGCCGCAAGATGCAAAAGTTTTACTGATTCTTGCTCGTCTTGAAGTCGCCAAAGGTATCGATGTGGCCATTCGTGCTCTGGCATTAGTTCCAGAAACGATACTATGGATTGCTGGAAGCGGACGCATGCTCGGCGACCTCCAGGCCTTGGCCGTGAGCTGTGGCGTTCAAGATCGTATTCGTTTTCTCGGTTGGCGCAATGATAGAGCGAGTTTATTGAGGTCGGCGGATATTTGCCTCATACCTTCCCGCCAAGAACCTTTTGGCAATGTGGTCCTCAATGCTTGGGCCCATGAGGTTCCCCTAATTGCTGCGGCTAGTCAGGGTCCTAGTTTTTTGATTCGGCGCGAAGAAGATGGCCTTTTAGTTCCAATAGATGACCCGCCCGCTCTTGCCGCAGCTATTCAACGGATTCTCGACAACCCGAATCTAGCGAACTCTCTGGCCACTCATGGAAAAGCTCGGGTGGCTGCTGAGTTTTCTGAGATTGAAGTTGTTCACTTATACCAAGAATTATTCGACAAAATATCCCTCTAAAGTTGCATTAGGTATATTATGGTTTCTGGGCGCTCGATTGTACCGGCGCCGTGGAAAGGGCATAGTTCGGCGATGACATCCGCATCGGTATCAAAATCCAAAAGCGTTGATGCTTCACAATCTTTAAACCAGGTGAAGCCCGAAGCCATTGAAAGCGAAATCAAGGATTATCTTGGTCTGGTTGCTGAGATGACTCGTGAATTTACGTCTTCGCTGGATTTTTCAGTGGTTGAGAAGTCGGCTTTGGAGCGGATAGCTAATTACATTGGTGCTGAAGCTGCATCGCTATTTTTAGTAACCGATGCTGGAGACTCACTGATTTGTTCGGCGTGCTGGGGTCCAGTCGATATAACGGGTGTGGCTGTTCCCGTGGATTCAGGCGTTGTGGGGCGCTCGGTCTCGACGCGCAAAGGCCTTATGGTGCGTGATACAAGTAAAGACGCCGACTTTGGCGGGATGGTTGATGACAAAACCGGATTTACCACAAGGTCACTTCTCGTGGCACCTTTAATGACTGGCCGTGAATGTCTTGGCGCAATTGAAATTATCAACCGCGTTGAGGGTGATGGCTTTTTCTCTCATCAAGATCTGACCTTATTGGAAACGCTGGCTGGTGCGGCAGCCTTAGCAATCAACAATTACAGACTGACGGAAAAAGTTGTTCAGCAAGAGCGTGATCGACATGAGCTTGAGTTGGCTGCTGAAATTCAGCGAGACTTGCTGCCAAATACGGCACCACTCAAATTTCCAATTCATGGCATTAATATTCCAGCGCGTTCTGTCTCTGGAGATTTCTACGACATACTTCCTCTCCCTGATGGACGTATTTGGTTCAATGTGGGTGACGTTTCGGGCAAGGGCATGAATGCAGCACTACTAATGGCTAAAACGTCTAGTTTATTTCGGTGCTTAGCCAAAAGTGCTGAGCATCCTGGCCAACTTTTAAACGCTATTAACAATGAGATGTGTGAAACTAATTCAAGAGGTATGTTTGTAACAATGGTGGGTGGTTTGTTTGACCCAAAAACAGGTGTAGTCAGGTTGACAAATGCGGGCCATGAACCACCATTACATTTTGACTTTCGCACAGAACGGTTCACATCTATTCCGGCAGATGGCCCACCCCTCGGTATAGCGCCAGGCATTGCGGGACCAGAGGGATTTCCAGTTACCGAATGGAAGTTGGCTGGGGGTATGCTCTACATATTTACAGATGGCCTTACAGAAGCGACTACGTTTGGTGGCGGCATGCTGGGTATTGATGGTGTGCGCGCCTTAATTCGAGATCATGCTGAGCAGGCTCCCGAGCTGCGGCTCAGAAATATTTCTGGTGCGGTGAAGCTTCCTGGGCAATCACTGCGCGACGATCTTACTCTCTTGGTGGTAGAGGATCTTGATGTTGCGCGGGAGACAATAGAATCTCCAGAAACTGTCACAAACACTGCATCTTTGCATAGCAAAATTCTCCGCCTTCGTGTAGCGGCGCTTGCGGATCGCCTAAAGCTCGTCCGGTCAGCGGTGGAGCAAGCGGCGCAGTTCTGTGAATGCCCTGAGTCGTGGACATTTGACCTGAAGATGGCGGTTGATGAGGCGTGCCAGAATATTATCCGTCATGCTTATGCCAAGAAGCCAGGTGGTGGCGATATTGTCATTGAGTTTTTCCGTGAAGGTGATTCCATGATAGTTCATCTAATGGATTTTGCAGATCCGGTTGATCCCGAAAAAGTCAGGTCCCGCGACCTGAGTGATATTCGCCCGGGTGGCTTGGGCGTCCACCTTATTAGGTCGGTATGTGACGAAGCGTGTTTCGTGCGCCCACCGCCAGGCGTTGGTAATTTATTTAAGTTGACCAAACGCCTGCCAAACAAGATAGACTGATATAAAGAGGCAGAATGAATGACTTATAAAGTACGTAATTTAGATGGGTCCGCAGTCGTTGAATTGACTGGAGATGTAGATTTGCAAACTTCTCCCAATGTTCGCCAACAGCTGCTTGAAAGCCTAGATGCAAATCCATGTGTGATCGTGGATTTGTCTGCCGTTAACTATATAGACTCGTCGGGAGTAGCTTCACTTGTTGAAGCGTTTCAAGTGTCGCGTAAGAAAGGATCATTCTTCGCTCTTGCAAATGTTTCAGCGGCGGCTCTGCGTGTTTTGAATCTTGCGCGATTAGATAAGGTCTTTAGTATTTATCCATCGGTTGATGCAGCAATAGCAGCCAAGGAATAACGCTTATGGCGGAGGCAGGGGAAAAGGCTATGCCGACTCGAATCTTAGAGTCACTAGAGCATATGGGTCGAGGGGCAGTTGCCGGAATCTCTGAAATCGGGCTTGGAGCTGTATTATTCGTACAGTCTTTATTCTGGATAATTATTGGACACCGCCGCGCCCAGCCTGTTCGCATAGCTGCAACCTTCGCTCGCTGCATGGAGGTGGGTATTCAAGCCATTCCTATAGTGACGCTAATGTCCCTCACCATTGGAATTATGCTGGCTATCCAAGGGATTTACACCTTGCGAGTTTTCGGTGCGGAAGAGCAGGTCACAATCGGCATAGGTATATCTGTTGTGCGTGAATTCGGCCCATTGATAACAGGCATTATCATTGCGGGCCGAACAGGGTCATCTTTAGCTGCTCGTATCGGTACGATGCAAATCAGTCAGGAAATAGATGCGCTGCAAGTTATGGGGATCAATCCGGTGCGTTTTATCGTAGCTCCGGCTCTAATAGCGATGGCTATTATGGTACCTATTTTAACGTTATGGGCAGATTTGGTTATGCTCGCAGGAGCTGGTTGGTACGTGTCCGTTGATCTAGGAATGAGTCTTCCAGCCTATGTTGATCGCATCACAGAAGTGGTTGCGTTGGAAGACCTATTCCATGGCCTCTATAAAGCAGCACTTTTTTCCGTACTTATTACACTTGTAGGAGTAATCAACGGAACAAGTGTCACCGGGGGTGCGGAAGGGGTTGGAAAAATGACAACTCGCTCAGTTGTACTTTCTATAAGTGCGATTATCATTACAGATATGATTTTTGCCTTTGTGACAACACGTTGAAGTAGGTGTTTTATTTGATGAGAAAGCGTCACCGATGAGCGAGCCTTCCCTAAAAAGTGATGCGAGTTATATACGTCCCGATTTGACGGACGCTGAGTCGGTCATCGAGGTGAGTGGACTGGTTACCCATTACGGGACACGCGAGATTCTTCACGGAATTGATTTTGAGGTTCGTCAGGGCGAGATCATGGTGATTATGGGTGGATCGGGCTCGGGCAAGAGTACTCTACTCAGAGCCTTGCTGGGCTTGTTGCGCCCAACCTCAGGGGCCGTGCGCATCCTCAAAGAAGACTTGAACACTATTTCCGATGTTGAGCGAACGAAGTTGCGTCGTAAGATGGGGGTTGCTTTCCAAGGCGGTGCTTTATTTAGTTCATTGAATGTGCTCGAGAATATCATACTTCCACTTAGAGAACATACAAATTTAGATCTTAATACCATGCATATTATGGCCCGCATGAAAATGCAGGTTGTTAATTTGTCGGGTTTTGAGGAGCTCATGCCAGCAGAATTATCTGGTGGAATGATCAAGCGCGCGGCTTTTGCGCGAGCTATCGTGATGGATCCTAAAGTATTGTTTTGTGATGAGCCGTCTGCTGGACTTGATCCGGTTGTTGCTTCGGCCATTGATGATCTAATTCTTTTGCTAAGGGATGCCATGGGTATGTCAATTGTTGTCGTCACTCATGAGTTAGAGAGTGCATTTCGAATTGCTGACCGCATTTGTGTTCTGGATAATGGTCACGTGCTAATGGTAGGCACTGTCGATGAAGTCAAATCTTCAGATAGCGAGCGCATTCAAAACTTACTGAATCGTCGCACGGGTGAGGTGGAGCTGGACCCAGAGGAATATCTACGTCGCCTGACTGAGGGCCAAAGATTAGGAAGTAGGTAAAAAGACCGTAAAACATATGAAGACTATAGGGGCACACGGGTATGCAGGATAGCCGGATCAATTATATCGTCGTTGGAGGGTTTGTTACCATTATGGCAGCCGTGCTCGTCGTGGTCATATCGATGTTGGCTGGTACTACGGGTGCAACAGACAAGTACTACACTGTTTATAGCAATGTGAGCGGACTCAAGTTTGGCTCGATAGTATTTTACGAAGGCTATCAGGTCGGCCAAGTTGATAACATTGAGCCGGTGCAACGTAATGGTCAAACAGTGTTTCGAGTAAATCTATCAGTTGAAGATGGCTGGCAAATTCCTGAAGATAGCGTTGCCAGCGCGACTGCGCCCGGCCTTCTTTCGGCTATGAGTATAGATATTCGTGCTGGCCAAGCGGCGGCGGTTCTTGAACCTGGTGCTGAAATACGCGGAATACCGCCATCAAATTTTTTTGCAGCTTTGTCTGATATTGGCAGTGAATTTGGCGATTTGAGTGTCACATCCCTGAGACCGCTGCTTAACAACATAAACAAGTATGTAGAAGAGCTAGGCCAGACAGCTATGAATCACCTGCCAGGCATTCTTCAAGATACGGAAGAATTAACAGAATCTTTGTCTCAGGACGTGCCTGCGATTATGTCGAGTTTGCGTCGAACGTCTGAGCTTCTGGAAACGGACCTTCTACGCCCCGAAAACCGTGAAAATGTGACTAAGGCTCTGGCTAATCTACAAGTAGTCTCAAGCAGCTTAAATGATACTTTGCAGCAGGTAGATGAGCTTGTTGCTAACAATGCAGGTAATGTTGATGAATCCTTGCGTAGCTTGCGCTATACGCTTGATACAGTTTCCCGATACGTCGACGACATTACGCATAATGCTGATAGCATTTTACGCAACCTGGCCGAGTTTAGTCGCGCCATCCGAGAGAATCCAAGCTTGTTTATCACAGGGTCCGCGCCTGAAGATCGTAGCCAAGGAGCAAGCAAATGATGATTTGGGCACCCTTAAAAATAGGCAATAAACTCTGCCGCAAATTGACCATCTTGGGTGTTTTAGTTTTGACCGCATGTGGCGGTGGGCCCCGTGACAGCTACTATCTCCTGGGCGATCTAACACCCCCAGCGCCTCTTGAGGGTGGGCCGATTGAAGGTACCATTGACGTGCCGGCTTTCCGGGCTGCTGGTATTGTCAATGAACGCGCCATTCTTTTTCGCAGCGGACCCAACCAATTGGCACAATACAGTTATCATCATTGGTTTGAGCCACCAGGTATTCTCTTGCAGCGCGCGATAAAGGATACGTTGCTACGAGCTAACGCATTTGATGTAGTAACCTCGCCTGAACTTCGACTTGACCGGGATTATGAGCTGCTTGGTAATCTCCAGCGGTTCGAGCATGTCCCAGCCAACTCTTCGATTGTTGTTGAAGTAGAGATAAGTGTCCGGCGTGTAGAAGGAAACAAAGGATTAGTCTTGAAAACGTATTCAGTGGATGTACCTGCTCCGGGCCAAGGTGTGGATGCAGCGGTTTCTGGGTTTTCGAAGGCATTGGATTTGATCTTCGCCGAATTTCTGACTGATCTTTCAGTAATCATTTCCGGCTCTTAAAGCGGCATAAAATATTAGCTTATTAGCGACAAAGTGGGGCCGCTTTGGTTAGGTTGCGGGGGGTAGCTGCACGGCGTAATATCCGCCGCCTGGTGGCCTCTTAGGCCCATTACCGTGCGGAGCAGATTTTGCGATATGTCAGTACAAGAGGCCTGGCGCCGAAGCTTGGCTTTGACGATGTCCTTCTGGCGGGTTTGGCCACTGACGGTGGCCTTTATGTACCTGCAGCCTGGCCTACCTTTGGCGAGTCCGAGATGGCCGCCATGGAAGGCCTCGACTACTCCTCTGTTGCGGCACGCGTTATGGCGCCATATGTAGTTGGCTCAGTGCTGGAAAAAGACCTGTCTGCATTGGCTGAGGAAGCTTATGCCTTATTTACTCACAAGGCGGTTGCTCCACTGACGCCGCTTGCGGCTAATCACTGGCTTGTAGAATTATTTCACGGCCCGACTCTGGCATTCAAAGACTACGCTCTACAAGCTGTTGGTCTTATGTTTGATCGTGTGCTGCACGCTAAAGGTCACCGCATCACCATCGTTGGCGCAACATCAGGCGATACAGGATCGGCTGCTATCGAAGCGTGTAAAAACAAGGATGCCGTTGACATTTTTATATTACATCCTGCTGGGCGTACCTCTGAAGTACAGCGTCGCCAGATGACGACGGTTGAGGCTAAAAATGTTCATAACATTGAGGTAACTGGTACATTTGATGATTGTCAAAATCTTGTAAAAGCAATGTTTGCAGATGAAGGTTTTCGAAGGCAGATGAATTTATCTGCGGTGAATTCCATAAATTGGGCGCGCATAATGGCGCAGGTGGTATATTATTTTTGGGCCGCAGTGCAAGTGGGGGCTCCCTACAGACAAGTGGCGTTTTCAGTGCCGACAGGAAATTTTGGAAACGTCTTTGCCGGTAGAGTGGCCGCCCATATGGGATTGCCCGTAAGCCAATTTATCGTTGGCTCGAACCGTAATGATGTTCTCACTCGTTACTTTGAGACTGGCGCCATGACTATGGAGGGTGTTGTACCGACACTCAGTCCGTCAATGGATATTCAAATTTCTTCCAACTTTGAGCGCCTTTTGTTTGGAGCTCTGGGCCAAGATGGTGATGCCGTTGCTCACCTTTTGAAGCAACTTCAACAGAATCGCACCTATACAGTGCCACATGCCGCACATGCTGACATCTTAAGGTATTTTACCGGTCATCGCTTAGACGATGCTGGGACAGCACGTGTAATAAGGGATATTTATGCTGAAACAGGATATTTAATCGATCCGCATACGGCAGTAGGAGTGCACGCTGCACGTGCGTCTCAGATTGATTCTGCAATTCCATTGCTGACAATGGCCACTGCCCATCCAGCAAAATTTCCTGATGCTGTAGAAATGGCAACAGGCGTACGACCAGCATTTCCGTCGTCTCTTAAGGACCTATTTAGTCGCACAGAGCGCTTTACAACACTCGACACTGATTTAGATACTATCAAGGCGTTCGTTCGCGAAAACGTGAGAAAGTAGGGTTAATAATGTCACTACAGCTCACAACCTTACCTAGTGGCTTGAGAGTGATAACAGATTCTATGGAATCAGTTGAAACAGTGGCCGTCGGCGTATGGGTTGCGGCAGGAACACGCCACGAAACGGCTGATGTGAATGGTATCTCTCATTTATTGGAGCATATGGCATTCAAGGGAACAGATCAGCGCAGCGCTCAAGATATTGCCGAAGAAATCGACAATGTTGGTGGACAGCTCAATGCCTACACTAGTCGTGATCACACAGCCTATTATGCCAAGGTGCTTAAGGAAGATACGGTCCTCGCCGTGGATATTATAACTGATATTCTTCTTAATCCCGCTATGGATGCTGATGAACTCACACGTGAACAGCACGTAGTTGTGCAGGAAATACATCAAGCCTTTGATACGCCGGACGATATTATATTTGATCATTTTCAAGCGGCGGCTTTTCCTGACCAGCCCATGGGTTGGCCAGTGTTGGGACAGGAGAGTATCGTTAAGTCTATTACGGCAAAGAAACTCAAGTCGTATATGAGTGCTCACTATGCAGCGGATGCGATGGTTGTGTCAGCTTCGGGAGCTGTTGATCATGACTCATTTGTCACACTCGTGGATAAGTCCTTGGCGGGCCTCTCACCTAAGACCCAAGTTAATGAGGTGGTAGGGCAGTATAAGGGTGGAGATTTTAGAGAGCGCCGAAAGCTTGAGCAATTGCATGTTGTTCTTGGATTTAAAGGCGTATCTTTTGATGACAAAGATTTTTATAACCTCGCAGCGCTATCGACCTTGCTAGGGGAAGGGATGTCATCACGCCTATTTCAGGAGATTCGGGAAAGGCGGGGACTCGCATACACTGTTTTTTCATCGGCCCAGTCGTTTTCTGATGCTGGGCTTTTCTCAGTTTACACTGGCACAGGTTGCGAAGATGTTTCTAAATTGATTCCTGTGCTGTGCGACGAAATTAAGAAAACAACCGAGAGCATTTCGAAAGACGAAGTTAGTAGGGCACGCGCACAGTTGAAGGCGGGCATATTGATGTCTCTAGAAAGCCCATCTAGCCGTTGCGCCCAACGTGCTCGGCAGGTTTTGGTTTACGGCCGCCCTCTGACAACTGAAGAAGTTATCGAGCGCATCGAAGAAGTTAATGCTAGCGGTATTGCTGCTGCAGCAAGGCGCATTTTCTCGGGTCGACCGACCATGGCCTCTCTCGGCAACTTCAACAATCTGGAAAATATAGAAGCCATACACGCGCGGCTAAAGTAATTTAGCCAGGTAGGCTAGGCGTGCCCAGCCTGACCTGACAGCATGTGCTCTGAAATGCCAAGTTTTGCTAAGGCCAAATGCCATTTGTTTGAGCAGTCTTGTGAGAATAAAATTTCAGCGTCCGCTGGCACATTTAGCCATGCATTATTTTTAATTTCTTCATCAAGCTGTCCGGCCCCCCAGCCCGCATAACCTAAGGCCATAAAATAATTATCTGGGCCATTGCCTTCGGCTATCGCACGCAAGATTTCTGTTGTTGCGCTTAGTGCGATATCATTACTGACTTTCATTGTTCCGTCATCTTGATGATAATCTGTTGAATGCAAGACAAATCCCCGGCGCGAGCCTACTGGGCCGCCACGGTGAACATATATCTCCGAGCATGTGGGCGATTTGGGCTGAATGCCTAGTTGTTCCAAAATGTCGATAAAGCATAAATCGTCAACTTGCTTGTTGATGATAAGTCCCATCGCTTCATCTGGGGAGTGAGTGCAAATATAAATGACCGAGCGTTCAAATCGTGGGTCAGCCATGCTCGGCATCGCCAGCAAAAATTGGCCAGTTAAATAGCTAGAAGAAAGTTTGTACTGTGGAGAACTCATGTCCTTAAGCCCAAAGATTATGAGATGATAGGCTAAACGTAAGTCTTGGCATAGGGCTAGTATGTTTCATTGAGCGAATTTTTCAAACATCACTAGTACGAGAGTTTATTCTTCGCCTGTCTTGATTCTGCTTCTGCCCGCGCTAGTTGATCTACCCGCTCATTTTCCGCATGGCCATCGTGACCTCGTACCCAGTGCCATGTTACCTCATGTAAGGATTGAGCGTCATCTAAGGCCTGCCAAAGGTCTATATTCTTAACTGGTTTCTTATCTGCGGTGCGCCAGCCTCGCTTTTTCCAGCCGTGAATCCACTCGGTGATCCCCTTTTGTACATACTGGCTATCCGTTGTCACAGCAATTTGGCATGGATTTGATAACAAACGCAGGCCAGCAATAACCGCCATCATTTCCATGCGGTTGTTCGTAGTTTCGCTTTCGCTACCAGATATTTCTTTTTCTTTTCCATTGAAGCGTAATAGAGCTGCCCAGCCACCCGATCCTGGGTTTCCTAGACAAGCCCCGTCTGTAAACATCTCGACCTTATTTTTACCATCTGTCATATCAATAAATCCCGTAATGAGCGATATCACTTATACCGCGATGGAAATTAAGTTTATCGAGAAATTCTTGCGGATCTTTGGGCTTTGTATATGCATTCAGTGGTGGATTGATCCAATCATAAAGCCGGGTTAACAAAAACCGCATGGCTGCCCCTCTAGCTAAAAGAGGTAAAGCCGCCTTTTCATCACCGGCGAGCCTTCGAACAGATTGATAACCCGACATAAATCTATTCGCTTTAGTAGTATTGAAGACACCGCTGCTATCAAAACACCAGGCATTGAGACAGATTGCTATATCGTATGCCAGAAAATCTGTGCAGGCAAAATAGAAGTCAATCAGGCCGGTGCATTTGCCGTTAATGAAAAATACATTGTCGGGAAATAAATCAGCGTGGATGATGCCTCTCATTAATGGTGCATTTTTATCTGGCCATGCGCTAGTGATGGCATCAAGCTCACTTTCTATCGCACCTTTTAAGCCAGGCATAAAGTTCTCGGCTGTGTCACCAATACTATTGTGCAACGCACGCCATTCTTTAATTGACAAATTATTTTCTCTATTTTTGTCGTAGTTAATTCCGGCTTTATGTAATCGGGCTAGGGCAGGACCTAGCTCGGCACAATGAGCTTCGGTTATGTGTCTGGGCCAGTTACCGCGGAGAAAGCTTGTTATGGCCGCCGGTTTTCCGCAGACATTTCTTAAGATCTGACCGTCAAAGCCCTTAAGTGGCACCGGGCAGGGCACTCCATTCTTAGCAAAGTGGTCCATTAGGCTCATAAAGAAGGGGAGGTCGTTGGGGTTTACTCGCCGTTCATACAGCGTCAGGATGAAAGAATCCTGGCTTGTTTGCAGTAAATAGTTTGAGTTTTCTATGCCTTCGGAGATCCCCTTACAGCTGATGATTTCTCCAAAATCATAGGCAGTAGCGAGTGTTCTCAAATCTTTGTCAGAGACCTCAGTATAAACGGCCATAACATTCAAACGATACGCTAAGGGTTTAATCGGCTTTGTAAATGTGCTCTACAGTACTTCTATCTCTATCTCTTATAAAGCCGCTAAAGTTTGGTTCTGTGATTGCATGGCTAGTGCAAACAATTTTCTATGTAGCGCTAAATACAAAAACCCCTGACCCTATGTGAAATATGTATTGCATCCGCTCGTTTTTTGCGCGCCCACGCCTCATCGCTATCCCAGGGCATCTATTGCTGGCAGCCATAATATCTGGTTGCGCTAATACAGTGCCGCCGCCATGTCCGCCGGTGCGTGTGGACAGTATTACCGCGACTATGACTAAATTTCGGGATGAGNTCAGCCAAGANCTNTCGGACGTTGAATATCAGGGNNAAATTATCGGCTTTAAGGGCGAATGCGTGTTTTANGAGGAAGAAGTTGAAGTATTGTTAGATATAGATTTTCAAATCACTAGCGGGCCGGCGGCTCAAGCGGGTCCAGTTTCACTCTATTATTTTGCGGCTATTCCTCAGTTCTTTCCCACGCTAAGTGGTAAAAAAGTTTTTGAAATACAACGTCGTTTGACCGGTGGAGCAACTTCGCCGCAGTCGTTTACAGAATCCAATGTGAGCGTTAAGATTCCCCTCAAGGAAAAGCAGCCCGCGGCTTCCTTTGATGTCTATCTGGGATTTCAGCTAAGCGATGAGCAGCTGCAATTTAATAGATTACGGATGGCTCGCTGACGTTTTGTGAGGTTTTCTGCGGATTATCTATCGTTGACCCGATGAGGCGACTCAGGCCAGACTCGCCCCCATACCGAATACCCCATTGGAAGAGTCCAGCATCAGTAAAATTGATTGTTGGCGCCGAAGGAGCAACCACCCTCGGAAACTCTCAGGCCAAAGGACCGTTGGGGGTTGGTACTCTGGAAAGTAGGCAGCTTGTACTTAGCTGTCTCACCGAAGATGTAAGCCGGGAGATCCAAGTCGAATTAATTGGGTCAGATTGCTGGTGAATCTTTCAGGTTTTCCGACAGAGGAGGGTGCTCTGACAAATGGACTCCGAGTCCGTTTTGTCAAGGCGCCTAAAACCTCTAAGGAGAACTGGTGTGCCGGATACCGCTGCGGAATCATTAAAAACAGTATCTCTTGATGCGCTTCACCGCGAGTTAGGCGCAAAGATGGTGCCTTTTGCAGGCTACAGTATGCCCGTTAACTATCCTCTGGGTGTATTGAAAGAGCACTTACAAACCCGTGCCGAAGCGGGCTTGTTCGATGTTTCACATATGGGGCAGGCGGAACTGGTGGGTGAGGACGTTGCCGAAGCACTGGAAACGCTGGTGCCTGGAGACATCAGGAGTTTGAAGCCGGGACAGGTTAGGTACACCCTTCTGCTTAACGATGCTGGTGGCATCATTGATGACCTGATGGTCACACGTCCGGCTGAGTCGGGCATGGAAAATATACTTTATCTAGTCGTTAATGCTGCCTGTAAAGATGGTGACTTTAAGCATATCGCGGACAAGCTGGTAGGCCGTGCCAACCTAAAGCGGCGCGATTCGGCGGCTCTTCTAGCATTACAGGGACCGAAATCTGCTGCTGTGCTTGATCAGATTATGCCAGGCGTCTCCTCAATGGACTTTATGACCAGTAGAATGGTGATCTGGGAGGGTATGGCCGTGCGCTTATCTAGGTCTGGATATACTGGCGAGGACGGCTATGAAATTTCGATTGAGGCTGATGCAGCAGAACGCTTTGCCAGAGTCCTGCTGACTCATTCCGAGGTCCAGCCTATCGGCCTTGGAGCGCGCGATTCGTTGCGCCTGGAGGCGGGTCTCTATCTTTATGGTAGTGACATCAACATAACAACAACACCAGTTGAAGCATCGCTGACATGGGTTATAGGCAAGCGCCGTCGTGATGAGGGTGGCTTTCCTGGTGCTGTCGAAATCTTAGGTCAAGTTGCCAGTGGCGCTTTACGCAAACGCATTGGTATTAGGCCTCTTGGCCGGGCACCGGCTCGTGGGCAGACGGAAATCCAAAACAAGGATGGTGACGCGATTGGCAAAATTACATCAGGTGGCTTTGGCCCTAGCGTGAATGGGCCCATCGCCATGGGTTATGTTGAGATGCCATTTTCGACGGTTGGGACACCGCTCACGTTGATTGTGCGGGGCCATCCCATGCCTGCTGAGGTGGCTAAATTGCCATTCGTACGGCACCGCTATTTTAAGCCTTAGAGAGTTGGGAGACGTTTTATGAGTCAATTTCGTTTTAGCAAAGACCACGAGTGGATCTCTGTTGACGGTGACGTGGGTACAGTTGGTATTTCGAAGTATGCGCAAAATCAATTGGGAGATATCGTTTTCGTCGATGTACCTGAGGCTGGAAAAGAAATCAAAGCAGGCAGTGAAATAGCTGTGGTTGAGTCTGTGAAAGCTGCGAGTGAAGTTTACACGCCCGTGTCGGGAACAGTTACTGAAGGAAACGTCGGCCTCACTGAAACGCCAGAAACCGTCAATATAGACCCACAGGGCCGAGGTTGGTTTTTCAAGATCAAAATTTCGGATGCAGGTGAGCTGGATGGACTAATGGATCAATCCGAATACGAGGCATACATCGCTGAGCTAGACACATAAAAATCTATTCCTGAGGATATTTTACCATGCGCTATCTACCTTTGACTGAAGCTAATCGTGCCGAAATGCTTTCCATCATCGGTGCTAAATCCGTGGAAGAACTATTTTGTGATTTGCCTAAAAACGCACTCGCCTTAGCCAAATTTGATTTGCCCGGTACTCAAAGTGAAATGGAGGTTGAGCGCACGCTCAGCGCAGTAGCCGAAAAAAATTTAAACTGCGCACAAGCGCCATCATTCCTTGGCGCAGGAAATTATCGACATCACGTTCCGGCTTCTCTTGATTATATTATTCAGCGTGGCGAGTTCCTTACGGCTTATACGCCTTATCAGCCGGAAATAAGCCAGGGCACGCTTCAAGCAATTTATGAGTTTCAAACCCAAGTTGCACTGATCACGGGCATGGAAGTGGCTAATGCATCGATGTATGACGGAGCCACGGCTTGCTCGGAAGCTGTTGCTATGGCTTGTCGTGTCACTAAGCGAAGAAGGGCTTTGATGTCGGGGAAGGTGCATCCTCAATATGCTGATGTTACGGCGACGTCTATGAAGTTTCTTAACATAGACGTAAATCGACTCGCGCCCGACCCTTTTAATGTTGAAGACCTTATTGGACGCATCAGCTCTGATTTAGCTTGCGTCGTTGTGCAGACACCAGGGTTTTTCGGGCATCTCAGTGATTTTACAGCTTTAGCTGAGGCCTGCCACGCTGCAGGATCGCTTCTTGTAGTTTGTGTTACCGACCCTGTGTCTTTGGGTGCTTTGATTTCACCTGGCCGAATGGGCGCCGATATCGTTGTCGCCGAGGGCCAGTCATTGGCGGGGCCGATGAGCTTCGGTGGCCCAGGAGTGGGTTTGTTCGCGACGCGCGAGAAATACATACGGCAAATGCCGGGCCGTCTTGCTGGTGAGACCACCGANGAAGATNGGCGCCGAGGTTGGGTGTTGACCCTNTCCACGCGCGAGCAGCATATTCGTCGCGAAAANGCNACTTCAAATATCTGNACTAATTCTGGTCTTATTGCTCTCGCNTTNTCNGTACATATGACTCTGCTNGGNGANANTGGGTTCAAGNGTCTCGCTAAACTCAATCATGCGATGGCANCAATCCTTGCTCGTAATTTGGAAGTGGTGCCCGGAGTAAGCATNCTCTCTAATAANTTTTTCAATGAGTTTACTTTGCANTTACCCAAGAGTGCTGGCGACGTGGTTGAAAGGCTGGCCGAGCGCAGAATTCTGGGTGGCATACCAGTTTCGCGCTTTTACCCGACATATCCCGAGCTTCAGAACTTGTTGATTGTGAACGCAACGGAAACGAACACCATTGAGGATATTGAGTCTTTTGCCACTGCGCTAAAAGAGGTGCTGTTATGACAAAGCCAACCACGGTCAGCGGCCATGAAGGCCTTCAATTGGAACAGGCGTTAATCTTTGAGCAAGACACTGAAGGTACAACGGCAGTCGATCTACCGCCTATTCCCGAGCATGTTGGTAGACTTGGCACATTCGCTTCTGATGAACTACTAGGGTTGCCGGGTTTGTCTGAACCTGAGGTTGTTCGTCACTACACGCGCTTGTCACAGAAAAATTATTCTATCGATAGTGGGTTTTATCCACTTGGCTCGTGTACCATGAAACACAATCCGCGACTTAACGAGAAAATCGCGCGGTTGCCGGGCTTTGCTGACGTGCATCCCTTCCAACCGGCGTCAACCGTTCAAGGGTCTCTCGAACTGATCGATACCTGTGCCTTTTGGCTCAAGGAGTTGACGGGAATGGTGGCGGTGGCTATGTCTCCGGCGGCAGGCGCTCACGGTGAACTGTGCGGCTTAATGTGCATAAAGTCGGCACATGATGCAGTGCGTTCCACCCGTTCTGTTGTGCTGGTGCCGGACTCTGCTCATGGCACAAATCCGGCGACGGCTGCACTATGCGGCTATAGGGTTGAAACCATTCCAGCAAAAGGCGTTGGTCGTATTGATATTGATGCACTGAGATCGCGCCTTGGGCCTGATATTGCGGCAGTGATGATTACCAACCCCAATACCTGCGGCCTATTTGAGCGCGATTGTATTGAGATAGCTGAAGCTGTGCATGAGGCAGGGGCTTATTTCTATATGGATGGTGCTAACTTCAATGCCATTGTCGGACGCTTGCGGATTGGTGACTTGGGCGTCGATGCAATGCATATAAATCTGCATAAGACATTCTCAACACCACATGGTGGTGGAGGTCCAGGGGCCGGCCCCACGGTTCTATCTGAGGCCTTAGCACCTTTTGCGCCGGTGCCTATGGTTGTAAGAGGCGGGGGAGAATTTGAGACTGAGGAACATGCAGGTCTTGGAGCGGCACAAGACAGCTTTGGCCGAATGAAGGGTTATCATGGACAGTTCGGCGTTTTTGTTCGTGCGCTTGCCTATATGATGAGTATGGGCGCTAACGGTTTAAAACAGGCCTCGGGTGATGCAGTGCTCAATGCCAACTATCTACTGACTCGGTTGTCAGAAGAGCTTACGCCAGCTTTTCCAGGACCTTGTATGCACGAGGCAGTATTCGATGATCAATTTCTAAAAGGTACTGGCGTCACCACCCTCGATTTTTCTAAGGCATTGATAGACGAGGGATTTCATCCGCCCACTATGTACTTCCCCCTGGTAGTCCAAGGCGCACTGCTCATCGAGCCGACGGAGACAGAGAGTAAGGCGGCTCTCGATCAATTTATAGACTCTGTACTATCCGTAGCACGACGAGCCAAGGCTGGTGATGTGGCGGAAGAATTCCAGGCGGCGCCGCAGCTTGCTCCGCGCCGTCGTCTTGATGAGACTGCTGCAGCGCGCAGGCCAATTCTATGCTGGAGGCCTAAAGAGCGCGATGAAAACGTTGCTCGTCAAGCGGCGGAGTAGCGGTTTTTTAGAGCAGTTATGCCAAACTTAATGTATTTGGTGCACCACTTACTGAGAATGAGTCTAATTCATGCGAGCCTGTAATTCGCTTATGGCTTTATCAGCATGTGCCCGCTTTTTGTCATCATCCATATTCTCGCGGATCAGCATCTCAGCAGCCGCTAGTGCAGCGTCGACGGCCGTGCGCTGCACGTGGGCCAAGGCCTGGGACTCAGACTGAGCTATGTGATCTAGGGCTTGCTGCTGGCGTCGTTCCAGCGCACGAGCAAGACCAGCCTCGGCATCGATTTTAATACGTGTGGCTTCTTCCTTGGCTTGAGAAATGATCTTTTCGGCTTCAGCCATGGCATTCTGCTGTTTACCCTGGTAGCTGGTTAAAAGCACCTGGGCATCCTCGCGCAGTTTTCGGGCCTCCTCGATCTGCGTACGGATTTTAGCAGTTCGACCGTCGAGAGAGGAAGCTATAGCTTTAGCAGCTGGCTTGAATGCCAGGGCAACAACTAGAACAAATGCCAGTCCTACCCAAAAAGTTGGATCGGAAAACATCAAAGAGTTTCCTTCAGGGCTTGGGTCGTGGCTGCCTCTACTGCATCACTAGTTGGGTTGATCTGCGCCAGTTTGTTAACCACATCGCGTGCAGTCTCGGTGGTAATGTCCGTTAGGCTTTCCATTGCCACTGTTTTAGCCAAACTGATCCGCGCTTCCGCCTCTTCGACCTGCTTGGCGATCTTATCGGATAGCTCGCTTGTGCGGGCTTCGGTGATTTCTTTCATTTCTGTCCGGGCGAGGCGCAAATGCTCACGGGCTTGATCCCTTGCCGCCGCCATTGCCGATTCATAGGTGGCAATAGCTTCCTCGGTATCCGCTTTTAGTTGGGAAGCGCGGTCAAGGTCATCTTGAATCACGCGAGCGCGCTGGTCTAGCACCTCCCCAATACGAGGAACGCCGATTTTGGCTACTACCCAGTAAAGGGCTATAAATGTTATCAGCAGCCAAAAAATCTGGGAGGTAAACGTAGTTGGGTCAAACTGAGGCATGCGCTCTTACTCTTTGTTTTCTCAGACGCTCTTAGGTGAACAGGATAATGAGTGCTACCACCAGGGCGAACAATGCCGTCGCTTCGGATAGCGCAAAGCCTAAGAACGCGAAAACGCGTAGTTGATCAGACATAGACGGGTTACGGGCTGCCGCCTGCATATACTGGCCGAAAACTATGCCCACTCCGACACCACCGCCGATAACTCCGATCGCCGCAAGGCCTGCACCAATCATTTTTGCCGCTTCTGTTTCCATTTTTTTATGTCCTTTCATGAACAGAGAATTAGGTCTTAAGAATATGAAAAATCGCGTTGTGCCCTAATGCAAATTCAGTGCGTCATTGAGATAGAGGCAAGACAGCAAAGCAAACACATAGGCCTGAATTAGTGCCACCAAAATTTCCAGCATTGTCACCGCTACCACGGCAGCAAATGGTAACCAGCCAAATAAAAACCCCAGCGAAATGATAAAACCGGCCAATACCTTAAGTAGAACATGGCCAGCCAACATGTTAGCGAACAAGCGTAGAGACAAACTAAATGGTCTGATTAGGTAAGAAAACATTTCAAGTGGGAACAAACCAATGACTACTGGCAATGGTGCTCCAGGCGGAATGAAAAGGCTGAAAAAGTGAAAACCGTGCTTAAATAAGCCAATCAATGTTACGCTGATAAATACAAACCCGGCCATTACCCCGGTCACAACGATGTGTGAGGTGAAAGTAAAGGCGTAAGGTAGCAAGCCAAACACATTACCGAACAATATGAATAAAAATAGTGTGAGTACGAATGGAAAGAAGGCCATACCCTCTTTGCCGGCATTCGACTTCACCATGTCGGCAACAAATTCATATAGCAATTCTACGCCCGCTTGCAGACGACCTGGCACTATCGTACGTTGACGTGTTGCACCCCAAAAAAGAAGAAACGAAGCTATGACCGTAAATGTCATGAACATCGCCGAATTGGTAAAGGAAATGTCGTAACCGCCGATGTGAATCGGAACCAGCGGGACAATATCAAATTGTTCCATGGGGCCATGCGCATTCGCTGCACCATGTTCTTTGGCGTATTCCATTAAGACTGATCTCGCTTCAAATGATCGCCGATTTGTTCCGGCACTTTAGCTTTCGTTTCGTTCTTCGTCTCGCCGTTCTGTTTTTTTCTACCCTCTTTGTTTCGCATCGCCCGGCCTAGACCAACAGCTTGGTCTAGGCCTTTTGTAAGGCGCAACACATTCAATACGCCTGCCGCAAAGCCTAAGGCTAAAAAGGCAAGCATGAAGATGGGTTTTGTATTCAGCTTGTTATCGATGAACAAGCCAATTCCGCCTCCCACCAGCACAGAAACAACTAATTCTATGCCGATTCTCATTCCTAGACCTATGCCACGGGAATTTTCACGATCCCGGAGCCCGGCTTTTTGCTTTTCTGAGTTTGCGTTACGTGCGGCTGTTAGCCTGTCATTGATGTTTTCCAGGCTGGCTAGGTCTTTATGCTCGTTCATGAGGCTATACCCCCTTAGCCCTTGGGACATCAAAACCCACACGGTTCGCAAGGCCGCATCTTAGAGGGTAGCGGAATATCTCCGCACCGCTCAAAAGTAACTGAATATCAGCCGGTTGCAGCGCAAAAAGCGGGCGAAACATAGGGGCGGGCCGTGGGGGTGTCAAGAATGAATGCTGGTGGCCTAATATATTGAAAATATGCATAAAATCATGGTGGTAAAACTTTGAACTGAACCTGTAATAGGGGCTGATTTTTAAGCTACATCCCTCATTTTTTCAGCGGCTTTCAAATCCACGGACACCAGGCGCGATACGCCGCGTTCGCCCATGGTCACGCCGAACAGGCGATCCATGCGCGCCATGGTCATACGATGGTGTGTTACTACCAGAATGCGGGTTTCGGTCATTTTGATGATCTCATCCAGCAAATTGCAGAAACGATCAACGTTAGCGTCGTCCAGGGAGGCATCTACCTCGTCCAGGATGCAGATGGGAGCGGGATTGGTCATAAATACCGAGAACAGAAGAGCCACTGCCGTTAGGGCTTGCTCGCCGCCTGATAGTAGGGAGAGATTTCCGAGACGCTTACCTGGTGGGCTTGCCATAATCTCAAGGCCGGCCTCGAGTGGATCGTCAGCCTCGGTTAGGGCAAGGTGTGCCCTCCCACCACCAAAAAGTTTGGCGAATAGGTTGCTGAAATGCCCGTTCACTTCGCGAAAAGACTTCAACAAGCGTTCCCGGCCTTCTTTATTCAGTTTAGCGATGCCTTCACGCAGGCGCTCAATGGCGCCAACCAAATCGTCACGCTCTGAGCCCAAAGTATTGATCTGCTCACTTAGCTCTTCGCTCTCCTTTTCGGCGCGCAAGTTGATCGCGCCTAGATTATCGCGCTCACTGAGAAGTCGCCGCAATCGCTTTTCTGCCTGTTCTAGAGTTGGCGCTTCTTCGCCGTCTTTCAATTTGGTGTGTTTGCGCACTTCTTTGGGCTCACAGGAAATGCGCTCACGGATGCTTTCATTAATGACCTGCAGGCCTTGTTCACCTTGTACAACAGTGGATTCGCGGCGTACTCGTTCTTCGCGAGTACTAGAAAGGGCATGTTCAGCATCACGCAGGATTTTATCTGATTCGGCTAATTTGGTTTCGCCAGTGGCAAGTGCATCTGCGGCCATACGCCGCGTGCTTTCGGCGTTATCCAGGGCTGTCATCAAGGTCTTGCGCTGCACTGAAATTTCGCTGGGCCGGTTCGTAAGGTCTCTAATCTCTTCTTCAGCGGCGGTTTGGCGGTGTGTCAATTTGTCTTGCTGGCGGATGGCTTCATCTTTACGGCTAGACCAGGATTTTGTTTCGCTTTCAAGGGCAGATGTGCGTCGGGCGCGTTCTTCAGCTTGGCGCGCGAGGCTATCGTATACAGCGCGGGCGTCCATCAATTCTTGCCGTAAAGCGCCGAGTCCATTTTTCTTTTTTTCCACTTCATCTCGCAGTCCTGAGCCGTCGCCTAGTTCGCTCAAGTGGGTCTGAGCCATATCAACTTGCTTGTTTGCTTCGTCGTACTCAGCTTGAAGCTGTGCACGGCCATCTTCAATGCTAGTCACGCGGCCTTCCAGCGAGGCCATATTTTGACGTAATTCGGCCAGTGCTTCATGAGCGAGGTTACGTTCTTCTTCCGCTGTGCGCACTTCGGCGCGTGTGTCTTGCTCGGCTTTCTGCGCAGCAGTGACTTCAGTCCTTGCGTGCTCAACAGCATTTTCCGCTGTGGCTAGAAGTGCCAGGGATCCTTCAAGGCTGTCGCGCAAGTCTTTTAGGCGGTTACGTTGCTTAAGTCTTATCGTGGTGGCTGTCGGTGAGCCCGCTAAAGCGATGAAACCATCCCAGCGCCACAAGTCACCGGCTTGAGTAACCAGCCTTTGGCCAGGCTTTAACTGTGAAATAAGCGGAGAGGCAATTTCGGCATTTTTCACAACACCAATTTGTGCCAGTCGGCGGCTAAGCCGATTTGGAGCTTGGACCACTTCAGATAAAGGCCGCGCGCCGTACGGTAGCGGTGGATTTTGATCAATTGGCTCTAGTTCGGCCCAGCGCATGGGCGATATATCGTCATTGGCGGCAGACAAATCATCACCGAGAGCAGCGCCGATTGCAGTTTCAAAGCCTGGATCTACGGAAACTGAATCAATAATAGGACGCCAGGAACCACCAGCCTTGGAGTCCGCTAGCAATTCTTCCAGAGCTTCGGCTTCGGCATGTAGCTTGGTATGGTCGGCTGCTTTGGTCTGTGCTTCTTCGCGTACAGATTCGTAGTTGCTTTGTGCGCTTGCTCTAGTGCTCTCACACCTTTCCCAGTTGCTTCGTGCGCTATTAAGAGTGGTTACAGCTTTTGTTGCACGTTTTTCACCTGCCGACACTATTTCCGGTGTGAAGCCATTCTGGTGCGCGATTTCAAGTTGCTGAGCTGCTTCAGCAAGGCGGCGTTTAGCGCGTTGGCGGCGTAAATCACCTTCATTGAGTTGTTGGCGCGCTGAGGCGCGAGATGTATTGTTGTCAGACACCTGCTTGCCCAGCAGTGTCAGTTCCTCTTCTACGTTCTCAACTGTTTTCGCCGCTGTCATTAATTTCTCGCGGGCATCCTCGCTATTACCTTCCTCCTCTGCCGCTTCGGATTTCACTCTTACTTTTTCTTCTTGAATTCGCTCCAGTGCTTCGCTTGCATCACTAAGACGGGCGTTTTCACGCGCTAAGTCGTCGCGAATTTGCACAAGCCGCATTTCGGCTGCTTCGCGGCCACGATTGACTCGTTCTAATTCTTCATCGAGCTTTTCCCGGGCGATTACAAAATGCTGATACTTTGCTGCTGCTTCAGCTTCGGTGTTGCGCAACTCTGGCATGGCCGCAGCTGCATCCACTTGCATAGAAGAGGCTCTAGCAGCTTTAGCTGTATGGGTAGCAACTATCTCCTCCGCCTCTTTTAAAGATCTCCGTGCAGATTGAAGATGAGTGGCAGCTTCATCGTGCTTAATAAACAAAACTAAAGCTTCGGCTGATCTAATGCTATCGCTGACAGTGCGGTAACGCGAGGCTTGTCTCGCTTGCTTCTTTAGGCCTTCAAGCTGTGCTTCAAGGGCAGTGATAACATCATTCAGCCGCGCCAGGTTGCCTTCGGCAGCCTGCAGGCGCAATTCTGCTTCGTGTCTGCGACTATGCAAGCCGGTGATGCCAGCCGCTTCCTCCAGAAGATTGCGCCGCTGTGCTGGCTTGGAGTTAATGATAGCTCCGATCCGTCCTTGGCTTACAATAGCTGTGGAGCGGGCGCCGGTCGCAACGTCAGCGAATAAGAGCTGAACGTCTTTGGCACGCACATCGCGGCCGTTTACTTTATAAACTGAACCCTTGTCGCGTTCTATACGGCGAGTGACCTCAATGTCGTCGTTATCGTTGAACTGGGCGGATGCATTGCGAGTCTGGTTTTCAAGAGAAAGCGAAACTTCGGCGATATTTCGCGCGGGTCGGTCACGAGTGCCACCAAAGATGACTTCGTTCATAGCACCGCCGCGTAACTGTTTAGCGGATGTCTCGCCCATGACCCAGCGCAGGGCCTCAACCACGTTGGACTTACCACAGCCGTTAGGGCCGACAATGCCTGTCAAGCCTGGCTGAATAAATAGTTCTGTTGCGTCGACGAAAGACTTGAAGCCGGACAACCGAATTTTTGAAAAGGCTACCAAGTAAAATGTGCTCCGAAAATAACGCCGCTTTTTTAATCGGCGTCGGCAAGGGCCGCGTCGATAGTATCTTTAAGAGTTTCCCACACTTCGCCCTCAACGATTTGATCGTTTACAAAAAATGTTGGAGTTGCACGGACTTTGTAAACATTCACAGCGGTGGTAGCCACTCGTTCGATTTCGTCAAAAACTGACTTATTCTTAAGGCAAGCATCTACGTCTTCAGAAGTCATTCCCGCCAATTGTGCGTAGCCGCGCATTGCGTCGTTGGGATTTTTAAAGAATTCACCCTGATTCTTGAAGATCAGGCCGATAATGGTTTTGCCGCGGCCGGCTGGGGCGCAGCGCGCCACCATTGCTGCTGCTGTCGCGAGCTGTTGTGGTGCGGTCGGAAAGTCCCGGAATACAAACCGGATCTTGCCAGTGTCGATGTATTGCTTTTTGAGTTCGGGGTAACCGGTCGTATAAAAATTAGCGCAGTGCGAGCAGGTGAGAGATGCGTATTCGACCACTGTTACCTTAGCGTTGGGGTCACCCTCCACAAATTCTTTATAGGTAACCGCCGACGCATCTGGGTCCTGGCGCGCCTCATCGGCCGCGTGGATGCTTGTGGCGCTAAAGCCTCCGATGGTTAAGGTGGCAACCAAAATGGTCATTTTACGAAATGCGTTCACCATTACTTCTCCCTAGATGATGTGGTTCATTAGCAATATCTGTACCATTTGTGGAGATTTTTAGGCGATCGAAAATAGCTCGATAAATAGTTATCAAAAATGGCGAGGAAAACCGCGGCTTGCTGGCGAGTTGCCTCCGCTTCGTAACGTATTTTGTCATGTTTTTGCTGCTATTGTGGTGGTTGGATGACTGTTCCAAAGCTGATTTGGGCGACTCCTTGTTAAGCTAGGTGATTTTGTATGCCTCACGTTCTCGCTCCGGGTGCTTCTCACCACTGCAGACAAAGACCCCATCAAGCCTATGGGGGTAGGGAATAGTTAGAAGGAGTAAATTATATAGGAGCTAAAACTAACTTGGTTTGCCGAACCACGGGTTTTGACCAGTGGGCTCTTTTTGGCACCGCTCATTAGGCGGGCGTATCTAAGGCTGGAGACAACGCTAAAATTCCGGCTGATTAAATAGTTGGCACTGGCGCCGACTGCGAGGTCGCGGATGCCTGAGCCCGGCGTGAAGACCGTTAGGCCGGAACCCGCTGATTGGGTGGCGCTAACACCAAAGTAAGACTTCATATATTTCGATGATGCCCAAGTAGTGGATAAGTTTGAGCCAAGGGCAAGCTTGCTGTCACGGTATAAAGCTAGGGCGACATCGCCTTTTACGATGGCACCAGAGTGACCACCGGCAACATCGTGGCGAGCGCGGAGGCGGAGACGCACTGGGCCAACCGCATAGCCAACGAATGCGCCCAGTTCGACACTAGTGCTAACATTCCCAAAACCGATCAGGTCGTTGCTACGTTTTGCTTTGCGGCCAAAGTCGAGGCTCACCAAGGGACCAAAGCGCAGTTTACCTTTGCCGATATTGGTGTTGGTATCGAGTAGTCCGCTGAGCGCGGTAATTTTCAATTCGTTATTGTCTATTTCAAACAAGTTGCGGTAACGGAGCGAAACCACCGGGGCAGCCTGGATTTTGTACCTGTCATCCCCCATATACTCAGGATAAATTGCTGGGCCAACCCCGATGCGGATCGATGTAACATCGGGGGGTAAAAGATCGATAGCATCTTGAAAACTTTCAGTGAACAGTCCTGCAATATCAGAAAATCCCTGCGCACGTAAGCTTCCGGGTAAGGCTACCGCAGTGAAAAGTACCACCAACGCGGCAGTGAAAAGACTGGCTTTAATATTCATGTTTGGTTCACCTGATTTTTACTTTATTGATATTTTCCATAGTGCGCTGTTGCACGGTGGCGCCTAGGCGTTCGAGTGCTTCGGCTAAGGTGGACGGTGCGGGAGCTAAGTTTTCCAGAGAGTCGAGAGTTTTGGTGACACGTGGTAGTGGACCTTGCACGGCTTGAACCTTTTTGATGGCTGTGTAGCCAAAAAACCTGTTTACACGCTCGAGAATTAGGGGTGTTTTGAATTGAAGCATTGTTGCTGCTGCACCGTTTGCGATACGAAGTAGTAGTGTTGCTCCTGAGCTTTTCCCGCGCGGGAATTTAACCTCAAGCGGTGCGGCAAACCCGGCCAGGTCAGATCCGACAATTTCGGGCCACCGTTTAATAATTTCGCCACCTGCAAACCCGCGTTTGCCGAGCGCAGGTTTAGTAACGCGTTCGCTTAGCGCGCCGATTGCAACTGGGCCGCGCGCAAGGCGTTTGTCTTGTCTAGTCGTGATCGTTTTTGGTTGAGCCATGTACGCTACTACTTTGAAGTTCGATACTTACGATAACAAGGATGATGTACACTGCAAGTGTCAGTTGGCTGTAGCATATTGAATAGTCATAAAAGCCAGCGCAATTTGAAGAGAATGCCAAGTTTTTAAAGCCATATGCCTCGTCGAAAGCCAGCACACAAACCTAGCTCTGCCCCCAAAATCTTGCCCAAAGCATCTACGCTGTTGGCTTGGTATGACAAATATCATCGTCGTTTGCCATGGCGGAGTCCTCCTGGAAAACCCGCTGACCCATATGTAGTCTGGCTTTCAGAAATCATGTTGCAGCAGACAACGGTGACGGCGGTAAGACCTTATTTTGAGGCATTTTTTTCACGTTGGCCCAGTGTGGAAAAGCTGGCGGAGGCAGAAGTCGAGGCTGTAATGACTGCCTGGGCGGGTCTTGGTTATTACGCTAGAGCGAGAAATCTGCACAAGTGCGCAGGAATTGTCGCGCGTGAATTCGATGGGAAATTCCCAGATAAACAGGAGGAATTGCTTAAGCTGCCTGGAATAGGGCCTTATACAGCTTCTGCTATAACCTCCATCGCTTTCCAAAAGTACGCAGTCGTGATGGATGGAAACGTTGAGAGGGTCATGGCGAGAGTCTTTGCAGTTGCCGACCCGCTACCCAAATCTAAAGCAAAACTTAGCGAATTCGCCAGGAGTTTAACGCCAAAGAAGCGACCTGGGGATTATGCCCAGGCAGTTATGGACCTAGGGGCGACGGTGTGCATACCCAAATCGCCACGATGTAACCTTTGTCCATGGTCCGATAATTGTGCAGGTCTTGCTCAGGGCATAGCTGTGACATTGCCAAAAAAACAAACGAAAACGGAAAGGCCGATGCGCACCGGGCAGGCGTTCTGGATGGTTAGGAAAGACGGTTGTGTATTGCTAAGGCGGCGACCCAATAGAGGCCTGCTTGGTGGAATGACAGAAGTTCCATGCTCTGCGTGGGACTCCAAACCTTCCACTACTACACAAAGCACTGATTCTTATGGTCAAAATTCGTCTTTAGAGCTCTCTAACACGAAAATTTCGTGCGAAGCTCCATTATTAAAAGCACGGTGGAAGCTAATTCCCGGCACGATTTCGCATACATTTACTCATTTTCATTTAGAACTATCTGTAGTGGGTGCAAATCTCACGCCTGCCCAAGCGCGTTCACTGGATGGACCGGAGGCGATTTGGACACCGGTTGAGAAGATCGGCAGGGTGGGTTTACCTAGCGTGATGCGAAAGGTAGCGCAGCACGCGATCAAGGGGATGGGTTGAGAGGGGAGTGTTACATGCCGGATTCGGGAAAGCCTAAAAATAATAGTGAAGTGGAAAGAAGTGCTTCTGCAGATTCAAAGTCGGCGGCCCTTCGCTATCACAGATTCCCAACACCAGGAAAAATATCGGTTACGCCGTCAAAGCCGCTAGCAAATCAGCGTGACTTGGCGCTTGCTTACTCTCCAGGTGTCGCTGCGGCCTGTGAAGCAATTATTGAAGACCAGGCCGAGGCTGCAAACGTGACTAGTCGTGCGAATTTAGTTGCGGTGATCACTAATGGTACTGCGGTTTTGGGCCTCGGGGCTATTGGCCCACTTGCTTCCAAGCCGGTGATGGAAGGAAAAGCAGTACTATTTAAAAAATTTGCCGGGGTTGATGTTTTCGACATTGAGATTGCTGAGCAGGACCCACTAAAGCTGGTTGAGATTATTGCGGCTCTTGAACCCACCTTTGGTGCGATCAACTTGGAAGATATCAAGGCGCCCGATTGTTTTATTATTGAAAGCGCATTACGCGAGCGTATGAACATACCGGTGTTTCATGACGACCAGCACGGTACGGCAATTGTGGTTGCGGCGGCTGTCGTCAACGGCCTCAAGCTTTTGAACAAAGACATCGCCAAGGTCAGAGTCTGCTCCACAGGTGGAGGTGCCGCGGGTATCGCTTGCCTCAACCAGCTAGTCGCCCTAGGTCTGAACCGCGACAACGTGATCCTGTGCGATCATAAAGGTGTTGTGTTTAAGGGGCGAGCCGAAGACATGACTGACCAGAAGGCGGAGTACGCATCGGACACAAAAGCGCGCTCACTTACTGAGGCTGTTAGAGGGGCTGATATTTTCCTTGGCTTATCTGCTCCCGGTATCCTCACCCAAGATATGATAAAAACTATGGCGAAGGCCCCGTTCATCATGGCATTAGCCAATCCAACTCCTGAAATATTACCTGAGCTGGCCAAGGATGCTGTAAACGATGCTATAATTGCAACGGGTCGCAGTGACTACCCCAACCAAGTTAACAACGTTCTGTGCTTTCCCTATATTTTTAGGGGGGCTCTGGACGTAGGTGCAACGACTATCAACGAAGAAATGAAGGCAGCTTGCGTTGAGGCGATTGCGGAACTAGCGCGTGGCGCAACTTCGGCTGTAGTTTCGGCGGCTTACGGCGGTGAAGAAATGCGTTTTGGGCCCGAGTATTTGATCCCCAAACCTTTTGACCCTCGTCTGATTTGTGAAATTGCCCCAGCAGTGGCTAAGGCAGCGATGGATACTGGCGTTGCTACTCGGCCCATAGACGATCTTACTGCTTATGCCGATCGCTTGCAGCAACAGGTATACCGCTCGACATTTGTGATGAAGCCGATTTTTGAAAAGGCACGGGCAAACCCCAAACGTGTGGCTTTCGCCGAAGGCGAGGACAGGCGTGTTTTATTTGCTGTCCAGGCCTTGCTCGAGGAAGGAATTGCAACGCCGGTTTTAGTAGGTCGCCCATTAGTGATTTCACACCGCGCACGTAAACTAGGCTTGCAAATAAAACCTGGGGAAGATTTCGAGGTTGTGAATCCAGAGGAAGATGACAGGTATATCGATTACTGGCGGCACTATCATAGCTTGATGGAGCGAAAAGGAGTCACCCCCGAAACGGCTAAAACGGCAATTCGGACCAATACTACTGCTATTGCAGCACTAATGGTGGCGCGAGGAGATGCTGATGCGATGATTTGCGGTACTTCTGGTGAGTATCAATGGCACTTGCAGTATTTGACTGATTTGCTGGGCTTGGCTGATAGCGAGCACAAAACCAGTGCGCTCTCGCTGTTGGTGATGGATTCTGGGCCAGTGTTTATTACCGATACGTTTGTTAGTGAGAACCCAAGCGCGGATGACATTGCCTACCTGACCAGATGTGCATCGCGCAAAGTAGGTGACTTTGGTTTGACGCCAAAGGTGGCACTGATTGCTGCTAGCAACTTTGGTGCGGGCAACTCGCGTACTGCCATTAAAATGCGCGAGGCTCTGCAAATATTAAGGCGCGATGCGCCTGAATTGGAAACAGAAGGCGAGATGCAGCCTGACGTCGCTTTGGATGCTGAATTGCGTTCAAGAGTTTTTCCAAATTCGCGTCTTAAAGGTGCGGCAAATCTATTGGTAATGCCGAACTTGGAAGCGGCGAACGCTGGGTTGAAATTGGTACGTGGCCTTGCTGGGGCCTTGCACGTGGGACCTATTTTACTTGGCATCGCCAAACCAGCACACATCACAACATCTTCAGTAACTGCACGAGGTTTAGTAAATTTAGCGGCATTAGCGGTTATTGATGCGCAGGTGATGGCTACTGACCCATCAGATGGAGTTTCTTAATGTCCACACGCTTTACTGAAGGTGCCGCCGCTTATGATAAAAATGGGCGCAGCTATACCGTCGAAGAGGTGGACGGTGGCATGGTCTATTGCATCGCTAGCAATGGGGTTGAGAGTGAGTTTCCTGAAGAATCGCTGATGAACGAGGTGGAATGGACGACGCGCTCTGACGGGCGCCGGGATGGTGCCTATGCACGAATCAAGCAGTCGCGAGCTTATCATCCGGCAGTAGTTGGGGTCTCCATAAGCGCAGCGGAAAAAATGCTGAAGCACGGTGAAAATTTATTCCCGGGTCTTCTGGATTTCATTGCATTTTCCACGGCGGCCAGAGTGTTGCGTGAGAGCCACGAAGAGGAGCTTGTGGCCAGGCTATCGATCATAAAGTGCCGAGAGGTTTTTGATAGTGTACCACCTGAGGTGCGTGTTAGTTGCCTTGCTAAGGTATTAGGCGTAGCCCCCGAGAAACTCGCGGGAGGTGCTGATCTCGGTGACAATCTTCTGAGGGCGATGATAGAAAAGGGTATCGATGCGGCTGCGTTTGATGAATTTCAAGATCGGCCAAGAAAGTAAATATTTGTTTTTGACGGATCCTGACTAAAAATTAAAAGGTTCCAGAAACTCTAGGCTTTGATTACAGGTGGTGTGGTTTCTTAGGCGCTGCCCGTCGGTTTAAGATGCGTGGCCAAATCGTATTAAGCCCAATGCCGAATAAAATTAGACCAACCGCACTTAGCTTCCAGGGTTGAAGTGGTTCATCTAGAAAAAACGCTGAGGTGCCAAGGCCGAACACCGGTACTAGCAAAGAAATTGGTGAAACTGCTGCGGTGGGGTATCTTGCGAGTAGCCAGCCCCATACAGCAAAGCCGAACATGGTATTGCCAATGCTTTGCCAAGCAATCGCTCCCCACATTCCAATATTGGTAGAGCTTAAGGCGAGGATTATTTTTTCTGGACCCTCATAGATTAGCGAGAGGATTAGTAACGGCGGAAGCGAGAACATGCTTGCCCATACCACGTAAGCTAGCATGTTGATGCGCCCGGCGCGCTTAGCTACAGAGTTCCCCATTCCCCAGAAAATTGCTGCGGCAATGGCGAGGCAGAGGCCGAGAACCGTCGTGGGATTAATAACGCCGGCTACTGATCCGTCGCTATTTCCCACAACGCCCCAGGCGTTATAGGCAATCACGCCGATCCCAGCGCTAGCAATTGCGAGAGCCACCCATTGAAAATTGCGTAAGCGTTCGGACTCGAAGTACATTGCAAAGAAGATAGTAAAGAACGCTTGAGTCTGTAGCACCAACGAGGTTAAGCCGGGCGAGATGTAGCCGTCCATGGCGAGAAAACCTAGGCCGAACTGGCCAACGCCTATGAAGATGCCGTAGGCGGCGAGGTTGCCCCATGATACGTCAGGGCGTTTAAGGAAAAATACTGCTGGTAACAGGCATATCAGAAAGCGCGCAAAAACGAAAAACAGGGGAGGCCATGTTTCGAGAACGACCTTGACCAAAGCAAAATTGGTGCCCCAGACGACGGTTACCAATACCGCTAGCAGCAGGTGATGTAGTGGCATTGCGTATTGGGCTGTGTGGCTGGGGGAAGTCGACACTGAGAAACCTATCAAGGATTAAACTATAGCTATACCAAGGTAGAGTAGTTGCGGGCCAGGGAGGCGATTCATACACGGATAGGTGTGGGGTTGGGTATGAGAAATGCTCATTACTGTTTTTCAGGGGTGTAAGGCGTCATAGACCTAGAATGATGAGGCAAACAGTGGGCCCTGACACTTGTTGTGTGGCAGCGTATGCTGTGGCTCTGGCGAGAGTTTTAAGCCTAGACTTTAAGGGGGGTGAATATGGCTAAGCGGCAGGATCTAAACAATATTCCTGTGCAGGAGATGGAGCCGGTTGCAGGTGGCGGGCTTTTGCACCGAAGGTTATTTCTGCAAGGAGGTAGTATTGCAGCAGCGGCGTTTGCGGCGCCTGGGATGGCATCGTCGGAAACGCTAGATGTTCAGGAATGGACTAAAAGTCCCGAGGGCTATTTTACGGGCTACGGGATGCCATCGCGCTTTGAAGTTGGTGTTGCGCGCGGGCCTATACGCGATCAGAATCCATTGTATGCCTCTGGCCCTGGTGCGGTGCGTGCGCCGATCCAGGCAATGGAAGGTATGATCACCCCCAATGGCTTGCATTTTGAAGTCACCCACAATGGCGTTCCCGACATTGATCCAGAGCAACATCGGCTGGTTATTCATGGATTGGTGAAACGCCCACTGTCATTTTCGATCGAAGCGCTATCACGCTATCCTATGACTTCGCGTATTAGCTTTGTTGAATGTGCGGGCAACAGCGGAGCCTTGGTGAGGCCGACAGCAGTGCCCGGCAATGCACAAACCTTACACGGGCTTGTATCATGTGCTGAGTGGACTGGCGTGTCATTGGCCGTTCTATTGGCTGAGGCCGGTGTTGATCCGGAAGCAAGGTGGTTGCTAGCTGACGCGGTGGACCCATCCTCAGTCTCTCGCTCGATCCCAATCGAGAAGGCGATGGATGACGCGATTATCGCACTTTACCAGAACGGTGAGCGCATTCGGCCGTCTAATGGCTATCCCATGCGACTGCTGTTACCAGGCTATCAAGGCAATATGAACGTGAAATGGCTCAGGCAGCTAAAACTTACTAAGGCGCCTATGCAAACCCGCTATGAAACTTCGCGCTACTCGATACTGCTCGATGACGGGCGCGTTGCGCAATATAAATTCCAGATGGATGCAAAATCGGTGATTGTGCGGCCTTCACCAGGCATGGATATGCATGGTCCTGGTCTTTACGAAATTTCGGGGATCGCGTGGTCGGGTCGGGGTAAAGTAAGTAAAGTAGAAGTCTCGGCCGATGGCGGCAAAAGCTGGGCAGAAGCTTCGTTATCAGGGCCAGTAATGTCTAAAGCACTGACCCGCTTTCGAATGCCTTGGCGGTGGGATGGCTCGCCTACNATTTTGCAAAGCCGGGCGACCGACGAGACCTCCTATGAGCAGCCAACTCGCGAAAAGTTAATTACTGCGCGAGGTGACAAAAATTTTTATCACTGCAATTGCATTACAAGCTGGGCGGTGGACGGCGAAGGGAGTGTGTCCCATGTCTATGCTTAGCGAGATGAGCACCATTACGATTGTCGCAGCGGTGATTACCCTGGCCGGATGTGGTGGGCAAGGCGACTCAGAGAATTCGTCAGCAAAGTCCATGGGCGCTAGGCACGTAGCTGAGGGGCCAAACCTTGGTATTGATATTACTCAAGCCGACATTGTTGCTTGGGATATCGCAATTGGTCCAGGTGGCTCGAATCTGCCTCCGGGTGGGGCCACAGCAGCAGATGGCAAAGACCTTTTTATAGAGCAGTGCGCTTCGTGCCACGGCATGGATGGCGAAGGTGGTGTGGCGGATAAACTTGTCGGTGGTATCGGCTCTTTGGCGAGCGGTCAGCCGGTGAAAACCGTCGGCAGTTTTTGGCCNTATGCACCGACATTGTTTGATTTCATCCGACGTTCTATGCCGCTTAATACTCCNCAGTCGCTGTCTGACAATCAGGTCTATGCACTATCCGCGTATATTTTATCTATGAACGGAATAGTGGCTGAAGATCAGCAGATTGATGCTGAGAGTCTACCCGAAGTCGAAATGCCGAACCGAGGAGCGTTCTTTCAAGTTTATCCGGGCAGGTTAGAGTAAGTAGTTATGTCGCAAACAAGTATTGAAATCGACAAAGACCGTCCAGTTTACAATATCACAATTGATACCATTCAGGCGGTGTCAGATTTGATGTTCGCACCCTGGGTTAAAGAGTTGAAGCTGGAATGGTTGGAGGTTGAGACTGGTCGTGTATTGGCGCGGTTGCGGCGTCAGCCAAAACTATGTCACTTCTCGCCCGGGCGTCCTGATTTTGCTGACCGTTCATCGATGTCGGGCCAGGTNCTCATGGCAGCGGTTGATACGGTNTTCTCAATGGCGATCGCGACCGGAGAGTCGGTGAGTAAAGGGACTATTTCTCAGAACAATAATTTTGTCTCGGCAGCAAATACGGCAAGTTTACTGTTAGAGGCGAAAATTCAGAAATGGGGCAGGGTCACGCTAGGAGATACGCGGGTTATCGATGAAGAAACAGGGCGGCTAGTATGTCATGCTATGTCAACCTTCGCTATGAACCCACCAGAGAAAAAATCTAAATAAAGAGCCGTGTTGAGCCCAATAGAAAATAGCTAGTATTTGTGTTTGTTATAACTTTCTAACTTTCACCTTAAGACAGCCTTTTGTAGTAGAGCGTTTGTTCGTGGCCTTTCGGGAGGAGGTCGTGCTCGAACGTAATTTTTATCCACGGTATAAATACTTTTCTTGTTACGCCAGGATAATAAATCAGGAGAATTTTAATGCCCGATACATTTCGAGCTTTTGTAGTCGATGAGGATGGCGGCACATATAACAGCGGTTTTCGCGACCTTACGCTTGCCGATCTTCCGGACGAAAAAGTTTTGGTAGATATCTCGCATTCTAGTCTCAATTACAAAGATGGACTGGCTGTGAGCGGCAAAGCAAAAATTGTCCGTAAATTTCCTATGGTGTGCGGTATAGATATGGTGGGGACGGTAGCGGATTCTGCTGACGCACGCTTCAAAGTAGGAGATTTGGTGCTAGGTACCGGATGGGGGATGTCGGAGACTATGTGGGGCGGATACTCCGCCCGCATGAAATTTAGCCCTGATATTTTAACCAAGGTTCCCAAGGGTTTCACGGCCGAGAATATCATGGCGATCGGCACTGCTGGCTATACTGCTATGTTGTCAGTCATGGCTCTAGAGCATGCAGGGGTGAGGCCTGAGCAAGGTGAAGTGTTGGTCACTGGAGCGGCCGGAGGTGTGGGCTCGGTGGCAACAGCTGTATTGGCCAAGCTTGGATATACGGTGATAGCGTCCACCGGACGGCCGGAAACGCATAATTATCTAAAGTCCCTAGGCGCCAAGGATTTTATTGCCCGCACCGATTTATCACACCCTACAAAGCCTTTGGAGAAAGCGCATTGGGCGGGAGCGGTGGATAGTGTTGGTGGGCAAACGCTTGCGACTATACTTGCTCAAACCAAAGAAGAGGGCGCGGTTGCAGCTTGCGGTCTTGCTGGTGGAACCGATTTGCCAACGTCGGTTATGCCTTTCATTTTGCGTGGTGTGAAGCTTCTCGGTATTATTTACTTTCCAGCTGATGCAGGCCTGCGCGCGAAGGCTTGGAATCGCCTGGCAACAGATTTGGAGCAAGATAAAATAAATGCCATTACCACGATAGAACCGCTTTCCAATATAACCGACCTAGCTGAGAAAATTCTTAGTGGCCAAACGCAAGGTCGAGTGGTTATTGATGTGAATAGGTGAAATAGTTAGGGACGGCCCGATTCGAGATCGCCGGTTTTAGTCTTCCCCGGCAGAGTGTTTAGAAATTTCAAAATTAGTAAGGAAGGTGGAAAGAAGGCGCCTGCAAGGCCCCATATAAAACTGTTGCGATTGCGTTGCTTCGCCATATGCCTCCCAAGCCATAGGAAGGCGATTGTGGAAATTAAAAGAATGAGCGGATAAAATGTAGTCATCGTGATATTCGGCCTCGTGTTACATATAAAGACTACACCCAGTTGATCTCAAGAGCCAGTCTATGAGGCCTGTCCCATATAACGGTTGTTTTGCTGTGCCCTGGGATCGTACCTTGCGACCAGCAACCCTTTTTGGGCGCGCAATGAGGTAAGAGTCGAAGTCCTTATGAACACATTGTTGAATATGCTGGATACAGTGCGCAAATGGTTCACCGACGGCATATTCCGGCGAATATTTAAAAATGCGGGCCTTATGCTCAGTGGGCGCGTGGCGACTGGCATTTTCAGCCTCGGAACCCTTAGTTTGGCTGCGCAAGGACTTGGTGTCGAAAAGTTCGGTATTTTAGTCCTCATACAATCTTACGTTTTGGTAATTACTGCTCTCACAACCTTTCAATCCTGGCAGGCTGTGATTCGCTACGGTGCGGATTGCTTGAGTCAAAACAACACACCGGCGTTACAGGCTTTGATTAAGTTTACCACACTGCTTGATGTTATTGGGGTTATTGTTGGCTCACTCGTAGGGTACTTTGTAGCGCCGATTGTCGGCTCATACGTTGGCTGGAGTGAAGAGGTGATTGCCTATACCCAACTCTTCAGCTTTCTTATCCTTTTTACAATAGTTGCGACACCGACTGGATTGCTAAGGCTTTATGATCGGTTTGATTTGCTTGCAATACAAACTGTGATTACGCCTGCACTGCGCTTTGTCGGCGTTGGAATCGCAACGTTTGTATCCGCGCCTTTCTGGGCCTACTTATTGTCATATTTTATTGCCGGAGCAATTGGGGGCCTTTTGCTTCTTTACTTGGGTTGGCGAGAAATCCATCGCGATGGGCGGCTTCACGGCATCAACTTATCTTTCACCAGATTAACCGAATCCCATGGCGGTATCTGGCGATTTTCTATATTTTCCAACTTGCACGCCTCGTTGCAGGTCCTGCCGGCGCATATGAGCACTTTCCTCGTTGGCATAGTAGCTGGACCTGCGGCGGCAGGTCTTTTCAAAATCGGCCGAGATGTGGCGACAGCCTTGACCAAGCCAGCCGAGCTCTTGAATCAATCAATATATCCGGAGTTCGCGCGCCTTGGAACCAGGCGCGGCTGGGATCAGTTTGCGTATTTGATTTTGCGAAGCGGTGCAGTCGCTGGCGGTGCAGGCGCAGTTCTTCTCGTGGTAACTTTTATGTTTGGTGAGCCGTTCCTAGTCTTTTTTTTCGGCGAGCCGTTTTCAGAGGCCTATATAGCTCTGGTGTTGCTAGTAGCCTCGGCGGTGATTACGATCGCCGGCTTCCCAATGGACCCTGCGCTATACGCGATGGGCAGACCGAGCATTCCTCTGAGAATTGATGTTGTATCGATTTTGGCTATTTTCTTACCGCTGTTGATTTTGCTTACTCGCTCTCTTGGGCCGACTGGCGCGGCCATCGCTACGCTTGTCAGCGCGGCTTTCACATTTGTCGCAATGGCAGTCATTACCACAGCGCAATTGAGTGCTCGGGTTATAAAATCCCGCAATTAGTTGGCTTTGAAACTCGTATGCGTTGCAGATGCCTTAAATATGTTTTTTGCAACGCAGTTCTTGCCCCCGTGCATATGTACGAGTAGCGCTGAAATCTCTGGTCGACGCGGGGCGCTGGTTGCCAATGGAAAGAGGCAGAAACTCCTAATTTTTGTATATTCTGCTTATTGATTCACGCGGAATCTCAGTTTCTTGTTGATCTTTCTTAAGATTTCACCGCACTTTGTCTAAATATTGTAATAAATTTTCATCTGGCCCCCAAAATGTAGTTGACCGGACTCCTCTCCGCATACACCATGTGTAGCGGCTCGATGACCAGATGCTACTGCATCTAGGGTTGTTAGGGGAAAGTGGGCTGTTTGGGTGAGCTAAAGTGCGGCGAATCGGCCAATCTGGATCAATCCACCAAACGAAGCCATTGCAGTCTTGGGGACTGCATATATACGCGCTACGTAACCCGTTGTTTTTAAATGGGATACTAGTGGGGCACGCTACTCTTTTCCCTAGAGGTCAGGTTTTTTGGCGTTGTACCGAGTCGACTTGGTTGTCTTGGTTTGTTTCGGGGGAGTGGTCCAGATGGTTTATGCGTTAGATAAAGGTTCCGTCGCTCAAAAGTCCTCATCCACAGCTCCTCCCACTCCTAAGCCTATTACTCCTAACCCAGACTCGAACACCCTTGAAGTGGTGCCGTCGATTCGCATTGACCGTTCTCGGGACGATTTGCTGACAGATTTTGGGAAAGCGACGCTGGAAGATCGTTATTTGCTTCCCGGCGAATCTTATCAGGACATGTTTGCGCGTGTTGCCAAGGCTTATTGCGACAATATCGGCCACGCTCAACGAATTTATGATTACATGTCGAAGCTTTGGTTTATGCCGGCGACACCGGTGCTATCCAACGGTGGTGCTGATCGGGGTTTGCCCATTTCCTGTTTTTTAAATGCAGTGGAAGATAATCTCGATGGCATCGTTGGGGCGTGGACCGAGAATGTTTGGCTGGCATCCAACGGTGGTGGTATCGGCACTTATTGGGGCAATGTGCGTTCTATTGGTGAGAAGGTGCGCAATGCTGGCCATACATCTGGGATCATTCCTTTTGTGAGGGTGATGGACAGTCTGACTTTAGCCATTTCGCAAGGCTCTTTGAGACGCGGCTCTGCGGCTGTTTATCTTGATGTTCATCATCCAGAGATCGAGGAGTTCCTAGAAATTCGTAAGGCGTCGGGCGATTTCAATCGCAAGAGCCTTAATCTGCATCATGGTCTCAACATCACCGACGAGTTCATGGAGGCAGTGCGTGAAGACAAGCCGTTCGCTCTGCGTAGCCCCAAGAATAATGAAGTGCTCAAAACTGTTAGCGCTCGTGAATTGTGGCAAAAGATTTTGGAAACACGTCTCAATACCGGCGAGCCGTATTTGATTTTCGGCGACACCGTAAACCAGCACATGGCAAGACACCAGCGCGACCTGGGTCTGAAAGTTACCACGTCGAATCTATGTAGTGAGATCATGTTACACACAGGGGTAGATCACCGTGGTGAGGACCGGACAGCTGTGTGCTGCCTTTCGTCCCTAAATGTAGAGAACTGGGACGAGTGGAGTGGAGATGACCAGGTGATTGCCGACATTATGCGATTTCTGGATAATGTGCTGCAGGACTTTATCGACCGGGCGCCATCTTCAATGGACAGGGCAAAGTATTCGGCAATGCGTGAGCGCTCTGTGGGCCTTGGCGTGATGGGTTTTCACTCGTTTTTACAAGCTAAGGGTATTGCATTTGAAAGTGGCATGGCGAAGTCGTGGAATATCAAAATGTTCAAACATATTCGCCGTATGGCTGATGCGGCTTCAGTGAGTCTCGCCGAAGAGCGTGGAGCATGCCCGGATGCGGCAGAAACTGGTGTGATGGCACGCTTCAGTCATAAAATGGCGATCGCACCTACTGCGTCTATCTCTATCATCTGCGGAGGTGCTAGCCCCTGCGTTGAGCCGATACCGGCGAATGTATATACACACAAAACATTGTCTGGGTCGTTCTCAGTACGCAACCCACATCTTGCAGCACTATTAAAGAAAAATGGCCTCGACAATCCGGCAACGTGGAATTCGATTCTGGAACATGAAGGCTCAGTACAACATCTTAACGGTTTGAGCGATGACGAGAAGATGGTGTTTCGCACTGCCTTTGAAATAGATCAGCGCTGGATAGTTGAATTTGCTGCCGACCGCTCTCCGTTTATATGCCAAGGCCAGTCGATCAATCTATTTGTGGCTTCCGATTCTGATAAATGGGACCTGATGATGCTGCATTGGAAGGCTTGGGAGTCTGGCGTAAAAAGCCTTTACTACCTGCGATCCAAGTCGGTGCAGCGTGCAGCTTTCGCTGGCGTGGAGGCTGATAACACTCGTGCTTGGCCGCAAAAATCTCTCGGTGGTGATAGTCTCACCGATTACGATGAATGCCTGGCGTGCCAATAGGTGCACCTCTATAACAGCCTGCCCAGGACGAATTGATATGAATATTATTGCCCCAAAACCACTCCCTGGTCTCATGACCCCAAGTACTGGTTATAAGCCGTTCCGCTATCCATGGGCCCATGACTATTGGAAACGCCAGCAGCAGATTCACTGGATGCCGGAAGAGGTTCCATTAGGTGAGGATTGTAAAGACTGGGCAAACCACTTATCGGACGCTGAGCGTGGTCTGCTTAGCCAAATTTTCCGCTTTTTCACCCAGTCGGATGTAGAAGTAAATGACAACTACATGGAGCGCTATGCTCGTGTATTTAAGCCGGTTGAAATCAAGATGATGCTGGCTTCGTTCTCGAATATGGAAACGATTCATATCGCCGCCTATGCCCTACTGCTTGAAACTATCGGTATGCCCGAATCCGAATTTCAGACGTTTATGAATTACAAGGAAATGGCTGATAAGCATAACTATATGCAGGAGTTCGGCGTGGAAACGCCTTCTGATATAGCTCGCACTTTAGCTATGTTCGGAGCATTTACAGAGGGTCTGCAGTTATTCGCGAGCTTTGCTATGCTGTTGAACTTTCCACGTCAGAATCGCATGAAGGGTATGGGCCAGATAGTTTCTTGGTCGGTGCGCGACGAGAGTCTCCACTGCGAAGGTATCATCAGGTTGTTCCATGCGTTTTCTAAAGAAACCGACTGTCTAAACCAATCGGTAAAAGACGATATAATCGATTGTTGTAAGACCGTTGTTAGCCTTGAAGATAAATTTATTGATCTTGCATTCAGCATGGGAGCAGTTGAAGGCATGACGCCTGAAGATATTCAGGCTTATATTCGATATGTAGCTGACTGGCGTCTAGGTCAGCTCGATTTACCGCCGATCTATGGCGTGAAGGAGCACCCACTGCCATGGCTCACGCAAATATTAAACGGTGTGGAACACGCTAACTTTTTTGAAACAAGAGCGACAGAGTACTCGAAAGCCGCCACGCGCGGCCAATGGCACGGACCTGAGGGAGTGTGGGCGCACTTTGATAGTATGGTGAAAAGTAAGCAGACGGTAGATGCTGCTGAGCAAGCATAAATTCTGATTTGAGTTATGCAGTGAGGGTGAGGGACTGTGGCAGAAAATGCCGCAGCCCCTCGAGTGCTTCGGGGGGAGCTGTGTGCTATGTGTTTGCACTGTGTGGCATAAACTAAATTAGTTCAGAACTGAGTGTGCGGCTGTGCCAAACTTACCGGTCAGTTAGTCAGGAGGCCGTCATGGTGAATTTTCGATCTGCCGTTGTTTTTTTATATTCTGGCGTGTTTGTGGCAGGTCTCTCTTCTTGTAGTGAGGATCTCGCAAATTCCGGACATACATCCATTTCAGCTCGTCCTCTTGTCATTGCCCACCGAGGGGCGAGTAGTTATTTACCAGAGCACACCTTGGAGGCTTATAGCCTAGCGGTTGAGCAGGGCTCAGATTTTATCGAGCCAGATATCATAATCACCAAGGATGGAGTCTTGATTGCCCGGCATGAAAACGAGTTATCGGGCACCACCGACGTTGCGCAAAAATTTCCAACTAGAAAAACTGTTAAAATTATAAACGGGCACGAGGTTGAGGGTTGGTTTAGTGAAGACTTCACTCTGACTGAGATTAAGACCTTGCGTGCAAATGAGCGATTACCATTTCGTGACCAAAGCAACAATGGAAAATTTAAAATACCAACTTTTGCCGAGATTCTGGAATTACGAGCACGCCTATCCGATCAAGCTACCCGCGCCATTGGCGTTTATCCCGAGACTAAGCACCCATCCTATTTCGCAGCGCTTGGTCTTCCACTTGAAGAGCCGCTAGTGGATGCATTGTATGATGCAGGTTTAAACCGCGCTGATGCTCCGGTTTTTATTCAGTCATTCGAAGTCGACAATTTGGTAAAGCTTAATAAGATGACTGAGGTTCCACTGATTCAATTAATCGGGGCTGATGAAAATCAGGGCAAGAGTATAGAATTTGAGGATGTTGCTCGCTATGCAGATGGTATAGGTCCGGCGAAAAGCATGATCCTTCCCGTAAGTTGGGAGGGGCGCGCGGACCAGCAAAGCGACCTTGTAAAACGCGCTCATGCGGCAGGTCTTTTGGTGCATCCTTACACCTTTCGCCCCGAACCTGAGTTTCTTCCTGAGCGATATGATGGCGATCCTGCAGCGGAACTTTGTGCTTTTGCGGCCCTTGGTATCGATGGCCTGTTTACTGATGCACCAGATATAGCATTGGAAGCATTTTCTGAATCCTGTCCAATGACAGGCCGGTGATTGACTAAAGCGGACGTGGTTACCTCACTCTATGCCTTTCCAGGATTTCTGCCAATTTTGTGAAAATAGATGCGTGCTTATCTATCGCCCGCGGCATAGTTAAGCAGGGCGTTTGAGCAGAAAAGCGGGAAATCACTCTGGCGGTTTCCTCAAGCGGTACGGTGCTGGTTTCAGACTCGTTCACGACAATTGCTGCAATACTTACGTTGCGATGGCGAACGGATTCAATCGCGGTTAAAGCATGACTGATAGCACCAAGATAACTGCCGGTTATTAGAATTGTGGGCAGTGCGATAGATTCGATCCAATCCAATACGGTATGCGTGTTTGTCAATGGCACAGCAACCCCGCCTACACCTTCAATAAAAACTGTACCGTTTTTATTTACTGCCTCACGTGAGAAGTGCACGATTGCATCGAAGTCAATTATTTTGCCTTCACGTCGTGCGGCCATGTCTGGGGATAAGGGAGCAGCAAACCGCCATGGTGTAATGGCTTTGATATTTTTTAAGGTAACGTCCTGTCCACTTGCGGCGAGCAATAGGCCTGAGTCACTTTCATCAGCTGTTTCTGGGTCAAACCCGCTTAATACTGGCTTGAGGGCGTGGGCATATTTTCCCTGATTTATGTAACAATGCAGTAGGCCTGTGGTAAGAAAAGTCTTGCCGATACCGGTGCCCGATGCTGTGATAAAAAAACCCGTCATGTTTCGCCTTTGATGATGCGGCTACGGATAATGTTCGCGAGCTTTATAATTTCAGTATTTGGGTGCGCGGCTGTGAACGTAATGCGTAATCTTGCTGTTCCTGGAGCTACCGTGGGCGGGCGAATCGCGGTGACTAGATAGCCTTCATCTTCCAACATCCTTGATGCGGCCAGCGCTTTTTCAGCATCGCCTATAATCACTGGTACTATGGGGCTTACAGCGGTCGGTAGCCCAGCGTGCTCCGTGAATGTTTGAGCTTTTTGCAACGGTAATGCAGCATATCCTGGTTCTTTCTCGATGATGTCAAGGGCGGCGATAGCGGCCGCTATGTTTGCTGGTGGCAAGCCGGTGGAATATATCAGTGTCCGAGCGCGCGTTTTAATAAGGTCAATGACTGAATCTGCGGCACAGATATATCCGCCATAACTGCCGATAGCTTTGGATAGTGTGCCCATCTGTAACGGTATGTTGGTTGTGGTGTTGTGAGCAAAGCTTGATCCGCGTCCGTTGCCAACAACGCCAATGCCGTGTGCGTCGTCCGAGAGCAGCCAGGCATCATATTTGTCTGCGATATCGCATAGTCCTGGCAAGGGCGCTAGGTCACCGTCCATTGAGAATACGCCGTCGGTGGCAATTAACGCCCGCTTATGCTTTCCGCGATTCTTTTCCAGCAAATCGGTCAAATGGTTCAAGTTGTTGTGGCGAAAAATCAAGGTCTTGGTACCGGCCACATTCGCGCCGGTCCAAAGGCAAGCATGGGCTAGTTCGTCCATAAGGATCAAATCATTCTTGCCCACAAAAATTGGTATAATCCCTGTATTGGCTAAATAACCAGAGCCGAATACGCAAGCGGCTTTTGTCCCCTTGAGTTTTGCTAGGCGAGTTTCCAGGCTGCGGAATAGGGGGTGATTGCCCGTGACAAGTCGCGAGGCCCCAGCGCCCACGCCAAATGCCTTGATGGCGGAGACAGCTGCCTCTTTGACAAGGGGGTGTTGGGTCAGGTTGAGGTAGTCGTTACAGGAGAATGAAAGTATCTTCTTGCCACTTCGTTTCACCCAGATATCACCGTCGCGCGCTGTATCGATGAGCACGCGGCGTAGATGCTTAGCCTCCAGAGAAGCCAGCTTTTCCGTGGCATAAACCTCTATACTCTGCATAATCTATTTGCCTTCCGAGGGCTTCCTACTTGACGGTCGGGGGCTGTACCATTACCCCCACGGTCATATTACAATTAATGTGGGGTTGAGATCGCCCTGGCTACAAGAAAGGCACTATTACATGTCGACTGCTGTGGAAACCCTTACTCTTAAGAAGGTAACCCAAACGGGGGCTGTGCGACATGACTGGACGCGAACAGAAGTACGCGATTTGTTCGCTTTGCCGTTCCCCGCTCTAATGTACCAGGCTCAGACCGTCCATCGTATGAACTTCAACCCCAGTGAGGTTCAAATTTCAACCTTGTTATCAATCAAGACCGGTGGATGTCCTGAGGATTGCGGCTATTGTCCACAAAGTGCCCATTACGACGTGGGAGTGGAAGCTTCCAAGCTGATGGACGTAAAGGCAGTTATAACAGAAGCTCGTGCGGCTAAAGACTCTGGAGCTAGCCGTTTTTGTATGGGTGCAGCTTGGCGTTCGCCAAAGGATAGAGACTTAGAGTCAGTTTGCGCTATGGTTGAAGGTGTCAAGGCGCTCGGTATGGAGACTTGTGTGACTCTTGGAATGCTCAATGGCGCCCAAGCGATGCGTTTAAAAGATGCAGGCCTTGATTACTACAATCACAATCTTGACACTTCGCCCGAGTACTACAGCAGCATTATTACCACCCGTACTTATGAGGATCGGCTCAATACTTTGGCCAATGTGCGTGATGCGGGTATCAACGTCTGTTGTGGTGGCATTGTAGGTATGGGTGAGGGTGCAGATGATCGTGTGGGCATGATCACGGCACTAGCGACATTGCACCAGCATCCAGAAAGTGTGCCGATCAACATGCTAGTGCAGGTTGAAGGCACACCCCTGGCGAGAGGCGAGGCGCTGGATGAGTTGGATTTTGTGCGCACGATCGCTGTTGCGCGCATTACAATGCCGGCATCTATGGTGCGGTTATCAGCAGGTCGTGAGGACATGAGCGACCAAACCCAGGCCTTGTGTTTCTTAGCTGGTGCCAATTCAATTTTTTATGGTGAAAAATTGCTGACCACTTCAAACCCCGGCCAGAATCACGATATGGCACTATTAAGTCGTCTCGGCATGACGCCTATGAAGGTCTAGTGCAAGTTGAGCGCACCGCCGCCTGATTGGCTTGAGGCCGGTCTCCCTCATATTTGGCTGCCATATACACAAATGAAGACATCTATGCCTCCGGTGGCTATTGAGCGCACATACGGTTCACGTATGGTGCTGGCAGATGGACGTGAATTGGTGGACGGAATTGCTTCATGGTGGACGGCTTGTCACGGCTACAACCACTCTCACATTCAAAACGCGATACAACAGCAATTAAAAGTAATGCCGCATATCATGTTTGGTGGGGCAGTGCATGAGCCAGCACTGCGCCTGGCGCGACGATTGTGTGCGTCGCTACCAAGTGATCTTGAAAGAGTATTTTTTAGTGATTCCGGTTCGGTAGCTGTTGAAGTCGCATTGAAAATGGCGACACAGTATTGGCTGAACCGGGGAGTGAGGACTCGTACCAAGTTTCTTGGGTTCAGCGGCGGTTACCACGGAGACACTATTGCCGCTATGAGCGTGTGTGACCCGAATGAGGGTATGCATAGTTTGTACAGCGGCCTCTTGCCGCAGAACCATATTGTTGATTTGCCGACAAACGAGGAACGAATCAAAGCCTTTGAATTAGTTCTGAGCAGGCATGCCGATGAACTAGCTGGGATTATTGTGGAGCCGTTGGTTCAAGGTGCTGGTGGCATGCTGTTTCATGATGCTGCTGTGCTGACCATGCTGCGTGCGGCAGCAGATAAATATGATCTACTTTTGATTTTTGATGAAATTTTCACCGGCTTTGGTCGAACAGGATCTATGTTTGCTTATGAGCAGTCAGGGATCGAGCCGGATATCATTGTTTTGTCCAAGGCCCTAACTGGTGGGACTATGGGCCTTGCGGCGACCATAGCGCGGAAAAGAGTTTTTAATGCGTTTTGGTCTGAAGACGCTAAGGCAGCTTTGATGCACGGCCCAAGTTATATGGCTAATGCTCTAGCTTGTGCCGCAGCCAATGCATCCCTTGATCTCTTTGAAAGAGAGCCTAGATTGGGGCAAGTCGAACGTATTGAGAAAACTTTGGAGCTAAGTTTGGCTCCGTGCCGAAACTTGCGAGGCGTTACAGACGTTCGGGTAAGGGGTGCTATTGGTGTGGTGGAGCTTGAGGGCATTGGCGATTTGAACGCGCTAAAGCGAAGGTTTGTTGATGCTGGCGTTTGGGTGCGACCTTTTGGCCGCATCATTTATCTCACTCCGGCATTCACAATAGACGAGACTGATCTGGCAAAACTGACCGGTGCTATTGTGAGTATTCTTAGTTCTGAGTGAAGACACCGTAGACAATGTGATAGGTCATGCACCCTTCTGGGTCTGAATCGAATGATCGAAGAACTCGGCGCAGCGTGCCCGGAGGGCTAGGATAACGACCCTTTGCTGGCATATCCGCACCGATCTGTCGGAGTTTTTTAAGAAAGGCATATCCGTTAGAATAAGGCTGAGAGATGTGCTCTTCCTTCACATGGACCACTCCGCTAGAGGGAAACGCCTGCCGAATGGTCGCCAAAGGTAAGCATCTTAATATAGACGGTTTTGCCCCGACTTTAGCATGGGCTCGCCGCCATTCTCTAAAGCTATCCTCGGCTAGAGTCGCAAAAGCGATGTGACCACCTGGTGCTAGCGATGCAGCAAGGCTCTTTAGAGCACCGGAAAAGTTTTCAAACCACTGAAAAGCGAGGCTAGAGCAAATAAGGTCAAAGCACTCATCAGGCTGAAATTTTGGCTTCTCTCCGTCCATGACGCGAAACGATATATCGTGAGCAGAGCCCATGCCAGCACGACATTGTGCAAGCATTTGTGACGAGATGTCTGTGATGGTCCATTTTGCGTGAGGAATGCCCTTAATTAAATTGCGAGTTAAAAACCCTGTGCCGCAGCCAATTTCGAGAATTCGAGGGGCCCGCGGCAACGGAAGTTTCAAGATTCGTGTGGTTAGCTGTTTTGCAACATTTCGTTGGACATCGGCGCTGGCTTCATAAGTCTCAGAGGCTGCGCCGAAGGTTGCGGCAACAGAAGTCTTGTGGAATGCAATGGGGTTTGCAGGTTGGCTCATTTTTCAGATCAGCGTCCGATTATTGGTGGCTTGCCGAGGGACATTCCAGAATCGACGGTTATGAGTTGTCCTGTGATCGTACTTGCAGCAGTTATAAGCCATCCTATAACATCGGCCACTTGTTCAGGCTTACAAACAGTGCCTAGGGCGGAGCTTTCACTCCATTGCTTTTTGATTCGTTCATAGCTTTCTTCGCCAACCCCTTCTTTAACCCAGCGCCCCTGGATCATACCTGGGAGTACAGCATTTACGCGAATTTCTGGGGCAAGATTTCTGGCAAGGGATAGAGTTAGCGTATTAAGTGCGCCTTTAGATGCTGCATAGGCGTGAGAGCTTCCACTGCCTTGCAGGCCGGCAAGCGAGGAGACGTTAACAATCGCCCCGGTAGTCTTTCGGATATGAGGAACGACAGCGCGGCTCATTTGGTAAGTCCCGATCAAGTTTACTTTGTAAACTCGTTCAAAATCTGACGCGCTCAAGGCTTCAAGATCTTGCATTGAGACAAATTGCGTTGTGCCTGCGCTGTTTACTAGCGCATTGATTTGGCCCCATTTATCAATTGCTATCTCAGCTAGCCGTCTGCAATCGTTGTCTTTGCTTACATCGCCTTGGACGGCAAGTGCATCGCCATGGGCACAGCAAGACTCTGCAACGGTTTCGGCCGCTAATTTGCTAGTTGCGTAATTGATCAGCACGTTATAACCGTGCGCCGCTAGCCAATTGGAACAGGCTGCTCCGACCCCTGTTCCTGCGCCTGTGATGATAGCCACTTTTCTATCGCCCATGCTAACCTGTCATCTTGACCCTTGGGTTCATCTCCGGCAGCCTACCTAACATTAGGTAAGTTCGGTATCTTTAAAAAAACCAGCCACGTTTTTGGGTGTTCCATCGTGTCAGAAATTGAGGCTAACCCGTCGCGACAGCGTATCCTTGACTGCGCTGCTCGCCTGTTTCGTCAGCGTGGCTACGGCGCGACTAGCCTCAGGGACATTGCTGCCGCTAGTGGAATGAAAGCCGGAAGTCTCTATTACCATTTTGCATCCAAAGACGAAATCGTAATTGATGTACTTAACATTGGAGTCGTTCGTGTTACCGAGGCGGTGCAGACGGCTGTTGCCAAATTGCCAGCTGATGCGCCGGAGGGTGATGTGATTGATGTGTCTATTCATGAACACCTTAGAGCTTTGCACGAGATGGGCGATTATACATCGGCTAATGTAAGGATCTTTGGCCAAGTGCCACCAGCTGTTAGGGAGGCTCACAAGCCGACGCGCCGCACCTACGAAGAGTATTGGGAAAATCTGCTGACAAAAGCCAAAGCATCAGGGGGGCTCCGCGCCGATACGGATCCACATTTTATGGTGGCGCTTTTAATCAGCAGCCTCAACTCAACCCTAGAGTGGTTTGATCTCAGCCGGGGGCCAGTAGACCGAATTGCAACAGCATTCTCGGCACTAGTCCGTGGAGGAATCGTCTCAAGGTAGTAATTACCGGTTGGTTGGCGGCATTCGCTTAGCGACTTCTTCGAGCATGACCTCTGTGGCACCTCCTCCGATGGCATGCACGCGGGCATCGCGCACCATTCTCTCAATTGTGCTTTCGCGCAGATAGCCAAAGCCACCGTGGAATTGCTGGCAGGTATACATAACTTCGTTTACCAACTCGCCACATAGTGCCTTACCCATGGAGACTTCTTTTACACAATCGGCACCTTGGGCATCCATCCAAGCTGTGCGGTAAACTAACTGACGTGCGGCCTCCACTTTTGCCGAGAGCATGGAGATCCTTTGGCGAATGGCCTGTTTGTCCCACAAGCTTGCACCGAAGGCCTTGCGTTCGCGCACATAGTCGATGGTCATATCAATGGCGGCTTGTGCCTCGCCCATGGTCTGCGCGCCGAGCACCATACGCTCGGTTTGGAAGTTCCGCATTACTGCGTAAAAACCCTTGTTTTCTTCACCGAGCATATTAGCGGCGGGTACGCGGCAATTATCGAAAATAAGCTCGGCGGTATCAGAACACAACCAGCCTTGCTTCTTCAGGGCACGGCCCACAGAAAATCCTGGCATGCCTTTCTCAACTATAAACATCGATATGCCACGGGTACCCTTAACCGTAGTATCAGTCTTGGCAGCAACAAAGTAGATATCGGCATTTACACCATTAGTTATGTAGAACTTGCTACCATTCAACACATAATCATCACCATCGCGTTTGGCGGTCGTCTTAATACCCGCGACATCAGATCCCGCATCGGGTTCAGTAACGGCTACTGCTGAGATTTTTTTACCGGAAATAAGATCAGGTAGATATTTTTTCATTTGCTCAGGGTTGCCAGCATTGACCAAGTGGGGTGATGCCATGTCGGTATGGACTAACACCGTGATGGCAAATCCACCAAATGTGCACTTACCTAGTTCTTCGGCTAGGATGGCGGTGGCGATGCTATCCATCTCGCTGCCGCCGTACTCTGCAGGATAGCAGATACCTAAAAAGCCGAGATCGCCCATCTTGCGCAAAATATCGCGCGGGACCATGCCATCTTCTTCCCATTTCTCGCCGTGGGGTTTAACTTCTTCTTCAACAAATCGGCGAATCTGATCTCTTAGTAAGATATGCTCCTCGCGGAACCAGGGTTCTGCAGCGGAGGAGCCAGTGTGTTCGGCGGAGTTCAGGGGCATTGCGGTCTCTTCCAAATAAAGTGTCAAAAAAAGAATCTGGCGCTGGCGCGCGATGAATGTTTACTTGCCGACTCATATGGATGTCCAGAAGGAAGCGTCAATGTCTAAATCTAAATCTTCTCCAACTTGCGGCCCACTCGAGGGCATAAAAGTGGTGGAAATGGCAGCAATTGGGCCTGTGCCTTTCTGTGGCATGGCGTTGGCGGATATGGGTGCTGAGGTTATCTGCGTGGAGCGCGTTTTTGATGCGAATCTTGGTATCGCTGTGGAGAGAAAATTTGATTGCATGGGCAGGGGCAAAAAATCAATTTCTGTAGATTTGAAGCAGGAGCAGGGTGTGGCATTGGTGCGGCATCTTATTTCTGAAAGCGACGCGGTGATCGAAGGCTTTCGCCCAGATGTCATGGATCGCCTTGGACTCGGGCCTGAGATTTGCCTTGCTCAAAATCCCAGGCTAGTTTTTGGAAGAAGTAGCGGGTGGGGCGATGAGGGTCCCCTTTCCTCCATCGCCAGCCATGATATCAATTATTTGGCTTTATCTGGATGCCTTGCGTCTATGGGGGTGAAAGGGCCGCCTACGCCACCGCTTAATCTAGTTGGCGATTTCGGTGGTGCTGCCATGCATCTTCTCGCTGGTGTGATTGCTGGTCTCTATGCAGCTAAAACCACCGGTGTTGGACAGGTCGTCAGCGCTAGTATTGCTCACGGAACTCTCGGTCTGATGCCCATGATCTATGGATTATACGCTTCTGGTAGCTTGTCTTTGGAGCGTGGACAAAATCTTTTGGACGGTGGTGCGCCTTTCTATCGCACCTATGAAACTAGTGACGGGCGCTACATCGCTGTCGGAGCAATTGAGAAAAAGTTTTTTATCGAATTGCTGCGCAAACTTGGACTAGAGGATAGAATTGATGCAACGCAACAGAATGAGCGCAATACGTGGCCTCAGGTCACCACATTATTTGAAGAGATTTTTGCAAAGAAAACGCGTGATGAATGGAGCAAACTGTTTGCAAATTCAGATGCTTGTGTGACGCCAGTGCTTGATATGTCAGAGGCTTTGCAACATCCTCAGCAGATTGCCGCCAATGCTTTTATTGAAATCGAGGGTGTTCGGCAGCCAGCTCCAGTGCCAAAATTCTCGGCTAGCCAGCATATGCCTCGTGGCGGAGCACCGGAGATGGGAGCGCATACAGGGGAAATATTGGCTCAACTTGGATATAGTGAGGCAGAACTGGCAGAATTCAGCCAAAATGGTCTCATAGCAGGCGACTTGGACCAGTAATTCTCCAGATTTTTAGAGGTTTAGCCTTGCCAACCTAACGTTAGGCAGTTTACATAAAGTGACTTAGCACGTCTCTGATTACTACCTGAGGAGATTTCTCGTGAGTGTTGGCTCAATGCCGTGCATTGAAAGCGCAATAGTTCCCAGCGGCGGTCGGTTTGCCGAAAATAAAGCCCATTATGATGGTCTGCTGGACGAATTACGCAAGGCGCTTGAGTATTCCTACTCTGGTGGTGGTCAGGTCCTAGTGGATCGACATCACAAGCGTGGCAAAATTCTAGTACGCGAGCGTATTGATCTCCTCGTTGATCCACTAACTTCTTTCCTGGAGCTTTCACCTTTAGCCGCTTGGCAACTTTACAATAATGATGTGCCCGCCGCAGGCATTGTAACTGGCATTGGAATCATACAGGGCGTGCCTTGTATGATTATTGCTAATGATGCAACGGTTAAAGGTGGGTCATTTTTTGCTGAGACGGTAAAAAAACATGTTCGTGCTCAGAAGATAGCGGAAGAAAACCGTCTTCCGTGTATTTATCTTGTCGACTGCGGCGGTGCCTACCTTCCCGAACAAGACCGCGTTTTTCCAGACAAAGATCACTTTGGCGGTTCATTTTATAATCAGTGCCGTTTGTCTGCTATGGGGCTTCCGCAAATCTCAGCGGTGTTTGGCGGATGTACTGCTGGTGGCGCATATATTCCAGCACTGTCCGACGAAGTTGTCATGGTTAAGGGGCAGGCGCGCATCCATCTTGGTGGCCCATCCATTGTCAAGATAGCGATCAATGAAGATGTAGACGGAGAGACTCTGGGCGGTGCAGAGATGCACTCACACGTTTCTGGTGTATCAGACTACCTTGCGCAAAACGAAATGGAAGCATTGAAGAAGTTGCGCGATGTTGTTGCGGGCTTGAACTGGGACCGTAAGTGCGCGTTAGAAACACGTCCGGTACGGGCTCCTCTCTATGAAGCCGACGAAATAGGTGGCATCATAGAGCAAGACCCAAAGCTACCTTACGATGTGCGCGAAATCATTGCACGCGTAGTGGACGGAAGCGAATTTCAAGAATTCAAGCCAGAGTGGGGTGCTTCTCTCGTGACTGGTACAGCTTACTTGCATGGCTATCCAGTGGGTATTTTGGGCAATAATGGCCCTCTATTTTCAGAGTCATCTGTCAAGGGTGCGCATTTTATCGAGCTGTGTAATCAGCGCAATATTCCTCTATTATTCTTGCAAAATACTACAGGCTTCATGGTGGGAACAGAATCTGAGCGGGCTGGAATCGCCAAGCATTCAGCAAAACTTGTGTACGCCGTATCGACTGCTCGAGTGCCGCGTTTTACTGTTATTGTTGGTGGGTCATACGGTGCGGGAAATTACGGGATGTGTGGACGCGGATTCGAGCCGCGCTTTCTGTTCTCTTGGCCAAATTCACGCATTGCTACAATGAGTCCGGACATTGCTACAAACGTATTGCTCGAGTTGCGTCGGACTAGCGCAAAGCGCGGTGCAGCATCCGAGAAGGAACTTGCTGAAATCGAACGGCGTACGCGTGCGCAATTTACTGAGCAAAGTGATCCGTATTACGCAACTGCACGACTATGGGACGATGGGATAATCGAACCGGGGCAGACGCGTAATGTAATCGGTCTTTGTCTTGCGCTCGCAGCGACAACGCCGCGTGTGACAGGCCCTTCACCTGTTTATCGGATGTAATTGTCGTGATTCGCAAACTTCTTATCGCTAATCGTGGTGAAATCGCTTGCCGTGTCATTGAAACGTGTCGTCGTTTGGGCATTGCTTCAGTTGCTGTCTACTCAGATGCCGACCAAAATTCCTTGCATGTTCGCCAAGCAGATGAGGCAGTCCATATAGGTACTTCTGATGCAGCCTCCAGTTATCTAAATGCTGATTCGATTATCAATGCGGCCAATGCTTCTGGCGCGGAAGCTATCCATCCCGGCTACGGGTTTTTGTCGGAGCGTGTTGTTCTGCCAAAACTCTGTGAGAAGAACGGCATTATTTGGGTTGGGCCATCACCTGAAGCTATCGAGTGCATGGGTTCGAAAATCGAATCAAAGCGTATAGCAAAAGAAGCGGGTGTTGCGGGTGTGCCTGGCTACCACGGCACGGATCAAGATGATGCTGTCATGGTAAAGGCTGCGACCAAAATTGGTTATCCGGTTCTTATTAAGTCTTCGGCAGGTGGTGGCGGACGCGGTATGCGCCGCGTAGAGCAAGAATCGGATATGATGGAGGCGTTAGAAATTGCGCGCCGTGAAGCTCAGGCTGGATTTGGTGATTCGAGTCTGCTGATCGAAAAACTTATTCAGCGTCCTCGACATCTGGAAGTGCAGATAATTGGCGATAAGCATGGCGGGCTTGTGCACTTGTTCGAGCGTGAATGCTCGGTGCAACGTAACTATCAGAAGGTTGTTGAAGAGGCGCCTGCACCTCGCCTTAGTGATGAGGTGCGCGAGCGCTTATTCGAAGCTTCTCTGAAATTGGGTAAGTCTATGAAGTATGATTCCGCTGGGACAGTGGAGTTCATTTTGGAAGAGGGCGAGGATCAACCTTATTTCTTGGAGATGAATACGCGCTTGCAAGTAGAGCATCCAGTCACAGAACTAATTACCGGCCTTGACCTGGTTGAGATGCAAATCCGCATAGCAGCGGGCGAGCCGCTCCCTATCAGCCAAGAGAAAATTACAGTTAACGGCTGGGCGATTGAAGTGCGGGTCAATGCTGAGGACCCGGCAGTTGGATACCAGCCGAATGTTGGTTCTGTGCGTGGTTTGCGATTGCCCAGCGGTGATGGAATTCGCATTGATACCGGCATTGCTCGGGGCTCAGAGGTCACGCCCCACTATGATTCGATGCTAGCGAAAGTTATCGCTTACGGTAGTGGCCGGACAGTGGCCGCACAACGTCTTGCAGCAGCGCTAAGTAGTTATTCGGTATTTGGCGTGGGGACCAACCAGGGGTTCTTGCGCGATATCATCACCCATCCAAAGTTTATAGCTGGCGAGCTAACAACAAGGTTCATTGACGAAGCATTCCCGGATGGCTGGAAGCCTGTGGAGAGCGATAAACACCATGCTGTTATCGCGGCCGCTGCAGTTTGGGCGATACATATCGAGGCTCGTGCAGTTCCGCCAGAATTGGGCCCATTTCTTAGCCTTGGTGGTTTTCGGGTTTTAGGGCGGGCTGGGAAGTGTGCGCTTACAAGGCTCAGTGTTGTCCATGGCAACACCAAAAAATTACTTGAGCTTATTGGTGATAAGGGCGTTTACGAAATCTCCATTGAAGGGGTGACTCACAAAGTTAGCATACGCGCTATAGGTCAGGACGCTTCCATCAGCATTGATGGCATAAGTCATCGTTACGGAACCTATGTTGACAATAGCACAGTCGACTTGTCATTCGGCGGTGCAGTGACTAGCTATCAAGTTAAACCAGAGTTGGATAGTATTGGTTCAAGCAGTGGTGGTGCGGTAGCTGGTGGACCACGTCTCGCGGCACCCATGCCGGGACTGGTTGTTGCTGTGCAGGTTGAGGTGGGTCAGATCGTGTCTGAAGGCGAAACAATTGTGACGTTTGAGGCTATGAAACTTATGATGAGCCTTCCAGCCCCGATTTCAGGTGAGATAAAAGAGATTTTCTGCGAACCAGGTGAAACTGTGGGTGCAGGTGCGGCTTTACTGGATATAGAGCCATCCGAGTCGGCTTAAGAATTGAGGCTCAGCAAATTATTGGTATACGGTGAGCACCAGCTAATAGAGCCAGTTGGCGCTTCCTGGTTCACCTGTCTACCGATCGGTAGGTAAATGCGTGCCGATTGGTGTATTGTAGTTAGAGGCAGACGCACGCTTTAGAATTGGAGCCTACTTATGGGTGTTCAGAGCATCAATTTCAGCGTTAATCTTGACGATAAATATGTCAAGGAGAGCGGCTACGTATATATGACGGGCTTGCAGGCCCTGGTTCGTGCGCCTTTGGTGCAGCGACGTCGTGACAAAGCTGCAGGACTAAATACTGCGGGGTATGTGACCGGCTATCGTGGATCGCCGTTGAGCGCCTATGACCGCGAGTTGTCGATTGCACAGAAACATTTAGACGCGGATGGCGTGACTTTTGAGCCTGGTCTTAACGAAGATCTTGCGGCTACCGCTTTATGGGGATCACAACAAACTGGTGTATTCGGTAAGCCAAAGTACGAGGGCGTATTCGGAATTTGGTACGGCAAGAACCCTGGGCTTGATCGTAGTGGAGATCCCTTCAAACATGCGAACTATGCTGGAACGGCAAAGTTCGGCGGGGTTATTGCAGTTGTTGGCGACGATCACGCAGCCAAGTCTGCGACCGTTTGCAATCAATCTGAATACACTTTCATGACACACAACATGCCTGTGCTTTCGCCGAGCGATGTGCAAGATGTTCACGACTTCGCTCTTTTCGGCTGGGCACTTTCTCGCTACAGCGGCTGTTGGATTGGCTTTAAAGTTGAGCCTAATAATATGGACCGCACTCAGACAATCTGTGTCGATCCAGACCGAGTGCAGATTAAAACGCCTACAGACTTTGAAATGCCGCCGGATGGACTTTCCATACGTTGGCCCGACAATCAATACGATCAGGAAGCCCGTCTACTCGACTTTAAGCATAAGGCTGCCCATGCTTTCGTTCGTGCAAACAAATTAGACCGCTTAGAGTTTGATCGACCGAGTGCGCGGTTCGGCATCGTGACAGCTGGCAAAAGCTACCTGGACACTCATGAGGCTCTAAGCACACTGGGTATTGATGAAGCCCGTGCTAAAGATTTGGGAATTGCGATCTATAAGTTAGCGATGCCCTGGCCCATAGAACCTGTCGGAGCAAAAGCTTTCTGTGAAGGCCTTGAAGAAATTCTGGTTGTAGAGGAAAAGCAGGCGGTTATTGAAGATCAGTTGCGATCACTTTTATATGACCTTCCGCCGGAAAAGCGCCCGCGTATCGTTGGTAAAAAGGATGAAAATGGTCATGAGTTGCTGACCTCTAAAATGGGGCTTCAGCCGCACGAAATAGCATCAGCGATCTCGAAGCGGTTACTTGGTATTGCAGAGGATGCTGGTGTGCGAGCGGCGCTTGGCAAAGTCGAGCAAAGTAAAACTTCAGTAAGTAATGCCCCCCCTCCGGTAACACGATCGGCCTACTTTTGTTCTGGTTGTCCTCATAGCTCGTCACTTAAGCGACCCGATGGCAGTCGAGCTATGGCTGGCATAGGGTGCCATTGGATGGCGATGTGGGTCCCTGACTTTATGACGGAGCCTTCCTGTCATATGGGTGGCGAAGGCATGTTTTGGGTGGGCCAGGCGCCATTTTCAGAAGATAAGCACGTTTTTCAGAATTTGGGTGACGGGACTTATTTCCATTCCGGTTCTATGGCGATCCGTGCAGCGGTCGTGGCTAAGGTAAATATCACATATAAAATACTCTATAACGATGCCACAGCTATGACCGGTGGCCAGGAAGTGGAGGGCCATCCCTCGGTTGCGCAAATCACACGCCAACTCCAAGCGGAAGGTCTGACGGCTATCGCTGTTGTAACCGATGAGCCAGAGAAATACGGCTCAGATGTAGAATTCGCATCCGGAGTCACCGTTAGTCATCGTAAGGACTTACTCGAAGTTGAGGCGCGTTTGCGCGACACTAAAGGGGTTACGGCGCTTGTCTATGACCAAACCTGTGCAGCGGAAAAACGACGTCGTCGAAAGAAAAAAGAATTTCCAGATCCACCGCGCCGCATGTTCATAAATGAGCTCGTATGTGAAGGCTGCGGCGATTGCAGCAAAAAATCCAACTGTATTTCTATCGAGCCACAGGAAACAGAGTTCGGGCGCAAGCGCAAGATTAACCAGTCGAGCTGCAATAAAGATTACACTTGTAAAGAAGGGTTTTGTCCAAGCTTTGTGACGGTTGAAAACGCAGAGATAAGGAAACAAGAGGCCAGTGCGTTCCCTCAAGATCTTTACGCGCAACTTCCTGAGCCTGACACAACCCTGCCAAATAGAACTTACAACCTATTAGTTACTGGCATCGGTGGTACTGGCGTTGTGACAGTCGGCGCCGTACTAGGCATGGCGGCTCACCTCGAAGGCAAGGGTGCGTCTATCCTTGACTCTATTGGCCTTGCCCAAAAGAACGGTTCGGTACTTAGCCATATTCGACTTACTGCGAAGCCCTCAGAACTTTACTCGGCACGCGTGCCGCTGGCTTCGGCGGATGGTTTGATCGGTTGCGATATTGCCACTGCAGTCGGAAAAGAGGCGACGAATGCCTTATGTCGCGATCATACTCGGGCGGTAATCAACAATCATATGGCGCCGACGGCAAATTTTGTTCTTGATCCAGATGTTGATTTCGATACGAGCGGACTTACCCAGCGCATTGATAGTATCTTGGGAACGGGCTCTATGGACGCAATTGATGGGTTTGAGTATGCGCTCGCACTGATGGGTGATGCCATCGCGCAAAATCTATTCATGCTTGGATTCGCATTTCAGAAAGGTATGGTGCCAGTCAGTAGCGCTGCCATTGAGCGGGCGATTGAACTGAACCGCGTTGCAATCGAAATGAATAAGATGGCATTCGCCTGGGGCAGACTCGCAGCTCACTCTCCTGATGTTGTCGCTCGTTATGCAGGTATGGGCGGGGATGATCTGCCTATTCTGACGTTGGATCAAGAAATCGAACGACGGGTAGAATTCCTCACCCAGTATCAAAATAAAGCTTATGGTTTGCGTTACCAATCGTTCATAGCCGAAGTGCAAGCTACTGAGAGCCGGGTGGTACCTGGCGAGACCCGATTCTCTCGAGCGGCCGTGCACGGGTATTTTAAGCTCATGGCCTACAAGGATGAGTATGAGGTTGCGCGGCTTTATACTGATCCGGCATTTATTAAAAAGCTGAAGGCCACTTTTAAAGACGGGTTTTCATTAAAGTTCCACCTAGCACCTCCAATTATTTCCGATACACATTCGGTTACGGGTGAACGTGTGAAACGAACTTTTGGATCATGGATGATGTACGGTTTCCGTTTGCTATCGAAACTCAAGTTTCTGCGAGGCACGCCTTTAGACTTATTTGGGCTGCAGCACGAGCGGCGCATGGAGCGCGAATTGATCCGCGAATACGAGATAGTGCTGCGGGATCTTATGAGAGAGTTGGCGCCGTCTAATTATGACATTGCTGTGCAGTTAGCCATGCTTCCGCAGAAGATTCGTGGTTATGGTCACGTGAAGCAAAAGAACATGCGCGATACAAAGAAGCTTCAAGAGCAAATGATAGTAGATTTTAGAGAAACCCCTGACATGGTCAAACCACACCACCGCGAGGCTGTTCCGGCGGAGTAAATCTCCGAAGGAATTAACAGAGAGGTAGAATAATGGTTACGGCACTCGCCGCTCATACACCGCCACCCCAACTCGGCGAAGCCATGGATACGTTGAAGTCAATGCTGGGTGACCGAATTTCGACGGCTCATGCGGTGCGAGAACAGCATGGTAAAGATATATCCCATCATCCAGCTGGATTGCCCGATGCGGTCGCTTTTGCAGAATCGGTGGATGAGGTGGCTGACATAGTCAAGGTGTGCGCGCGGCATGCTATACCTATTATCCCATTCGGCACGGGCACATCTTTGGAAGGCCATATTGCAGCGCCATTAGGCGGGCTGTCCCTAGATGTTAGTCGGATGGATAAAATTGTCGCAGTTCATGCTGAAGACCTGGACGCGGTGGTGCAGCCGGGAGTGACTCGAAAGACGCTTAACACTCATTTGCGTGATACCGGTCTGTTCTTTCCAATTGATCCAGGTGCTGATGCATCACTCGGCGGTATGTCATCGACGCGTGCGTCTGGTACTAATGCGGTGCGCTACGGTACGATGCGAGAAAATGTAATGGCCTTGCAGGTGGTTACGCCGGATGGTCGCATCATCCGGACCGGTGGCCGTTCGCGCAAATCTGCGGCTGGTTATGATTTGACTCGGCTGTATGTCGGATCTGAAGGTACCCTTGGTATAATCACCGAGGTGACACTTCGCCTTTATGGTATTCCTGAGAAGATCGCGGCAGCTGTGTGTGCGTTTGACACTCTGGAAGGTGCGGTGAACGCTGTTATATGTGTTATCCAGATGGGCATACCCATTGCTCGCATTGAGTTGATGGACGACGAGCAAATGCGCATTCTCAACAACTATGCTAAGTTGGGATACTCACAGAAGAACACTCTTTTCATGGAGTTCCATGGCACCGAGGCTGGCGTTAAAGAGCAGGCAGAAATGGTACAAGATATCGCGTCAGACAACGGCGGCGGTGGCTTTTCCTGGACTACGGATGCCGAGGAGCGGACAAAGTTGTGGCAAGCACGTCATGATGTGGCTTGGGCCAATAAGGAAGATAAGCCTGGTTGGGGATTTTGGGCGACCGATGTGTGTGTTCCCATATCACGCTTGGCCGACGTGATCTTGGAGACTAAGGAAGATGTGCAGAAAGAGCAACTTACAGCGCCACTGCTAGGTCACGTGGGCGATGGCAACTTTCATATGACTATTATGGTTAAACCTAATGATGCTGAGTATCTGGCTCGCGTCGAAGCAGTTAATGATCGCATGATTGAGCGTGCGCTCGCTGCAGGTGGCACCTCTACTGGTGAACATGGCATAGGTCTGGGAAAAATGAAATTCTTGCGTGCCGAGCACGGCGAAAGCGTGCAGCTCATGCAGGATATCAAGCGGGCACTTGACCCGCAGAATATTATGAATCCATCAAAGATATTCGGCCCATCTTCTGGGCCACACTTACACAAACAACAAAATACATAACCACCTACTTTGCGCTGGCGGATAGGCGGTGTCACGATGTTAGCGCGCCAAAATAGGGATGCGAAGAAGCGGGTGCAGAGAGAAGAAGTTGGGGATTTGACGATAAAAAGAGAGGCTCTATGGACGTTTATGTAATTGGTATGGCAGCCCATGATTCGGCTGATCGTGTCATGGATAAGAGACTAGAAGAAATGGTATTCGACACCGCACGTGCCGCGCTGGACGATGCCGGCGTTGCGCGAGATGAATTAGATCACGTTACTATGGCGGCGTGTGACGAGTTGGACGGTCGAAGCATTTCAAGCATGCTCTTGGCAGCACCTGCCGGAGCATATCTTAAAGATGAGATGAAATGCACGGACTCTGGACTCACAGGATTCTGCCTTGCAGCCATGCGCGCCGGTTCAGGAGTGTTCCATCTAGGATTGATATCCAGCTGGAACAAAAGCTCTGTTGCACCGGTAGAAGATGTCATGCGTATGCGTTGCGATCCATTTTTTACACGCCCAATTGGTCTGAATATGTCCATTGCAGATGGCCTGTTTGCCCAGGGCGTGTCGGATGCGTACGGCATCTCAGAAGATGATGTTAATATTGCAGTGTTAGAAGGATATCGTCGCGCTCACCGTAATCCGCGTGGAATGCAGCGCCCAGTGCCACCTGCTTATGAAATAGCGGGCTCACCTCACCTTGCAGCACCGTTACGTAAGGGTCATCAAGCCCCCATAACGGATGGTGCTGTATCGATGGTGCTAGCTTCTGGCGAATGGGTAGTCGAGCATCCACAATGTCAGCCGCTAGCGCGCGTGGCGGGAATAGGTTGGCGTAATGAAAGATACAGCCTAAACCGTGAGCGACTCACTAGCCTTGAGGGATTTCGCAACAGTTTTGACGATGCGTTGAATATGGCTGGATTGTTGGACGCGTCGGAGCTTGACGTGCTCGAGCTTGATAGTCAGACGGGATACCACGAGCTAGCATTCAAGGCGGCACTTGGTGACTACATTCCAGAGTCTGTCTCACCCTCAGGTGGAACTTTCGCTCAGAACCCATACTTTTGTATGGGGATGACCAACGCTGCTGAGGCCATTTTACAAGTGAACGGTCTAGCCGGCGCGGTGCAAGTGCAAGGGGCGCGTATGGCGGCTGCGCACGGTAGCCATGGATTTGCTAACCAAGGCAATGTAGCTGTCGTGTTTGAGGGGGCATAAAGATGACGAAGCAAACTGTTGCCGTCGTCGGGACGGGTCAAACTAAATTCAGAAGTCATCACGCCGACAAAACCTATATCGAGCTTGTGCAGGACGCTGCCAAAATGACGCTTGATGATGCGGGGATGGTACCTGATGAGATTGATGCCGTTGTGTTTTCTATGGCTCCGACTGCGTTTATGGGAATCAACGATGTTGATCGATACTCTATCGAACATATATGGGGAGCTGGTAAGCCTTTCATGCGTGTTCATACAGGTGGTGCAACAGGAGGGTCAGCGTTTCAGGCTGCATATTTCCATGTGGCATCCGGTGTCTACGATACGGTTCTGGTTGTTGGTGCAGACCGCGTGGCAGAAACGCCTGATGCACAGCATGTGCTGAATCTTATATGGGACCGATTTTATGAGCATGACTTCGCATTAAATACCGTAACCATGACAGCGCTCGCCGCTCAGCGTTATATGCATAAATACGGGACCACAGAAGAGCAGTTCGCAGAGGTTGTGGTCCGTGCGCGTAAGAATGCCATAAAAAATCCAACGGCTCATTTGACGGGCGACATAACGGTTGAAGATGTTTTGAATTCGCCGCGAGTATCCTATCCTTATAAGCGTTTTGATATCTGCCCCCGTTCGTCCGGTGGGGCGGGAATGGTGCTTACCAACCTCGATGTTGCTAAGAGAAAATGTGCCCGCCCGGCCTTTGTCACTGGTGTTAGTTCAATCACTCACTCTGTGTTCATGGGTGATCGCCAGGGGTTTTGGTCGGATACAGACTTTGCTGATCAGGACGCTCAAGATCGGGCCGCCCACGAATGCTATCGCCAGGCGGGTATTATTGATCCGGTCCGGGATGTTGACGTTTTGGAACTCTACGATCCTTTCAGTACATTTCAGTTTCCGATCCTGGAATCTCTCGGATTTTGTGGTCGGGGGGAAGCGGCTTCTATCGAAGAAGATGGGGGGTGGGAGGTCGACGGCGGCATTGTCGCGGTCAATCCTTCAGGTGGCACCCTGTGTACTAATCCTATTGGTGTGACGGGTTTAGTCCGTGCGGCTGATGCTGCAAATCAGATCATGGGTAGAGCTGGAGATATGCAGGTTAAAAATGCCAAGAGTGCTATCTCCACAGCTATTGGTGGGTCCACCCAGTTTTTTACGATTTCAGCATTTAGCGACGATCACGTTGCTTAAGAGAGGCGAGCCATGAACAAGACTAACAGTAAAACAAAAGCCAAATCTAAGGCCAAATCTAAGGTCAAATCTAAGGCCAAATCTAAGGCCAAATCTAAGGCCAAATCCAAAGCCAAATCGAAACGGGCTACGGCACGAACTAAAGCGCTGGATGATGTTCCATTCAATAATATGGTTTTCTCCGGCGAGTGGCACGTGCGTTATAATTATTCGGTTGGTAAAATAGCCGGGCATTTTTTTGAGGGTCTGAAGTCGCGTAAGATTCTGGCAAGTAAATGTACAAAATCTGGCATTGCTTATTTGCCCCCACGCGCTTATTGCGAACGTTCTTTTGAGGCTTGCGATAGTTGGGTCGAGGCAGGTCATGAAGGTACGATTGAATCCGCCACCATTGTTACAGCTCAGTTCGAGGGTCTGCCGAAGCCACCTTATGCTATTGCCTACGTGCGTCTGGATGGGGTTAGTACTGCGATGGTTAATTTTGTTGAGGGTGAAAACTTGTCTGACGTGACTAAAGCCATGGCTAAATTAAAACCTGGCGCCCGGGTTAAAGTGAAGTTCAAAGCAAAGCCAGAAGGACGAATCACGGATTTTCATTATCAACTTACAAGAAATTAAGCGCCATTTGAGTTTAGGAATACCATAATGCAATTTTTACTTACCGAAGATCAGCGCAAGCTGCAGGACACCGTTCATGACTTCGCCCAGGCGAAGATTGCACCGGTGGCAGAGCAGTTAGATAAGGATGCAAAATTTCCAACTGTACTTTTTCATGAATTATCTGAACTCGGCTTGACCTCTATTCCATTTGAGGAAAAATGGGGCGGTATGGGCCTCGGTACGTTTGAGACAGCACTGGCATTGGAACAGGTGGCTCGGGCGGATCAATCCTTGGCTGTTGGCACTATGGTGAGTATTTCAACCGGTCTAACGTTAGCGCGATTTGGTAGTGAAGAGCAGAAAGAGAAGTATCTACCTGACATAGTTTCGGGAAAAAAAATCTGTTCTATTGCTGGTACCGAGCCACAGGCTGGGTCAGATACAGCAGGGCTCACAACCTCTGCGCGCCTTGATGGAAATATATGGAGAATGAACGGTGAAAAGGCCTGGATAACAAATTCGGGCACTGATATTTCCTCATTCGCATTGGTTCTAGCAGTGACCAGCCCGGTTGAAGCGCCAAAAAAATCCTTCACGCTCTTTCTTGTCCCGGTGGGTACTAAGGGATACACAGTGGGAAAATCCTACGACAAGATGGGCTGGCGTTCTTCTGACACGCATCCGCTGCACTTTGATGACTGCGAACTTTCGCCGGATCATATTGTTGGCGAATTGGATAAGGGCCGCTTATTACTTCACAAAGGTTATCAGCAGGCACGTGTATTTCTGGCGACATGTTCGCTTGGTCTTGCCCAAGGTTGTTTGGATCATGCGGTGAGCTATGCAAAAGAGCGCAAAGCATTCGGCGGCACCCTTGGTGGCTTGCAAATGATTCAGAAAATGATTGCCGATATCGCAGTGAAGGTGGAGACGGCGCGCCTCGTAGTTTATAAGGCGGCTTGGATGACAGACAAAGGCCTTGCCTCTTTAAAAGATTTGTCCGTGGCCAAATACTATGCGACGGAAATTGCCACCGAGTGCGCAAATCTAGCCCTTCAAGTCCATGGTGGATGGGGTTTCATGGATGATTGCCCCGTTTCCCGTTATTTGCGCGACAACCGCATTTGCACCATTGGCGATGGTTCCAGCCAGATTCAGGCTATGATTATTGCGCGCGATCTTGGTCTTGAAGTTTCTTTCACGTGAGTTGCATCATGCCTGAATCTTTTGAAGGAAAAGCAGTCACCTTGAGTTGGCCAGCAGATAAAGTGGCATTAGCTACCATGAACCGACCTAAGGAAATGAATACTCTGCATCTGGACCTTCTATCCGAACTGGATCGAGTTCTTGACATTGCACAAGTGGAAAAGGTTCGTGCCTTGATCATTACGGGCTCCGGCCGTGCATTTTGTTGTGGGGCGCATTTAGATTACTTTACGGATCCCAATTCGCCGATTGGTAAGTCGGGATTTGAATTGCGCGATAATTACCTCAATCATATCGCTCGCGTTTTTGATCGATTTGAAGCAATGCCCTTTCCAGTTATCGCTGCAATCAACGGTTTCGCCCTGGGTGGTGGCTGTGAAATGGCAATTTCCTGCGACTTTCGTATCATGTCTAAGACAGCGCGTATTGGTGTGCCTGAGGTCAAGCTGGGAGCCATTCCCGGTGCGGGTGGTGTGCAGAAGTTACTGCACCATGCTGGCCGCAGTAAGGCGATCGAATGGTGCTTGCTCGGAACACACTTGACTGCCGAAGAAGTTGATAAACATGGCTTGCTTTACGCTGCAGTGGAACCTGACAAGTTGATGGAGGCGGCACTAGAACTAGCTGATAAACTGAAAGAGTTAAGTCCGCTTGCGATTGCTCAAGCTAAGGCATCGGTCTATGTCAGTGAGAGCGTTGATCTTCATAGTGCACGCCGATACGGCCTTGAATCACTGGCTCTACTAGTTGGTTCTAAGGACTGGGAAGAAGGTATGGATGCCTTCCATGGAAAGCGAAAACCAAATTTCTAGTATCTAATCGGCTTTGCGCGAAAATGCCTCCTCTACTAGAAATAATCGGTCATTACCAAAATACATATCTTTATTGTCGAGGAACATCGTTGGTGTGCCGAATCCACCCCGGTGCATCAGTTCCTCGGTATTATCTTTTAGCTGCTGTTTAATGGCGGGATCATTTATGCCATCAAAAAAAACTGTTTGGTCGTATCCAACTCTTTCGCACCCAAGGGCAAGTACATCATTCTGAGAAATATCGCAGTCTTCAGCCCAGTAAAGGTGAAAAAAGGCGTTTGCAAGATCCACCAACTGCCCGGTTCTCTCTGCCACTAAGCACCCGCGCATGGCTTTGACGCTATTCACTGGAAAGACTTTTGGCTCCCAAACTAAGCGTAGTCCGGTTGCTCGGGCGCAATCCGCTATATCTTTGTCGCGGTAAGCTATTTTGGCGGGTACTGGATTTTCACGAAATTCGTATACGCTAGGATTAATGGTGTTGAAGATGCCGCCTACGAGTATGGGACGCCATTCTACGGCGATGTTGTATTCCTTAGAAAGCTTCTGGGTATTGTGAAAAGCGATGTAAGTCCACGGGCTCGAAATATCGAAAAAAAACTCAAACTTCATCCTGCTCCCCCGATGTTATTCTTCCTATTTTTTACCTGCATTTGAAGCTAGGTTTGCGGCGTTCATTCATGGCCTTTACACCTTCTTTAAAGTCTTCAGTTTGACTAAGCCAATCCTGTTCGGTCGATTCTCGTTCTGTCGCCGCTTCAACAGCATCGGCAAGGCCACGCCGCAACGTTTCTCGAATAGAGATCACGGCGAGCGGAGCAGAGCCGGCCACCTCTTCCGCCAGCTTAATGGCCGCCGTAAGCACGTCTTCCTTTGGAGTGAGAAGGTCCGCAACTCCAATAGCCACAGCTTCATCTCCAGGGATACGGCGGCCAGTATAAAACAGTAGAGATGCTTTTTGGGGTCCAATCAGTCGAGGCAGGGTAACGCTCAGGCCGAAGCCAGGATGTAATCCAAGACGGCTAAAATTGACACTAAATTTAGCCTCTTTGCAAGTAACGCGAAAATCAGCTGAGAGTGAGAGGCCCATCCCGCCACCAATGGCTGAGCCATGGATAGCAGCAATTACTGGAGTTTTAGTCCTGAAAATACGCAGTGCTTCCTTATATAAGTGTTTAGCTGTTCCTTCGCTCTCCAAAGTTCCTGTAAGGGGAGCGTCGACAAGATCAGCTCCTGCGCAAAATGCTTTACCCTCTGCGGCAAGAACAATGGCACGGCAATTGGGATTGCTGTCAAATACCTCGTAGGCATTAGCGATTTGATGGATCATAAGATTATTGAAGAAGTTATGGGGTGGGCGGCACAATGTGATGATGCCTACGTTTCCAGACATTTCTGCGCTTATGAGTGTGTAGTCCGATGTTTGTCCCATTATTTTACCTTAGTTAGAGGCGAGCCTATTTGCGTTCTGCTATTATAGCTCAGTACAGTGGTATCTTATACCATAGGCAGGCAGTAGTTCATCGCTCGACGTGCTTGGGTAGGGCGCGAGCCCTTCATATTCTAAGCGTAAGATGTGGTATAGGCTATGGAAATGGGGTAGTGGCCTATTGTAACGTCAGCCGGTTCACTTTGACCGTACAGCGCTTTGCTCAAAAATAGATGATCATAGCTGTTCCGGGCATATTCAGGCGGTTTGTCAGATGGATGAAAAACTATTCGGTACAGATTCGGCGCTTGCAGAATCTTATCGTGCGGCGGGGTGGTGGCAAAGTAAAACGATCGCCGAATTAGTTACCAAATTGGCAGCCGCGCAGCCAAACGATGTCGCGTATATAACAGACTCAAGCCGATTTACTTGGGCTGATTATGCGCGTGTGTCAGACCAGCTCGCAGCAGTGCTTCTTGAGGCTGGGTTTTCTCAGCGCGAGCGTATAGCAATTTTTTTGCCGGATGGAGCGACAGTGCATGCTGCACTTGTAGCCGTGGAAAAAGCTGGCCTCATTGCTGTGGGTATTGGTTCTAAAGCTGGTGACCACGAGATATTACATTTATTGGATTCTACTGGAGCGCGAGGTCTTATCACCCATGAAAAATTGGGAAGAGGTCGGTCCAGTGATAATTTGTGGGAAAAGATGACGGCTGCTTGTGAGTCTCTTAGTCATCACATTGTTGTTCCAGATTTTGGCCACGACAAAACAGCGCCGGTCAAGTTGAATGGGGTTGTTACTTCGCCGGACATCTCGATAGTGGGCGCCGAACGCCGCCTAGGGCCTGACGACCTTTTTATGTTGAACTCAACGTCGGGAACTACGGGTTTGCCAAAATGCGTAATGCACACGCAGAATCGTTGGTTCTATTTTCATAAACTGGCCATGAGATCTGGTGACCTTAGAAGCAATGAAGTAATTATGGGCGCGGTACCCGCACCCTTCGGTTTTGGTTTATGGACAGCGCATTTTTCACCAACAATTCTTGGATGTCCGACGGTTGTTATGGAGAGATTTGATGCTGAGATGGCGCTTGATTTAATTGAGCGGGAGCGGGTCACGGTGCTGTGCTGCGTCAGCACACAGTTTATTATGATGCTGAACGCCCAAGAAGCCCGTCCTCGCGATCTCTCGTCTTTGAGTGTTATGTTTACAGGCGGTGAAGCCATTCCATACGATAGAGCGGCGGAATTTGAAAAAATAACGGGGGCTCCGGTACTACAGTTTTATGGCTCTAACGAGACAGGAGCCCTGAGTTACACTTCACGAAAAGATACTCGCGAAAAAAGATTAAAGACGGCGGGCAAGATCATTAGTGCCATGAATGTAAAATTATTTGATCCCGACACTGGTGAGAGTGTCTCTAGCACACGGTTTACGGGACAACCGGGATGTCAGGGGCCTGCAGTATGCTTAGGGTACTGGAACGATGACGCTGCGAATGCAAAGCTCTATACACGAGCGGGCTATATGCTTATGGGCGATATCGTAGATATTGATGAAGAAGGCTATCTGAGTGTTGTCGGGCGTACATCGGACTTTATTATTCGTGGCGGAAAGAATATTAGTGCTCCGGCAGTTGAGGAGGCGGTTGGGTCTCACCCTGCCATTGCCATGGTTGCCGCTGTTGCTGCACCTGACCCGATTTTTGGTGAGAGGGTTTGCATTTACGTTGTGCCACGTTCCGGTAAAACTATAAATCTAGATGCCATAACTGAATATTTGGGCGTACGTGGGATTAGCAGAGAATGGTACCCCGAGCATATGGTTTTAATGGATGTATTGCCGTGCTCTTCAGGGGGCAAAATTGCCAAGGGTGAGCTAAGAGAGGACGCACGAAGCCGGTTCATGAAGAAAAAGTAGCTAACAAATTATAGCTGCTACTTTTTAGTTTAATTTACCTTTTACCTTGACCTAGAAACAGATTTTTTTGATCGGTTTCTAGTATTAAGCGTTTAACCCGATGGCCATGCCGCAGGTGCGTTTCTATAATTTCATCTATATCTGCCTCAGAGCTATACGTATACCAAACGCCTTCCGGATAAATCACCATTGTGCAACCGAGCTCGCAACGGTCCAAGCATCCAGAGGCATTGACGCGAATGCCTGAGAGGCCCGATTCTTTAACTTGTTTTTTCATATAGTCGCGCAGCTGCACACTGTTCTTGCGAGCGCAAGATCCACGTGGATGTTTTTCTGGGCGAACGTTAGTGCAGCAAAATACATGCGCTTGGTAGTATAGTGCTGGGTCATCTAGACGTTCGCTATCATCACTCATTTAAGTTCTCCAATAGGGCTTGTGGGTCAGGGGCCTTTGAAATTAGAAGTACATTATGAGTATAGGCTAGTTTTGGACGTTATAAATTTCCAGCCAAAATCTGCCATGGGAGCGGCCAGCAGACCTACCTGTTTCGCATTCGGTGCAGCGGCATTACCTGCTTTAAATCTGGCGAAAATACCTTGAGCAATGGCTGCGAATCTAAAAAATGAAAAAGCTAAATAAAAATTGTAATCCGGAATATGGCTCAAACCCACCCCGGCGCAGTAGCGTGCTATGTACTCTTCTTCTGAGGGAATGCCGAGTGCGGGTAGGTCCAGCCCACCCAGGCCGCGTAAGTGCGGCGTATTTGCGGGTAGGTGCCAGATCATACAGTTGTAGGCAAGATCGGCGTAAGGATGACCTAGAGTTGCTAGTTCCCAATCAAGAACTGCGAGCACTTTTGAATCTTGGGGTGCAAAAATCAGATTTTCTAGGCGAAAATCGCCGTGCGCTATTGCGGTCATTTCGTTCATCGGAATATGTTCGGGTAGCCAGGCGATCAGTGTATTCATTGCTTTGATCTCGTGTGTTTTTGCTGCTTCGTATTGATGAGTCCACAGCTTTATCTGACGAGCTAAATAGCCGGATGGTTTGCCGAAACCTTCAAGGCCTTTAGACTCCCAGCCCACACTGTGGAGCGTCGCCATCGTATCGACCATTGTATTATAAATAGCTGTACGTTCAGGGGGGCGTAATTCTGGTATTGCTGGATCGCGAAAAATACGTCCATCGATATATTCCATTACATAAAATGGCGTGCCTATAATGCTTGCATCTTCGCAAAGAAGCCGCGCATTAGCGACTGGTACGTCTGTACACTTCAAGGCTGCCATGACTCGGTATTCACGCTCGATCATGTGGGCGGCGGGTAGTAAGTTTCCAGGCGGCTTCTTACGGAGAACATATAGGCGGTTCGGGGTTTGTAAGAGGTAGGTTGGATTGGACTGACCGCCTTTAAATTGGCGGGCCGTCAGGGGTTTTTTAAAATCAGGTAGGGCCTCAGCCAAATAACCAGCTAATCGCGAAATGTGGATATCTTGGCCACTACGTATTTCTGTTGTTTCCGATTCGCTCATATCCAAAGCCTATTTCCTATCTATTTTCAGGGACTGTTGTCCCCGATTGCCCAAAATGGCAAGTTCTAATCTTTATAGATTCCCTGCCAAGGGCATCTATCTAATTTTCGGCCAATTCGTGAATTGAGCCACACCACAACAATTAGCGGATATAGAAATGGAATTTGAATATACGCCTAAGGTGAAAGCAATTATCGCGCGGCTTGAAGCGTTCATGAAAGAAATGGTGTATCCAAATGAGCGTGTCTATGAAGATCAGCATGCTGCGCAAGCAGATAGGTGGATTTCACCTCCTATCATGGAAAAGATGAAGAGTGCTGCGAAGGTAGCTGAACTTTGGAATCTTTTTTTACCTGATGAGGTGCATGGTGAGGGCCTAACGAACTTAGAATATGCGCCATTATGCGAGATTATGGGCCGCTCGCCTATAGCGCCGGAGGTCTTTAATTGCGCAGCACCAGATACGGGTAACATGGAAGTGCTAGCCCGTTACGGTACCGAGTCTCAGAAGACACGGTGGCTAGAACCTTTATTATCAGGCGAAATTCGTTCTGGCTTTTGTATGACTGAGCCAGAAGTGGCGTCTTCGGATGCCCGTAATATCCGGTCCAGTATCATCCGTGATGGCGATGAGTATATTATCAACGGCCATAAATGGTGGACGTCTGGTGCAGGTGATAGGCGTTGCAAAGTCCTTATCTTCATGGGTCAGACGGATTCCGACGCAGAGCCTTATAAACAACAGTCGATGATTCTGATACCTATGGAAACGCCGGGTATTGAGCGCGTGCGACCTTTATCCGTTTTCGGTTACGATCATGCACCACATGGGCATTTTGAGATGAAATTTACAAATGTGCGCGTGCCGGCTTCTAATATATTATTAGGCGAAGGCCGCGGATTTGAGATAGCGCAGGGACGTCTTGGGCCAGGCCGTATTCATCATTGTATGAGAGCCATTGGCCTTGCGGAACGCGCCTTAGAATCCATGCGTGCTCGTGCTAAAAGCCGCGTGGCTTTCGGCAAACCTATTGCTGATCAAGGTATGTTGCGCGATACGGTAGCGCAAAGTCGAATCGATATTGAGCAGGCGAGGTTACTAACCCTGAAGGCAGCACATGCAATGGATACAGTCGGCAACAAGCAAGCTAAAATGGAAATTGCCATGATCAAAATTGCTGTATCGCGCATGGCTCAGTCGGTACTAGATCGGGCTGTGCAGGTGCATGGTGGGGGCGGCGTGAGCCAAGTGTTTGGGCTTGCTGATGGCTGGGCACTAGCTCGCACCCTGCGAATTGTTGATGGCCCGGATGAAGTTCACATCAACCAGCTTGCGCGAATGGAGTTGTCCAAGCCATCTAAGCTTTGGAATTGGGATGATTCTAACGACGTTGGCCAATAATAAAGCCGCGGCGTTAGGGTTGACCTTTTAGGCCTGTGATCGAATGCTAAGTTTAGAAATTTACGAAAGAATATGTAGTGAACAAAAGTAAATCCATAACTGTTTCGGATATTGCCGCTGAGATCAAAGATGGCATGATCGTTGGCATCGGTGGTTGGGGAGGGCGCCGCAAGCCCATGGCTGTCATTCGTGAATTGTTGCGCGGGTCTGTTAGAGATCTGACAGTTGTTTCTTATGGGGGTATGGATGTAAGTCTGCTGGCTGCTGCTGGTAAGATCAAGTGTTTGGTATACGGTTTTGTTTCGCACGATGTTATTCCGATGGACCAGGCATTTCGCCAGGCGCGTCAAAGTGGCGCATTTGAATTCCGGGAAATCGATGAAGGAATGTTACAATGGGGCTTGCGAGCAGCGGCAATGGACTTGCCTTTTCTTCCGACGCGAGCTGGAATTGGTACTGATGTTGAAAGATTAAACCCTTGGATAAAAACAGTTCGCTCTCCTTACGGCGACGGTGAATTATTAATGGCAATGCCGGCTCTCAACCTCGATGTGGCTATCATACATGTGAACGAAGCTGATGACCTAGGGCACACGGCTATTCTCGGACCGGACCCATTCTTTGATGATATGTTCTGCCGTGCTGCCAAGAAAAGTTATGCTACCTGTGAGAAATTAGTGGAAACCAGCTCTTTCAATGACCCTATGAAAGCACATCTAATGCCTATTGAGCGCAGTGCAATTACAGGTGTAGCTGAATCGCCATTGGGTGCTCACCCAACCTCATGTGGTCCTGATTATGGCATTGATGTAAAACATATCAGCACCTACTCAACTCGTTGCGCTGCCAAAGAATGGAGTGCATATCGAGATGAGTTTTTAATAAAAGAGACGCATGATGCCTACGTGAAAGCGGTTGGTGGTGAGGGCCATATAAGAGCCTTGCCTCTCCCGGTATTTTAAGGGAGGCGGACATGGCCATTTCAAATTCCACAACCGAATACACTCTTGCAGAGATTTGCATCACTGCTGCTGCAGAAGCTTGGCGTAACGATGGAGAAGTTTTTGGTAATGGGTTTGGTGCTGTGCCGCGTATTGCAGCGGCTTTAGCAAAACTCACTATTAATCCCCAGCTTTTGTTAACTGATGGAGAGGCTTTTTTAGTATCTGAGCCCGTTCCGGTAGGCTTGAGGAAAGGATACAAACCAAAGATTTGCGGCTGGATGCCCTACGCGAAAGTGTTTGATTTGGTCTACGGGGGCAAGAGGCATGCTATGACCGGGCCTGTGCAAATCGACCGCTTTGGACAAACCAATATCAGCTTTATAGGTAATGCTGACAAGCCCAAGGCTGCTCTATTAGGTGTGCGCGGTTTTCCAGGCAATACAATCAGCCATGCCAATAGTATGTGGGTGCCGAGCCATGATAAGCGGACATTTGTTGAAGGCGAAGTCGATATGGTTGCAGGCGCGGGTTATAATCCAGCTCGTTTCAGAGGCGGGCGCCGCAGCGATAAGCTGGACTTGCGCATGATTGTATCCAATCTTGCGGTGATGGATTTCGGCGGTAAAAACAGGGCAATTCGCGTGGTGTCTCTTCACCCAGGTATTACTTTTGGCCAAGTTCAGGATAACACAGGCTTTCAATTGGAGGGCAGGGGTTCTTGCAAGAAAACACCTGAGCCAACGGTAGACCAACTGAGACTTATCCGTGAGGTAATCGATCCAAATAATTTGCGGGCTAGCACCTTTAAGGGCAATCCTCACGGGGATGCAAGGAGGCGTCAGAATGGCTAAAAAAGGCTCAGTTAAACTCGGTGTAGATGGTAGGCCTTTCCGCAAGGAGGCTTCTAGTAAAGGTGTGTATGAAGAAAAAAATCCGGTCCTTTATGAATTGCGCGGATCAATCGCTATCCTTACTCTCAATCGCCCGCGATTTCATAACGCACAGAATGCCCAACTTTTGTATGCACTCGATGACGCCTTTATGCGCGCTGTCAATGATGACGCCATTAAGGTAATTGTATTGCGCGGGGCCGGGAAGCATTTTTCAGCTGGCCACGATATTGGAACGCCCGGTCGAGATGTCGGCCGTTCTCAGCCGAAGCGGGCGACAGTATGGTATGATCATGTTAATAAGCCAGGAGGTGAGTTTTTCTACGTCCGAGAGCAGGAAGCTTACCTGGGGTTGTGCCGTCGTTGGCGGGAGTTGCCTAAGCCGACCATTGCAATGGTTCAAGGTGGCGCTATAGCTGGTGGCTTGATGCTCGCCTGGGTGTGCGACTTGATAGTGGCAGCAGACAATGCCTTTTTCTCAGATCCTGTAGTACGAATGGGTTTGCCAGGCGTTGAATATTTTGCGCACCCATATGAACTCAATGCGCGGATTGCTAAAGAGTTTTTATTTCTTGGCGAACGCATGTCTGCTGAACGTGCTTTTCAGATGGGTATGGTCAACCGGGTGTTTCCACTTGAAGACCTGGAAGAGGAAACGATGGCAATAGCTGAGAAGATTGCCATGATGCCACGCATGGGTCTGCTTTTGGCTAAGCAAGTGGTCAATCATACCGAGGATATGCAGGGCAAGCGTACCGCTATGGATGCGACATTTGCGTGGCATCATTTTGGACATGTTCATAATGATGTTGTGGGAGGAGATTATTTGGGCGGCTTTGATGCTAAAACTATGGCAAAATCTCAACGTGAGGCAAACGCAAATAAAGTGAGAAAAAAGTCCCGACAAAAAAAGACCGCAACCCAAAAGCCAGTACGTAAGAAAAACAAAATAAAACGCTCCTAGGTTAAATCTCAATTATGCACCCTGCCCTAAATACAGTGCTGCAAAACCGGCTTGGTTGCCGCGTTCCGATTATTCAAACTGCTATGGGATGGATTTCCACGCCCGAGCTGGTAGCAGCCACAACAAACGCTGGGGGATTCGGCTTTATTGCAGGAGCTACAATTCCGCCACAAGAGATCGAATCTGCAATTATTAAAACTAAAAGCCTAACAGACCGTCCATTTGGTCTAAATTTTCATATGTATCTGCCAGGAGCTGATGAAGTGACTATGCTTGTATTGAAGCATGGGGTGAGAGCTGTCAGCTATGGGCGTGGTCCTAGCAGTAAAATGATTCAGAGACTGAAAGATGCGGGCGTGGTTTGTATCCCAACTGTTGGATCAGTGAAGCATGCAGTCAAAGCAGCTGATCTTGGTGCGGATATTATTGTTATTCAAGGAAATGAAGGTGGTGGCCATACCGGCTCTGTGCCGACTTCAGTGCTGTTGCCTCAAGTGCTTGATGCTGTGAGTGTACCGGTAGTGGCCGCTGGGGGTTTTCGAGATGGTCGCGGATTGGTCGCTGCACTTGCATTTGGTGCAGTTGGAATTGCCATGGGCACCCGGTTTCTGCTGACGTCGGATAGTCCGGTACCTCGGGCTACTCTTGAGCGGTATCTGGCGGCGGACGTGCATGAAATCATTGTTTCTACCAAACTTGATGGTTTGCCGCATAGGATGATCTTAAACGATATTCTAGAGCGCCTTGAGAAAACTGGGCCTCTAGGTTTGATCTGGCAAGGGGTGCGTAGTGGTCTCGCCTTTCGAAAACTCACTGGCATGTCCTTTTTCGGGCTGATTCAATCAGCGCTATCGATGACGCGCTCTAGCGGAATGACCCTGGGTCAAACCTTGATGGCTGCCAATGCACCAGTACTGATACAAAGGTCTGTCGTGGAAGGACGTCCGTCCGAAGGTGTGTTGCCCAGTGGCCAGGTCGCTGGGACAATAGATGACTTGCCTAGTTGTAAAGAGCTAATCGACCGCATAGTCGTGGAAGCAGAACAGAAACTTGCGATACTTAGTGCGGCCGAGGCAGCGACTCAAAATTGAGGAAATAACACATGTCCTTTCATGTAAATATTGCAGATGGAATAGGTGAGATTGTTATCTCTCACCCACCAGTAAATGCGTTGGATACGGCAGCCTGGAATGCCTTTCCAGAAATAATCACTGAGACTGGTAGTAATCAGGATGTTCGCTGTGTGATGATTCGTGCCGAAGGCAAAGGTTTTTGCGCCGGGGTTGATATAAAAGAAATGCAAAAATATCCGGAACGCATCACTGAGCTCAATCGTGGAAACTACCTTACCTATAAAGCTGTACGGGCCTGTGAGGTGCCGGTAGTTACAGCAGTACATAATTATATAATAGGCGGTGGCGTAGGTATCTCTGGTGCTAGCGATGTTATCATTGCTGCTGATGATGCGTTTTTTTCACTGTCAGAAATTGATCGCGGTGCTATGGGGGGCGCCTCACATCTTTCTCGCATGATTCCATTACATAAAGTGAGGGCATTATTTTTTACTGGTGGAAGCCTTTCAGCACAGGAGGCCTTTCGTCTCGGTGCAATTGAGAAGGTTGTTTCAAAAGACAAATTGATCGAAGAGGCTCGCGCTTTTTCAGCAGTCATTGCGTCTAAGTCACGTAAGGCTCTTGTGTTGGCAAAAGAAGCTTTGAATGGCATCGAAGAACGGGATGTGGATGGAGACTATCGGTTTGAGCAAGGCTTCACACTGGAAATGTACATGCATCCCGACTCACAAAAATCGCGCAACGTTTTCGTTGAAGAGAAAAAAGCCGCTGATTTCAAGTCATGACCATGGACCTGGCTTTCACAGTAAAAGAGAGAAAACTACGAGCTGAGGTTAGTTCTTGGATGGCTGAGCATGTGCCTAAAACGCGGCTGGCCCCAATGGATACCCGTGAAGGATTCGAACAACACCGAGAATGGGAGCGGACCTTGCACTCAGGTCGTTGGTCTATGGTGACATGGCCGGAACAATTGGGAGGGCGCGGTGCTAATCTTATCGAGTGGCTAATTTTTGAAGAAGAATATTATCGCGCTAATGCGCCGTCTCGGGTCAATCAAAACGGCATATTTTTACTAGGTCCAACTCTAATGGAGTACGGAACCGACGAGCAGAAAGAAATGTTTCTACCACGCATGGCTGCGGGTGAGGATATTTGGGCGCAGGCGTGGTCCGAGCCAGGAGCCGGTAGCGACATGGCGGCAATCCAGACCAAAGCGCTCCTTGAGGAGGGCCACTATGTGATTAATGGCCAGAAAACGTGGTCTACACGTGCCGCTTTTGCTGATTGGTGCTTTGCCCTGGTACGTACAGATAGTGAATCTCAGCGCCATAACGGTCTGTCGTTTATTCTGGTGCCGTTATCAGCGCCAGGAGTTACTGTGCGGCCGATTCCGCAGCTAGATGGACGGGCTGGGTTTGCAGAAATTTTCTTCGATAACGTATGTGTGCCAGTCACAAACTTGCTTGGTGAGGAAGGGGGGGGCTGGAGAGTTGCTATGTCTACTGCCGGGTTTGAACGGGGCCTGATGTTGCGTAGTCCTGCCCGATTTCAAGAAACAGCACGGCGGCTTGTAAATCTTTACAATGCTAATAAAGATAAAGTGAGTAAGGCCACTGGCGACCAGATCCTAAAGACCTGGATGGATGCCGAAGCTTATTGCTTAAATACATACATGACGGCCAGTAGGTTGATTGCAGGCGGTAGCATTGGCTCTGAGGCAAGCCTAAATAAAATATTTTGGTCGGAGTTAGATCTTGCTATGCACGAAACTGCAATGGGCATATTGGGGGCCGAGGCTGAGCTAATGCGTGATGCACAAGTCAATGATAAGGCCGGTGACTGGCTTGGCGGTTTTTTGTTTTCACTAGCTGGGCCTATTTATGCAGGAAGTAATGAAATACAACGTAACGTAGTTGCCGAACGCATGCTTGGACTCCCTAGGTGAAATCGGGTGTAGGAAAAATTTAAAAAGACAATGGATTTTCGTTTCTCTCAAGACCAATTAGATTTTCAGGGTGTGGTAAAGTCGTTCCTCGCCGGNGAATGTACACCAGAGCATCTACGGAATCTTNTAGAGGTAGAANCTCGCCGTGATGCTGGACGCTGGCAAAAGCTCACAGACATTGGATTAACTGGGTTTTTTGTGCCTGAGGGCCTGGGNGGNATGGGTCTGAACGAGTTAGATTTTGTACTAATTGCTGAGGCTTGCGGTGCNGCNGCTTTGCCGGAGACNNTGGTAGAGCAGGCGGCAGTTGCAGCACCTCTGCTGGCAGCATGTCCAGNNGGTGAGGTGCGCGACAAAACCCTTTTGTCGTTTGTGCAAGGNTCAANGCAGTTNGCACTGCAATTGCCTAATACACGCTATGTGCACGATCTACATGTTGCTGAATCGCTAATATTCTCAGGTGATGATTTAAGCGTGAGGTTATCTAGCCGTGACCAGGTTAGTGCGACTCCACAAAATAGCATAGACCCGTTTAGACGCTTGTTTGATGTGCAGGTTGGTGATGGAGAAGAAATCGCTTCCGATGGTTCGGATATTTGGGAAAGGGCATTTGAGCGCGGAGCGCTATTTTCTGCAGCGCAGCTAGTGGGTCTCGCTCAAACGATGATTGATATGGCAGTTACCTATACTCAGCAACGCACTCAATTTGGCAAGCCTATTGGATCCTTTCAGGCTGTGAAGCATCATTTGGCCTCAGCCCAGGTTTCTGTTTCTTTTGCACAACCTGTAGTTTACCGAGCGGCTTATGCGGTTGCACATAACGCCCCTAAGATGCCTGCAGCGGTGTCGCATGCGAAAATTGCTGCTGGAGATGCGGCTATGATAGCTTCCAAGGCGGCATTACAGTGCCATGGTGCTATGGGGTACACTTTTGAGGCAGCCCTGCATTTATGGATGAAGCGGTCTTGGGCGCTGATAGGTGCCTGGGGAGATCGTGATTTCCATTTAAAACGTGTTTCTGATTTTGTGCTCGGTGCAACGATGCCCACCTTTGCAGATTTGGCTTGCGGTGTTTCAGACAAATCCGGCTTTTAATAGGAGATACAAATGCGCGAGGCCGTCATTGTTTCTACTGCTCGCACACCTTTAGCAAAATCCTACCGAGGTGCGTTTAACGATACCGAAGCGCCTACTCTCAGCGGGCACTGTGCGCGCGAAGCAGTTGCCCGCGCGAAGATAGATCCGGCTGAGATTGATGATGTAATTGTTGGCGCGGCCGCACAGCAGGGCTCTCAAGCGTATAATATTGGTCGATTGACCGCTGTAACCGCGGGGCTAAACCATTCCGTGCCGGGTATGAGTCTCGACAGACAGTGCTCTTCTGGTTTGATGGCTATTTCGACTGCGGCCAAGCAAATCGTATGCGATAACATGACGGCAGTTGCAGCTGGCGGTGTCGAATCCATTTCACTAGTACAGACAAAGCATAAAAATACGTACCGTGCAGTTTCACAGGCAGTCGTGGATATATCACCCAATATGTATATGCCAATGATTGATACGGCTGAGGTTGTAGCCAAGCGTTACAAAATTAGCCGTGAGGCGCAGGACCAGTACTCTCTGCGTTCTCAAGAACTCACGGCTGCGGCCCAACAAACTGGTAAGTTCAAAGATGAAATCGTGCCTTTATCAACGATTATGGCAGTAACTAATAAAGAAACCGGCGAAACATCGAGAAAAGCAGTTATGCTCGACCATGATGACTGCAACCGCCCTGATACAACGCTTGAAAGACTGGCAAGTTTAAAACCTATTAAAGTAGACGGATTTATAACCGCTGGTAATGCTAGCCAGCTATCTGATGGAGCGTCTATTTGTGTGCTCATGGAAGCTAAAGACGCTGAAAGGCGTGGCTTACAGCCTCTTGGGGCCTATCGTGGTATGGCGGTTGCAGGCTGTGATCCCGATGAAATGGGGATCGGCCCAGTTTTTGCCGTGCCGAAACTGCTAAAGCGTAATGGCTTGAAAATGAGCGATATTGGGTTGTGGGAACTAAACGAGGCATTCGCCGTTCAAGTTCTATATTGTCGCGATAAGTTGGGTATTCCCGATGAAATTCTCAATGTCAATGGAGGCTCTATTGCCATCGGCCATCCGTTTGGGATGACCGGATCTCGCATGGTAGGCCACGCATTAATAGAAGGCAGCCGGCGGAAGATTAAATATATTGTTATAACTATGTGCACTGGTGGTGGTATGGGCGCCGCGGGATTATTTGAGGTTTACTAGATTTTCAGTTAGTGGGGTAGAGAGCTGGCTGGCCTTATTGAATCTAGTTCGAACTAGTCATTTTGAAAATATCATCGCTCTAATGCCTCCAATACCCCAGACTTTTCTGGTTTGATTTTCTAACAAATCAAGTATCTCTTGGTAGCTCATAGAGTTCTTTATTCGAGTGCTCAAGTGTGGCCAATTTAATCTGGTATCGGAAGGCTAAGAAGTCTCTCTACTCGTTGTTCAATCACGATAGTTGGCCTTTCCATTTCCACATAGCGATAAAACTCTTCGTTAGTTGGTATGCGATTGCTGTAGCGAGCGTGTGCAAAAGAGGTAGAGAAAAACTGTTGTGCTATACTACCCCCGAAGGAATCATGAAAAAATAGAAGACGCTGTCCTGTTATGTTTTCTGGATAATCAGTTGCAGATTCGTAGGCGAGAGTTGATTGAGTATTGTTCAATACATCAAATTCAGCAGGCATAACCTTAGAGAGACGTGAATTGGATACTTTATACGCGCCGGAAGATACATGCACATCGCCGATCATGTTGGCGAGATCGCCACCCTCTGCGGGAACTTTTATGAAGTCGCCATGAGTTAGCTTGACATCATCGAACTCCTCCTTTGAAAGATACCGCAATCGGTCCATAACAGCTTGGAATGCTACGTGAGCACCGTAGTAATTCCAGTGGGAGTCACGGAGAAGGAAAAGAGTTGCTTCGTTCTTGGCCAACAATAGCGGGTCTGCAGCAAAAAGAACATTGGCCTCTATGTCCGTGCCGCGAAAGTACTCAGCCAGTTGCATGGCGCGGGTAACGCCCCGTTGCTGCGCATAGAACGGGAGGTGTTCCGGGTATATAGTCTGTTTATTCGGTGCGATAAGGAATAAATATGTGATTCCTCTGTCGGCTAGCCAGTCACGGCGGTGTGTAATCATGTTGCGCCAACGTTCTAGTTCCTCCGGGCCCATCAGTAAACGGCCCGCGAAATCCTCTGACGTTTGATCTCCAGTATAGTAAAGCCAATCATCTTCCCCGATTATTACATCGGATATTGGAGATTTCCTGAATATCAAAATTTCAATAGTATTGCGCAGATTGATCAACTCCCGGCGCATACCAAAGTGATCGTTAAAAAATGCTTCGACTTCCGAAGCGAAGGCGAGAGGGTCTTGTAATGCGAGATCGGGGTCAGGTATCGGGGCAGTTATACGTTTTTCAGTTAGACCGCTCTTCTCCTGAAGCACAGTGAGTGCTAACGGGATGGCAAGAATCGCTACAAAAAATAAAATCATGAGCAGGTCGAATTTACGCTGAATTCGAGCCAAAGAGAGGGGAGGTTCATTTGAGGGCAGCGGCATGTCAGAACCGAAAGTAAATAAAGGGATTGTAGGTTTGTCCGGCAAGATAGGCGATAGATAGAACGAGTACACAGGCCCCCACAACCGGGCGTGCGGCAATCATATATCTTTCGAAGTTAGTCAAAATGAATGCGGATTCTGCTGCGGCAACGACTGTACGCCCGCGCACTTGGTTATTGCGTTTGCGCCAGTCGCGTGTGAGCATCGAAAAAGCCGGGGTTGAGCCCACCGCCGCGACAACAAGTAAGAACAAGGCTTGGCGGTCAAGGAACGATGCCAAGGGCATTCGCACCTGGTCGCTACCCAAGCCACCAAACATAACAGCCAGATATTCAAGGGCCTGGGGCAGTGTGTCGGCACGGAAGAATACCCAGGCAATCATGACAATGAAGAGTACATAAGTATGCCCCAGTAGTCGCGCTAGGGTTCGCGGCATCCAGGCGAAAGACTTATCTGGGATGGCGCGTTCAGCTGCGAGAAATGTCCCGTGGATGAGACCCCACACTAAGAAATTCCAACTGGCCCCGTGCCAGAATCCACAGAGCAGAAATATGATGACAAGATTGAGGTATGTACGGGCTGGTCCTTTACGGTTGCCACCAAGGGGAATGTAAACATAGTCACGAAACCAATTGCTAAGCGATATATGCCAGCGTCGCCAGAATTCCTGAATAGTCCGTGAGATATAGGGGTAATTAAAGTTCTCCAAAAACTCAAAACCAAACATGCGGGCGAGGCCAATGGCCATATCTGAGTAGGCGGAGAAATCGAAGTAGATTTGAAAACTATAAGCGACGATACCGAGCCAGGCTGCAGGAGATGAAATGTCCGTCGAGGGCAATGCAAATATTTGATCGGCGATTGCCCCCATTGGGTTGGCGACAAGCATTTTTTTCCCAAGCCCGAAGGTAAATCGTTCTAGGCCAGATGCAAATTTTTCGACACTCATGCGCCGCTCGGTAAGCTGAGTCGCTATATCATGGTAACGAATTATTGGCCCTGCGACCAATTGCGGAAAAAAAGAAATGTAAAGACTAAAGTTTATCAGGCTGGTCTGTGGACGAGCTATTCCTCGGTACACATCAATGATGTAAGACAGCATATGGAAGGTGAAGAATGAAATGCCGAGGGGTAGGTGTATCGGCTCGTTACTGAAACCGCCTCCCGAAATGCCTGAGAGAAGTGCATTGAGATTTTCGACGATAAAATTTGAATATTTAAAGTGCAGTAGAACGCCAAGATCAAGAATAACAGCTAAGAAAAGAATCTGGGTGCGGCGTTTGTGCGTTAGCGCAGCGTCGATTCCCATTGCGAGCGCCCAATTGAGAGGAGCCAACGCGATCATGATGGCGACGTAAGCGCCTTCACCCCAGGCATAAAAGAAGATGCTGAATATAAGTAGGGTCGCATTGCGCCAGGAGCGACCAACCATAAAATAAAATGCTAGTACACATGTTAGGAATGCGAATATGAAAATTAAGGAGGAAAAAACCATGGCCCTGGATTCCGAACAATATCTCTTCGCGCACAAATTTTAATCGAAATGATGTTCGAGAATTAGGTATAGTCAAGGCTGAGAGGGAAAAGCTAGAGCTTGTCTTGCGTTTACCCTTCTACATGGTGGTCAATCGGCGCACTTATGCAAGCTGGCTGGGGCGCCTGGATTCGAACCAGGGGTGCCGATACCAAAAACCGGTGCCTTACCACTTGGCTACGCCCCAACAAGCGGCGCGGACATTAGAAAATTACTTGCCCGTCTGCAACGATGAAATCCATCAATTCACAGTTTAGAGGTTCTCGAGAGCATCAATTAAAGTCCCTGGTGTAAGGATCTGTGGGAGAATTTGCGCGTCTCTGTCAGGCATATAGAGTACGTATAAAGGCACCCCATCACGACCAAGGGCACTCAGAGCCGCGCCGATCTCAGCATTCTGGTTGGTCCAGTCGGCCTTCAGATAGGCAACGTTGTGGCGTAAAAATGCCTCTTTGACCTCTGTGGTAGACAGGGCTACTTGTTCGTTTACCTTGCATGTTATGCACCAAGCCGCTGTGAAGTTTACAAATACCGGACGGTTTGTGGTGCGAAGCATAGAAAGGCGGGCTTCACTAAAGGTTTCGCTGAACCCATCATCGGCTGTCATTAGTCCAGCTTGTACGGGTGGCCGGCCACTTATGACAATGATGAAGGCTATTGCAGCAGTCATGGATACAGCTGCAGCTATTGTACTCACGCGGCGGACAGTTTTCGATGATTTATCTGCAGCACTCCATAACCATGCGGTTAATGCAATGAGAACAAGTCCGCTTAGTGCGGCCGCCAAGCCCATGGAGTCCACTTGTTGTGCTAAAACCCAAATTAACCATGCGGCGACGCCATACATGGGAAATGCGAGAAATTGTTTTAGGCGATCCATCCAGGGTCCCGGCTGGGGCAGAGCTTTTGTCGCACCTGGAGCAAAAGCTAAGATTAGGTATGGGAAAGCAAGTCCAAGCGCTAGGGCTTCAAAAACTATTATGGCCATAGCTGGTGATTGGGTTAGAGCGAAGCCGATAGCCACTCCCATGAATGGTGCTGTGCAGGGTGTTGCAACCACAACCGCAAGCAAGCCGGTGAAGAATGCTCCGGAGGTGCCTTTTCGCATTGTAAGGTGTTGTCCGACCCCTAGACTGCCTGAGATAGAAAAAACACCAGACAAATTCAAGCCGATGGCGAGTATTACATAGGCTAGTGTGACGACAAACGTAGGAGCTTGAAGTTGAAATCCCCACCCGACAGCATTTCCACTCGCGCGCAATAACAGCAACAAGCCAACCAGAGCGCCAAATGTAGTCATGACCCCAGCAGTGTAGGCTATGCCGTCTTTTCTTAGGGCGCTTGCATCTGTGTTTGGGCGGTTAATAAAGCTAAGTGCTTTCATTACTAACACCGGTAGCACGCAGGGCATAGCGTTGAGGATTATACCGCCGATAAATGCGAATAAAATTGCGAGGGCAATCGGCAAAGTGTTTGAGATACTGTTTGTGTTTGGTCCGGTCCAAACTATGGGAGAGTCAAATATAAAACCCGTTGATATTTGTTCGCCATCGCCAGCGATGCGATTAAGTACTATCAGGCCAGACGCTTCAGCAAATTCGTCTGCATCAACTCCTGTCCTCATTAAAATTTCAGTGACGCCATTTAGTGATTTTATTTTTTGTGGCGCGGCGTTTTCTATGAGTCCATCAGAATATGGAAAAAACTCAGCATTAGTAATGTTGGTATATCCGGTTCCAGGTCCAGCAGAAATGGTCAGGAAGTTACCTGCGCGAGATACTTTCACAGGCCAGGGCGCAATTTCAGGTAGAGCATTACGGGCTGCAGATACTGCCGCACCTGCTATAGAGTTTTGTTTTATTAGCGGAGGGTCGGGTTTAACGCTGATAAAAATTGAAAATACGCCATCTTCAGGAAAGCAAATATCTCTACAAACAAGCCATGTCGCTTCCGCATGCAGTGGAATATCAGATTGTATTGCAATATCGCTGGAAATTTTTAATTCGGTGAGCAGTAAAACCTTTCCGTGATAACCGAAATTCATCATGTCCGCATATGGAATGCGTTCGGGTAGTGGCCAGAAAATTTCACTAGCGGTAATGCCCTCAGGCAGATTCCAGCGAATTGTAGTTGGAAATCCCGAGTCGCCGGTAGTCCGCCAATAAGTGTGCCACTCTGGTGCTAGCTCTAAAGAAAGCGCTACCCACAATGTTTCGCCGGGGGCTACTGTAGTGCGTTCCGCCAAGAGTTCAGCACGTACTTGAGGCGTTTGAAAAACTGCATCTGCGATCGCGTTCGTCGCGAGCAGTACTAGGAGCGCCAGGCTGCTAATCAAAGCTTTAGTGTGAGTGAGCCATTTCATACATGCGAACATAAGGCAGGAGCGCAACGAATCAACAGACAACTATATATGAGGCCCTGAACTTTCAAAAATTAGGCCCTAGGGGCGGATAAAACCTTAGTAGGGGCCACCCACCACGTCGGTTGTCTAGATTCTATAAATGCCGCAGCGTGCCTTGCGGCCTGCTCATCAGCAAATAAGCCAAAACAGGTGGGCCCGCTGCCGGATAGCTGTGCAATAAGGCACCCTGGAGTATTTTCCAAAGTGGCGAGTGTTGATGCAATAGAGGGCTCTAGTGTGATAGCTGAGCTTGCTAAATCGTTTCGGTGGTTTTTAAGAGCAGCGGCGAGTGTGGCCGCATTAGATAGGCGATTGAACGATTCGCGTGCTAGAGGCGGAGAAAACTTAGATAGCGTGGCAAACACACTTTTTGTTGCAAGTGGTCGCCCGCAATTAGCAAGTACTAGCCAAAAGGTGGGTAGAGGTGGTGCCGCGTCCAGGATTTCGCCAATTCCCGACATAAAGGCGGTCTGGCGATGAAAACAAACCGGTAAGTCGGCGCCCAGTTCAGCGGCGAGACGAGCATTAGATATTTGTGCTGGGTCAACTTTCCATAGCTCGCTGCATCCGTGAAGCGTTGCTGCGGCATCTGACGAACCTCCGCCTATCCCAGACGATAATGGTAGATTTTTCTCGAGACAAATATGGGCGCCTTTCCGGCAGCCGGTAACATTTTGCAGAAGGCGAGCAGCGCGCAAAATCAGGTTGTCTGGCCCACTTGATAGCTTATCACTATATGGGCCTGTCACATCTAAATGTAACACGTCGCTTTCGGCTACGGTAATACGATCTCCGATGTTGGTGAATACGACAAGCGAGTCAAGCAAGTGGTAGCCATCAGTACGTCGTCCGCAAACATGCAGTGTCAGATTGATTTTCGCGGGTGCTTTGTATGTTGTAGCCCGGAGCTGAGCCGTAGCTGTGTGCATAGCGAATCAATCGTCCAGAGCTGTCAGTATCCGCTCACTAATTCTTTGTGAGACCACGTTCAAGCTTTACTAGAATAGCTTTGCGCTGGTCTTCTTCAGGATCAAGAGTCAAGGCGCCCTTCCACTGGAAACTGGCCTCATTTGTTCGGCCTACCTGCCAGTAAACGTCGCCCAAGTGCTCGTTGATGGTTGCGTCCGCTGGAGTTGACTCAACAGCTTTTTCCAAGATCTCAACAGCATCTTTGAATTCNCCCATNACATACATNGCCCAGCCGAGGCTATCCATAATATAGCCGTCAGAGGGGTTTTTTTCGAAAGCCATCTCGATTAAACGCCGAGCTTCCGTTAAATTTTCACCACGATCAAGATAGGAATAACCTAGGTAGTTGAGTACACCTGGATCTTCAGGATTAAGCTCGAGAGCTTTGCGGAAATCTTCCTCAGCNCGGTTCCATTGCTTGGCTCGCTCCAGGGCGATGCCCCTCATGTAGTAAGCCGCCCAATTGGCGGGGCGATTTTCTGGGTAAAGTTTAAGTGCTGCATCGTAGGCATCGACCGCATCTTCATATTGTTTTTGTTGGCGCAGTAAATCACCCATAGCTATAAAGACTTCTGGCCAATTCGAATGGCTGCGTGAGACCGACCGTAAAGTCGAAAGCGCATCTTCAATGCGGTCCATCCGTGCAAAGTTTTCGGCTATCTGCATCTGTGACTCTAGATAACCTGGAGCGGATTTTCTAACCGCGCNGAGAATTTTATTGGATTCCANGTAATGAGTGCGNGCTGCTAAAGTNATNCCTACAAATCGNCGAGCTATGATCATATCNGNGTCTAGATGCAACGCNGACTGNGCATAAGCAATAGCCATCTGAGCACGATAATCATTGGGCCGAGCGCGNAANAGCATCTCCGCNCCTGCGAAGAGAGCTTNAGCCATNNCCTCGTNNGGAGATACTTTCTTTGAGAATGATTTTGGGTTCGCAAATGACTCAACTGTAGGTGAAGAACCATTAGCCGTTTGATAGCGNGAAATGAAGTTTACTGCCTTATCCGTATGTCCAAGACGGTGGTATCCTCCAGCAACAAGGCGCACCATCGAGATGCGCCGCTCTTCACCGTTAACTGCAAGCGCATCGTAGTGCTCAAGCGCTGCCTGGTCTTTGCCGTAGAACTCGTTCAGTAGGCCAGACATGGCGTGTACCAAGTCTTCCATATCGCTGTACGAACTCATGACGGAAAGTTTGCTCAAAGCCTCCTCAGCAGTTTGCATTGGAGCGGCACCCCATGCCCTCAGCATTGGTAGTGCAAAAGCATTGACGCTTTGACCGGAAATGTTGTCAATGTAACTCCAAGCTTGCTCGTATTCTTTTTTCTTATAGTGGTTCACAGCAAGAATGACCGGAGCTAAACCTTTTCTGGGTAGGAGTTCATAGGCTCTTTTCGCCGTCGGCACGGCAGACTTAAAATTTCCCATCTGTGCAGCGAGGAAATAATTTTCTTGTAAGAGGTCTGTGTTGTTCGGATCAATACTCAGTGCTGCATCAAGGTAAGAGACAGCTCGCTGTGTATCGGTATTTGCATCGGCGTGGCGTGCTGACAAGAAGACTGCTGCTAGTCCTGGTTGCTCAATATTGTTAGAACCCGACCGCCCGCTGGCCACGTTCTCGGCTATCGTGATCCACACTGCGGTTGCTGCAACAGCAGCGACGGCGGGCAGTACAAAGCGATTTAGNTTGGAGANTTTGNAAGTCATAAGCCAGTTGTTACCAGNGGATTCACGNTACTAAAAANANACTTGTTTTATTTGCCGAGCCGTATCCTAGAGGCAGGGCTTAATAGTTCGAGCTTTAGAATACCTTAATACTCAGGCCTCAGGCATTAATGGTAAGGTTCTCAAGGCCACTAGAAAACCCCCCACTCTCACATATTAGGGTAATTGGGTCCGCCACTACCCTGGGGCACCGTCCATGTGATGTTTTGGCTTGGGTCCTTTATATCGCAAGTTTTACAGTGCACGCAATTTTGGGCATTGATTTGAAAGCATTTTTCGCTTGNTCCNTCAACTTCCACTATCTCGTAAACNNCCGCAGGGCANTAGCGCTGCGCCGGTTCGGCCCATTTGGGNAGGTTTACAGANATAGGAATTTTTGGGTCTTTGAGTTTCAGGTGNGCGGGCTGATTCTCTTCATGATTCGTNGCNGAGACAAAAACAGAGGAAAGTTTGTCAAAAGAAATTTTACCGTCGGGTTTGGGATAATTGATAGGCGTCGATTGATCAGCAGGCATCAAAGTATNAGCGTCGGATTTNCCNTGTTTCANGGTCAGCGGTAAGCCGATGCCNAATTGATTCATCCACATATCNAGGCCGCCNATGAGNACCCCACCAAATAGACCNAGCTTGCTCCATAGCGGCTTCACATTTCGCACNCGCTTTAAATCTTTATAGACCCAACTGGTNCGGTAGGCTNCCACATANGAAGACAGNTCGTCCCTTNCGCGGTTTNCGTTAAGGGCTCTATAGGCNGCTTCNGCTGCCANCATGCCGGTCTTCATGGCGTTATGGCTACCCTTGATGCGCGGTAAATTAACAAAGCCTGCTGAACAGCCGATAAGGACACCACCCGGGAAGGTTAACTTAGGTACTGACTGTAAGCCTCCTTCGGTAATCGCTCTCGCGCCATAGGAAATACGGCGACCACCTTCAAAATAAGGTTGAATTGCCGGATGGTGTTTAAATCGTTGGAATTCGTCGAAGGGTGACAAATAAGGATTTGTATAATTCAAATGAATGACGAACCCGACAGCCACCTGATTATCTTCAAGGTGATACATAAAAGAGCCACCACCGGTCGACGAGTCTAGTGGCCAGCCCATACTGTGAGTGACAAGTCCAGCTTTGTGCTTTACCGGGTCGATTTCCCATAACTCTTTTAGACCAATTCCGAACTTTGGTTTGTCACTATGCTTATCCAAGCTAAACTTACGAATGAGTTCTTTGGCCAGTGACCCGCGTGCGCCTTCTGCAATGAAGGTGTATTTTGCATGAAGCTCTATTCCAGGCTCATAGTTGGCAGTTTTTTCACCATCTTTGCCGATACCCATATCCCCCGTAGCGACGCCGCGAACCGCACCTTTGTCATCGTATAGAACCTCGGCGGCAGCAAAACCGGGATAAACTTCGACGCCAAGTTCTTCTGCTTGTGCGGCCAGCCAACGACAAACATTGCCGAGGCTGACAATGTAGTTGCCGTGATTTTTCATTAATGGTGGCAGCATAAAATTGGGAAAGCGAATGGCTGACTTTTCAGACATATAGAGAAATTTGTCTTCCGTTACCTGAGTATTGATTGGAGCGCCTTTCTCTTTCCAGTCAGGTATCAATTCCTCTAGGGCAATGGGGTCAATTACAGCTCCTGAGAGTATGTGGGCGCCAACCTCAGAGCCTTTTTCGACTACGCAAACATTGATTTCTTTGTTTTCTGCAGCGGCCAATTGTTTGAGGCGGATTGCAGAGGAAAGTCCGGCAGGGCCAGCCCCGACGATGACTACATCAAACTCCATTGATTCACGTTCGCTCATAACTAGCCCTTTTTAACTAAGTAAATAACATTTATCCACACGCTGGCGTGAACATTTGTTCACTTATTGTTCCATTTTAAGCCTAAGGGCCCAAGTGCATGCTGCCCAGTCTTGTTTACTCTAACGAGCTAGGGCAAAAGTACCATCTCATATAGAGCTTTTCATACCGAGTGCTACTGAAGACAGTTATTTTATATGTATTTGAATAGGTATTAAGTCTGTGCGAACCAATCCTAAATTTATTGCTGCTGTGACTACCGCGCTATTTGCTGGCACATTGGGCGTTTTGATTGCCGTTGCGGGTTTCGGAGTATTGCGGATTGCTGAGCAAATGCTTGAAGCAGTAGGTGTTCTTCCATTGCGTTGGGGTGAGAATAATGTCGGGCTACTTATGCAAATCTCAGGATTTCTTAGTGTGCCGGCTGTGATTTGGTTTGGTCTATGGTTCTTTCGTAAAGCTATAGCCGGTGAACGCGGATTAACGGGCTATAAATATAAGCCACCCAACTAAAAGTTACCGGGTAGTAAAAGCCAGATTGCGACGCCACCTCAATTCCACTTTTGATATACACCCTGCTTGCAGTTTTATGCTCAGCACCGCACACTTCTGGTATGAATAGTTTATTTAAAACCCTGGCGGATAACCCCTCCGCACTGCTGCGCTGGTATGTGGATGTTGGAGTGGACGAAGCGATTACCGAAGAGCCGGTTGATCGATTCAAAGTGGGCGGAAGAGTAGAGGCTGTAGTTGCAACCAAGCAGGCCAAGCAAAAAATTCTCAAGACCGTTTCCCAGAGTCATTCTCTGCATTCGGGCTTACAGCCTGAAGTTGGAGAGCTAGTTCATAGTGCGATCCATCTAGCTAAGGGCGCTAATACTATTGATGAACTAAAAGCTGCGGTGGAATCTTTTGAAGGCTGTGGCCTGAAAAAATTTGCGAGTAGCACTGTCTTTGCCGATGGTAACGCAAGTGCGCGTATCATGTTTATCGGCGAGGCTCCGGGCGCGGACGAGGATCGACAGGGTAAGCCTTTTGTTGGCGCATCGGGCAAACTACTCGATAAAATGCTTGAGTCTATTGGGCTTGACCGGGAAACCAATGCCTATATCACCAATATAGTTTTTTGGCGGCCACCCGGCAATCGGTCTCCAACCCATCAGGAAGTATCGTCGTGTCTACCATTTGTGCAGAGGCATATAGAACTGCTGGATCCTGCAGTTTTAGTATTTGTCGGCGGTCTGTCTGCGAAAACGCTGCTTGCGAAGCCCATTGGTATCACCAAGATGCGCGGACACTGGCATGAATATGTGTCACCCAGCATATCAAAACCAGTGCCGAGTATGGCATTGTTTCATCCAGCATATTTGCTGCGTTCACCGCAGCAGAAGCGTCTTGCATGGCAAGACTTAATTGCTATTAGGCATAAGTTGAATAACCTCGTGCAGGTGTAATCTTCCGAATTAGAGAACTGGACTCCTCGTTCATGGCTAGCCTCGATGAAACTCAAATATTTGTGCCTATCAATATCGCAATAATGACTGTATCGGATACGCGCGATCTCAAGACCGATACATCTGGGCAATTATTGATTGAGCGCCTGACTGGTGATGGACATAAACTCGCTGAACGTGCCCTTTTAAAGGATGATGTGGAAGCGATTGTTGCCAAGCTGAAACAATGGATTGCCGACACAAAAGTAGATTGTATCATTACTTCTGGCGGCACTGGCGTGACTGGCCGCGATGTGATGCCAGAGGCTTTTGGCCAAGTATGTGAAAAAGAAATTCCTGGGTTTGGTGAGCTTTTTCGTTGGGTAAGTCTAAAGAGCATCGGTACATCAACAATACAATCTCGCGCAACGGCAGGAGTTGCTGGTGGGACGTATTTGTTCGCACTACCTGGATCTTCGGGTGCGGTAAAAGATGGTTGGGATGAAATCTTGAAATTCCAGCTCGATATTCGCCACAGGCCCTGTAATTTTGTTGAGCTAATGCCCCGGCTTAGTGAACATATAAATAATCCCAAAAAGAAACCTAAATAGTTTAACTTTTAGCATACTTAGCCATGCCCGATTTTGACCTTGAACGTGTGTATATAACAACGCACCGTGGTGCGGTGATAGCAGGTGTGGATGAAGCAGGTCGTGGGCCATGGGCCGGACCAGTTATTGCGTCTGCCGTGATTCTTGACATCGAGAGGATTCCTTATGACCTTTGCTCGAGCCTCGATGATTCGAAGAAACTATCGGCAACCCGCCGTGCGGTACTCTTTAGGGCGTTGTATAAATGCGGAGCGGCTACTATTGGCGTGGGACAAGCCAGTGTAAAAGAAATTGATGCAAACAACATTCTGAATGCTACTCACCTTGCGATGGCGCGTGCGATTGAACAAATTGGGCATAAGGTGAATTTGGCCTTGGTAGATGGTAATGTAGAACCCCCACTGCCATGCGATGTCACGACAGTGGTAAAAGGGGATAGTAAAAGCCTATCTATCGCTGCTGCTTCTGTAGTCGCAAAAGTGACACGTGACCGACTTATGGCAGAATTGGCGACTGTTTGTCCTGGCTATGGCTGGGAAACTAATATGGGTTACGGCACGAAGAAACATCAAGATGCGATTTCCCGGCTTGGTATAACGGCCTATCATCGCCGCTCATTCGCACCGATCAAAACTGCCATGAATTCTGCGGCAGTGTAAAATATCTTATTTTTTTATAATTATGCGATGTGCCCCTAGTAGTTGAGTCTGTCACCCACGCTAGGCCCTAAATGTAGCATTAGTCTCCAGACAGTCTTTACATACCCTAAACCATTGATTCCTATGATTCTTCATGAATGGGCTTCCTGCTGCATAGAGTGATGGTGCGCCACAAAGAAGCTCCTTCCAAATCAGTTTACTCCTCACACGTCCTTAACTGTGTGGTGGGAAAATGATGCCTCAAGTTTCAGGGGTGCACGCAATTTTAAGAATTCGGTGAATATGCCGAAGAACTTAGGTAGGGAACTAGTCAGTATGGTCAAGAAAAATAATGCCTCTAATAAATCGGGCAACTTCAAAACAAATACGATTTACGCTGGCGATTGCATTGAGGCAATGAATAGGTTGCCGGAAGGCAGTATTGATCTAATTTTCGCTGACCCTCCATATAATCTACAGCTAGGTGGAGACTTGCATCGGCCTGATAACTCGCGCGTAGACGGAGTCGATGATAACTGGGACAAATTTTCTAATTTTAGGGCATATGACGATTTTACTCATGATTGGCTTAAGTCAGCCCGGCGAGTGCTGAAGCACAATGGTAGTCTTTGGGTAATTGGCTCCTATCACAATATCTTTCGCGTAGGATCAGTTTTACAAGACCTAGGGTATTGGTTGCTAAATGATATTGTCTGGCGCAAGTCAAATCCTATGCCTAATTTTCGCGGTACAAGGTTCACTAATGCACACGAGACATTGATTTGGTGCGCTAGGTCTAAAGATGCACGTTATACCTTCAATTATGATGCTATGAAGAACATGAATGATGGCTTACAAATGCGCAGCGATTGGACGTTGCCGTTGTGTACTGGTGATGAGCGTTTGAAGGGCGAAGATGGGAATAAGCTACACCCAACCCAAAAGCCTGAGTCTTTGCTTTATCGTGTGATTATGGCTGCAACAAAGCCTGGTGATATTGTTCTCGATCCTTTTTTTGGTACCGGAACAACGGGCGCTGTAGCGAAAGCCCTGGGTCGTAAGTTCATTGGCATAGAACAAAACAAAGAATATATAGCCCGCGCTCGCAAACGTATTGCGCAGGTGAAGTCAGTTGTGGATGAAAAAATTCTCATAACACCAAGCAAAAGATCGGAACCGCGTATTCCGTTCGGCACGGTGGTTGAGCGCGGCCTGCTTCGGCCAGGCTCGGTTCTTTCAGATCCAAGCGGCCGATTTACGGCGCGAGTCCGTGCGGATGGAACATTGATTTCGTCTGACTACAGAGGTTCTATTCACCAAGTTGGTGCAGCTGTGCAGGGAGCACCTGCTTGTAATGGGTGGACTTTCTGGCATGTACGTATAGGGGAAGATCTTGTCGCTATTGATGTATTTCGTCAAAAAATGCGAGCTGAGCTTACAACTGGTGTCCAGTAAAAAGCTTTTACTTACCCTCTTGCCACCAAGCTAGCATGGCGCCAGCCATCACAAGAAGTAAAATGAGTGCGACCGGAGCGATCGGTGTCTGCGTTATGCCACTTACAACAAACTGCTTGTTGTCTCTCAGGCCAAGCCAGCTTGATCCATGCGCAATGCGGTCAGGGGCTACACGCCGCACAGCCGGGACTGTTATTCCATCTTCCAGCCAATACGTGCCACCTTTTGCGGCTTGAACGAGTGGCGCGACGAGTTCTGCGGTTGCGACTACATCATAGGTTTCCAGTGGATTAGGTGAGCCTACAGCAGCGACGGTAGTATTAGCGCCATCAGTAAGGCGGTAAAGGCCGGGAACTTCTACAGGAATCTGCGCAGTGAATTTTCCTTTACCCGAATCTTCGGGAACAATCATTTGTTCCTGACCTGATGGGAAGGTAACCGTTACAGGCATGGCTTCTTCGGCCAGGCTACGGCGCGTGATTGATAGTATACCACCTTGCGCTTCGGTTGAGAGATATTCTTCCTCTAGCTCAGGCTCTTTCATCAGCCAATGTGCCACCCGGCGAAGTAGTTCAACTTGCGGCCCACCGCCATCAAAACCTTTGCCCCACAGCCATACTGTATCACTGAGAAGTAGCGCGACCCGTCCTTCGCCTACTCGGTCCAGAATCAATAGAGGCTCGTCTTCACGGCCTGTCATTAATGGCTGACCCTTACTCTGTTGCACTTGAATTTGTCGAAGCCAGCGTCCCCATTCGGGATTATTTCCCTCTGAATTTCTTGCGGAGGTCTCGGCTAGTTCGGCGGTCACCGGATGGCGCTGGCCGATAGTGCTGAGTTGTGGTCGGAAGGAGCCTGTGAACACGCGGCCTGTTGGTTCAGCGGGTAAAATACTTTGCAGCGGCCCGCCGAACAGCGAGAAGCTGTCTGAATATTCGGTACCGACCGTGAGCATTATCGCGCCGCCAGTACGAACATAGTCGGCGACATTAGCCATGAACTGGAGAGGTACAAGGCCTCTTTGGCTATAGCGATCAAAAATGACTAAATCAAAGTCATTTAGCTTTTCTTCGAAGAGCTCACGGATTGGAAAAGTAATTAGAGCCAGTTCATTCAAGGGTGTGCCATCGTCTTTATTGAGTGGCCGTAAGATAGTGAAGTGGATAAGATCGACGTTGGGATCGGACTTCAAAAGATTTCGCCATGCTCGCTCGCCTACATGCGGCTGACCGGAGACTAACAGGACTCGCAGGCGATCGCGCACACCATTAATATTGATCAGGGTGCGGTTATTGGTTTCTGAAAGCTCATTGAGGCCGGTTTCTACTTTCACTTCAAATACATTCGCCCCGGCGTTCTCAATAGGTAGCGGTATTTCGGTAGGCTCGCCTGCAGGTAATGTAAGAGATTGAACTTTGCCACCATTGCGACCAATCGAAACACTGATCGGCGTGCCTTTAGCGATAGCAGTGTCTTCAACTCTGAGTGTCACCATGGCTGGCTTATCGACCAAACCAAAATCGGGCGCGCGATCAACTCGCACTCGGCGGTCGTATTCTTCTTTTTCGCCGGTCAGGAGTACGTGCAAAGGGGCCTTGAGATACGGAGCCTGAATTTGTGTAGCCTGTTCCGGCGTTAAGGCATCATGTACTTGCCCATCAGTAATGAGGACTGCACCTGCTAGGCGTTGAGATGGAACATCGCTAATAGCTGCTGTAAGGGCGCTAAACAATCGTGTGCCGTATTGCGCACCTGTCTCATTGTGACTGGCCCGGACAAAACGCACTTCCAAATCTTTAGCATCTTTGAGATTTTTTCGCAGACCGTCGAGTACGGTGTCCGTACGTTGTTGTCGTTTGCCTAGTTGTTGGCTAGCACTTTCATCTACGACCACTACAGCAACATCCTTCAGTGGTGTGCGGTTCTCACGCATAAGCTTGGGATCTGAAATCGCAATAAGCAGGGCGAGAATTGGTAATGTTCGCAAAAGAACACCTCTCGCCCCTCGAAAAAGACCGTAGCCAATTAATCCAATCGCAGCTGTTAGCATCAAAAAAATCAGCGATGTGGGCATCATGGGTGTAAATGTGATAGTTGTCATTTTGTTAGGCGCTCCATGATGGACGGCAAGTGCACCTGGTCTCCTTTATAGTTCCCAGTCAATGCGTACATCACCATGTTCACGCCAACTCGGTAGGCTAGCTCACGTTGTCGCTCACCACCTGGGATTACTGAGTGCAGGGGAATTCCGTTAGGGTCCTGTGCCCAGGCGGCAGCCCAGTCATTGCCACCTATTACAACAGAAGAGACACCATCGTTTTCTGTAGACATGCGTTCAATGAGAATAGATGAGTCTGCATAGCGACCTGGCATATCGTTTAGAAGGTAGAAGCTTCTGGTAAGTACATGATCTTGGGGCACCTGAATCAATGGTGGAATATCGAGTAGGCGCAGGATTTGATCTAAGCGAGTGCCGTTAGCTTTGGGTGTTGTTATGCTGCCGAGTGCGCCGGTTTGGTCGGGGGCATCAAATATGATTGTGCCTCCGCTATTGAGATAGTGGTTCAGGGCATTGACAGCTTGCGGTGACGGATTTTCTTGGGCAGGCGTTATGCGCCAATAAATTAGCGGATATGGGGTCAGAGAGTCGTTGGTGACGCTAGCCGCAGTCAGATTTATACGGGTCGGCACTCCTAGCTCTGCCGCCGTGCGTGCCGCTAGCAAGTTAGTAAGAGCCCCCAGGCCTGCTGCAGCCACTCGGTCAACTTGAGTGTCGCCCGTTGTGACGTATGCAAGGCGTGTCTCTAAAATTGCAGCTTGAACGAGGTGGTCTATTGGCTTGGGTGCGTTAGAGATTTGTTCTGCTGCATCCAAGTTGCTATTCCAAACGAATAATAGAATTACTGTTGCAGCACCAGTTGCTATGCGGCGTTTCAAAAGAATTGACGGCTCAGGAATTAACTTTCGCAATATAAAACTGATCGTCAGATCTACTAATAGCAAAATGAGTGAAGCTGCCAGCAGCCAAGGTTTGAGAACTCGTTCCTGCGACATTGACGAAAAGGTCAGCTGTGTGCTGCTTATGGGTAGTTGATTTAAGGGTTCCAAACTGCGCAACTTGTTGGATAGGTTGAGCGCGCGTGTCGCACCTGCAGGACCGTAAAGTCCAGGCGGGTGTTGAGGCTGGGCGCTGGTGTCAATAAAGTTTGTTCCATCAATCGCAGTAACAGTGGGGCCGGGCAACTGTAGGCGACCAAAACCATCTATGACTGAATATGGTTCGAGAAAGCCGGTTGTATCAAGAGGGGCATCGGGGGGAATGCCTCGGCTTATATCGACGATTTGGCGAAGCATCTCGACGAATAGCCCAGACAAAGGAAGAGCCGACCACTCTGGTGTCGCCGAGACGTGGAACAGCACGATCCAGCCTTGACCTCGTTTCTCTGCTGTTACTAGCGGTGTCCCATCGCTCAGCCGGGCCCAGGTTTTTGCCGACAAGATTGCGGCAGGGTCAGCCAATACTTGGGAGGAGACTGTGACATCGGGAGGCACAACTAATCCTCTGAAGGGTGAGTTTTCTGGGAATGGCGCAAGTTTAGCTGGCTTGCTCCAAGACATGGCGCCATCTAGCGTGCGTCCACCCTCTCTTAATTTTACCGGTAATAAAGCATCTACGTTCTCAGTGAGTTGTGAGCCAGCGAAGCGCACTAACACGCCTCCATCGCGTACCCATTCGGATAAACGTGCTACGTCGTTATCAAGAATACGGCCGCCCTCAGCCATTATGAGTACAGCTAAAGGCCGGCTAAAAAGTTCATCCATGTTGCCCATACGCACATCGGCGAAAGGTGAAAGTGCTTGGTCGATGTAATAAGAGCTTTCCAGTAAAGGTGCTGTTATGCCCTGCGAGGTTGCCTGTGCGACGCCTACGGGTCGTCTTTGCCACTGATCGTCGGCTAATATTGTTGTCGCTGCACCCGGGCGGCCTTCAACGTCAAACCGAGAAATACGGTTAGCGAGTTCAGAGGGCATTTCGAGAAGAGCGGCCGAGGAGTTTGTGTCGCTAGCAAATGTCATAATCGTGCGTGCGAGGACTTGATTGTTTGCATCTACAGCTCTGACAGTCTCTGAAATTTCTGTATCGTTATCGGAGTGAATGCGCGTTAAACGCAAAGCAATCGTATTGGTGACGGCGCCACCGCTGTTTGTCACTTTTCTGTCTGGAGTGTGCAACACAAGCGCGGGAGAGAGGGCCCCGCTATTGATCACGGTAAGGTTTCCTAATTCATCCAGCTTGGATGCTAATCTATTAGTGTTGTCACCGCCTAGCCCGTCACTGATCCAAACCGTGGTCGCTGGTATTTTTATATTAAGCTCATTTAGCTGGCGCAGGGTAGCCTCATGGTCTGTAGGCCAGGGGTGGGGTAAAATTTGCGCTGCTGCAATTTTGAAATCATCGTCTGTTGATATTCGTGCCGGCAGCATCTCGCCGGTGGGCAGTTTTGCAGTCGCCAGTAAAGCAACCGACTGGCCACGCCGTCTTGCACCTTCCAGGGTGTCATACAATGCGTTTGCGCGATCTTCCCAATTTACGGCACTTGCCCAGCCGTTGTCGACGACCACGATCAAGGTCTTCGAACTTCCATCTGTCTTGAGGTTTAAGATTGGATCAGATAGGCCGAGTAGAGCAAGAATAAGGATCGCAAGGCGCAAAAGAATTAGCCACGGAGGTGTATGAGCTGATGTGCGCTGAGTAGGGTCAAGCCCGAACAAAAGGCGGACAGCAGGAAAGTTAATTTGCCGCACTGCAGGTGGAGTTAAGCGCAGAAGTAGCCACACGATGGGTAGTGCGGCTGCGGCGGCTAGCACCCACGGCGTTGCAAATGAAATGAGACCTAGATTCCACATACGTATTATTTTTCCATCAATGCCGTTGGTCGTGAATGGCGTTGTGCAGCGCAGCCATGGTCAGCTGCGGTGAACGGTCTGTATGGTGCACATTAAAGCTCCACCCAGCTTGCATCGCCAGAGACTTCAGGCCTTTACGATGGTTTTGCAATTTACGAACGTAGGCATCGTGCGCCTCCTCGGCCCGATCTATGACAGCGTAGCCCTCTTGCTCCATACCAACAAATCGAATACGGCCCGTGAAAGGTAGACTTTCTTCTGCAGGGTCCAGTATTTGGATCATATGTCCCATGACGCCTTGATGAGCAAGGGTGCGAATTGACTCTGCAATGACATTCAAAGGAGCCAGGAAGTCGCTGAACAAAACAACAGTGGAGTGGCGGGGCAAAGCGGTCGTGAATCGCGGTAGCGGTGGTATATCTTTGCGTTCATCTTCAGTCATAAGTTCCGTCACGACCGCATCGGCCATGTGAGCAACGGCTAATCGTCCAGCATGGGCAGAGCGTTGTGGTCGCCCATCACTATCTAGTCGAATAATACGTTCACCACCATCTACTAAGAGTTCCGCTAGGGCGAGAAGCATCACGGCGCTTCTTTCAGCCTTAATTGGAATATTATTTGAAGAGCGATAGCGCATAGATGGCGAAGTGTCACACCAAAGCGCAGCAGTTTGGGAAGCGACCCACTCACGTTCACGAACGAAAACCGTATCAAATTTTCCTGTTTGACGCCAGTCTATGGCTCCGGGGGTATCGTCTTTTGAATATGGGCGAAACTGCCAGAAACTATCACCAGGCCCAGCACGACGCCGGCCATGGCTTCCTATATTAATGGTGGCAGCGATGCGTCGCGCTGCCACTAGCAATGCAGGCATCGTATTGGCAATAGAATCTGCCTGGGTACGCAGGCGATGACTTTCATCTTGTCTGCTTGTTCCGCTCATATGGTTACGTCCTGCAGGCATATGAACTTAGAATCCTTAACTTGCATCCACACTTTGGCAAAGTTTGTCAATTAATGTGGGTAAGGTGTGGCCGTCCGCACGTGCTCCAAAGTTTAATGCCATACGGTGCTGTAAAACTGGTCGTGCTAGGGCCAAAACATCGTCTATAGATGGTGACATGCGGCCTTGTAGCAGTGCCCTGGCGCGAACAGCTTGCATCAGCGCTTGACTTGCGCGCGGGCCGGGACCCCAGGCAACATGTTCTTTAACATCCTTAATGTTGGTGGTGTCAGGGCGACCAGCGCGCACTAAATTTAAGATCGCTGTTACGACGCTATCCCCGACCGGAACTTGACGCACTAAGTTTTGGGCTTTCAATAAATTATTTCCGCTTAAAATTTGCTTGGCCTCAGGAGTGTCTATGCCTGTTGTTTGCAAAATAATTTCTCGTTCAGAATTAATATCTGGGTAAGTTATATCCACTTGCATCAGGAATCGGTCAAGCTGTGCTTCAGGTAATGGATAGGTGCCTTCTTGCTCAATCGGATTCTGTGTTGCGAGTACGTGGAATGGTTTAGGAAGATTATGATGCTGACCGGCGACGGAGACGCGGTGCTCTTGCATTGCCTGAAGAAGGGCAGACTGAGTGCGTGGGCTGGCACGGTTAATTTCGTCGGCCATCAACAATTGGCAAAATACTGGTCCTTTAATGAAGCGAAAGAAGCGCCGTCCTTCGGTATTTTCCTCCAGTACTTCAGAGCCGATAATATCGGCAGGCATGAGATCTGGTGTGAACTGCACACGCTTATCTTCAAGACCAAGAACTGTTCCGAGGGCTTGGACTAGCTTGGTCTTGGCAAGGCCTGGTACGCCGATTAATAGTACATGCCCGCCAGCTAACAAAGTTATGAGGCTTTCCTCCACAACCAGGCTTTGGCCGTAGATCACCTGTTCTACGGCAGCTTTG